>CAXUIG010000107.1:0-9243 GCA_964250845.1 uncultured bacterium | reverse complement strand
CTCTTCAACTGCTGAGGGTATATGCTCTTCAACTGCTGAGGGTATGTCCTCTTCAACTGCTGAGGGTATGTCCTCTTCTGAGAGATCCTCAATACTTTCAGACAATTCAGGATCATCTTCAGGACTGGCAATAGTGATACCCTGCTGTTTGGCTCGCATCTGTTCCCGGTACTTAGCCGCCATTTCTTCCGCTTTTTCATAGACCAGATCGCGATCTTTGAGCATGTCTCCTGGTTCAGGCTCCAGCTGTTTTGTGGAGAGGGAAATGCGACCTCGCTCGGCATCCAAGTCAATGATCATGACTTTCACTTCATCATTGACATTGAACACACTATGAGGCGTGTCAATATGATCGTGGGAAATCTCAGATATGTGCAGCAGACCACTCACACCGCCTATATCTATGAAGGCACCGTAGGGTTTGATTCCGCGAACCGTACCAATCACCACCTCGCCGACTTCCAGTCGGTTCATCTTGCGCTCAACCAACGCTCGGCGGTGCGAGAGAACCAGACGATTGCGGTCTTCGTCTACTTCCAGGAATTTCAACGGCAGTTCTTCCCCTACCAAGTCTTCCTTGGGTTTGCGGGTGCTGATGTGAGAGCCCGGAATAAAGCCACGCAAGCCCTCAATCCGCACTAAAGCACCACCACGATTAGTGGCAAAAACACTCGAGCGCACTGTGGCGTCTTCCTTTTGCAGTTGCCGTACTCGCTCCCAAGCCCGCATGTACTCAATACGGCGAATGGAAAGTGTCAGTTGTCCATCTTCGTTCTCATCAGTGAGGATGAAGAATTCCCGTGTTTCATTGGACTGTAAAACTTCTTCCGGGGCATCTACCCGGTTGATAGACATCTCCTGAATTGGAATGTAAGCAGCTGTTTTAGCACCAATGTCAATCAGAGCGCCCCTCGGCTCCATACTGAATACCGTACCGGCTACAATATCACCGGGACTGAAGTGATAGTCGTATTTGTCGAGTAGGGCAGCGAAATCCTCGTGAGTAAAGCCAATTTCTGTGGCAGTTAATTTCTGATTGACCATGCTGATTGTTTCCTGATATTCGTATCGTAAGGTTTGGCCTCCTATCGATGTATATGCACGCCGGTGATGGGCATTTAACACCTACATCTTCACTCCATCCTAGCGTAGGAGAGCTGAATCGAGACGCATCAGCGTCCCGACCCTCTATTATACCTGAGCGCTAAGAGTGCGTGAACTCATATTCTGAGTGGGACGGTTTTAAATCAGTGGGAGTATTTTTTGCTACTTCTGCTGGGGTGGTTTCGTGTTGTGATAGCTCATCTAACGTCTGTACGAAATCTCGAACACTTTGGAATTGGCGATAGACAGAAGCAAAACGCACATAAGCGACTTCGCTGAGATCTCTGAGCTGCTGAAGAACTAATTCACCAATTTCATAGCTGCTGACCTCTCGCACGGCTCGCTGTTGGAGTTCAGATTCAATTTCATCCACCAGTGCCTCTAGTCGCTCCGCAGCAATCCCCGTTTTCTGGCAAGCTCTCACAATTCCCCGGAGTAATTTTGAACGGTCAAACGACTCCCTCTGCCCGTCCTGCTTGAGCACCGTAACCGGCACAAACTCAATGCGTTCGTAAGTAGTGAAGCGACGTTGGCAATTTAAACATTCCCGCCGCCTTCGGATACTTTGTCCTGCTTCCGTTGAGCGCGACTCAAGCACCCGGTTATCTGGATGCTGGCAGAAAGGACATTGCATTTGGGAAAGTCCTTTAACGGGTTGACAGTAAAAATGAACTCATCCGCTGCTACCACGGAGGTAGCAGCGGTTAGAATGATAGATTCAACCCTTGCGCTTGATAGCTTGGGCTCAGGGATCTACTTTTTAGGAAGCCGAGGCGGTTCCCGAAAAGCGATCGCAAAGAAAAGTGTACCTATAGCTAGGGCAAGAATCAAAATGTAAGCAACGCTTTCCATATCACAACTTCCTAAGCATCGAGCTAGTAATAGTGTACCAAGCAAAAGAAAAGAACGGTTAAACTAACTTGCTTGTCACATAAGTGCCAAATTAGTCGTTGACCGTTCTTAACACGAGCGAGACAAGGGGTGTAGCGACTTCCCGAAAAAATCTCGTTTTGCTACAAAGATTTAGACAGTTTCCTTCTTGCGGGTTGTCAAGTCACCCACTTTCTGGAACAGACCAAACTCGACCTGCTCTTCCAGGTCTGGGTCAATACCAGCAAACACATCCCGGAAGATAGTCCGGGAGCCATGCCAGATATGCCCAAAGAAAAACAGCAGGGCAAATGTGGCGTGTCCCCAGGTAAACCAGCCTCTGGGAGAGGTGCGGAACACACCATCAGGCTTCGCGAGTGCTAGATCGCCAAACCTTGTACTCTGATCGCCATCAAATTTAAAGGGTTCACCTAGCATCGCCTGGCGAGCATACTTCTTCACCGTGGCTGGGTCATCAAAGGTTTGACCATTCAGCTCACCGCCATAGAAGCTAACGTTGACACCACTTTGCTCAAAGCTGTACTTTGATTCCGCCCGCCGGAAGGGAATATCCGCGCGAACAACCCCATCTTTGTCGGTCAAAAGCACGGGGAAGGTTTCAAAGAAAGTGGGCATACGACGAACAGTCAATTCTCGCCCGTCGCTGTCTTTGAAGACTGGGTGGCCCACCCAGGCGAGGGCTACGCCATTGGTCTTGTTCATCGGACCGACTCGGAACAAACCGCCTTTGGCGGGGTTGTTGCCAATGTAATCGTAGAAGGCGAGTTTTTCTGGAACCTGTGCCCAAGCTTCAGACAGACTTGCACCTTCTGCGAGGCCAGTTTGAACGCGCCGGTCGATTTCCTGCTGGAAATACTTTTGATCCCACTGATAACGGGTGGGGCCAAACAGTTCAATTGGTGTGGTGGCGCTGCCGTACCACATTGTACCGGCAACGACGAAGGCCGCGAAGAAAACCGCTGCAATACTGCTGGAAAGTACGGTCTCAATGTTTCCCATTCGCAGAGCTTTGTAGAGCCGTACGGGGGGTCGAACTGCCAGGTGGAATAAACCAGCAAGAATTCCGACGATACCAGCAGCAATATGGTGAGCGACTACACCACCAGGGTTAAAGGGGTTAAACCCAGATGGGCCCCACTCCGGCGCCACGGGTTGGACGCTACCAGTTAGGCCGTAGGGGTCAGAAACCCACATACCAGGGCCAAATAGCCCCGTCAGGTGAAAAGCACCGAAGCCAAAGCAGAGCAGACCAGACAAAAACAAATGGATGCCAAACATCTTTGGCAAGTCGAGAGCAGGTTCACCCGTGCGGGGATCTCTGAACAGTTCCAAATCCCAGTAAACCCAGTGCCAGACGGCAGCTAAGAACAACAGGCCGGAAAGGACAATGTGGGCGACGGCAACACCTTCATATGACCAGAAACCCGGATCGGTTGCGGGGCCGCCGGTTATGCTCCAACCACCCCAAGACTGGGTTACACCCAAGCGAGTCATGAAGGGCAGCACGAACATGCCTTGCCGCCACATTGGGTTGAGAACCGGATCGCTGGGGTCAAAAATTGCCAGCTCGTACAGAGCCATAGAACCGGCCCAGCCTGCCACAAGGGCAGTATGCATCAGATGTACAGAAATAAGTCGCCCCGGATCGTTCAGGACGACTGTGTGTACTCGGTACCAGGGTAGTCCCATTGACTACGCTCCTCCTCGAAGATTTGTGTATACAACTCGATTTTTCAACTTTTTGTTATTGCCACATAGTGACCACTACCACAAGTATCTCTTTCTTTTGGGTCAAAAGAGCGTGGGCGGTTTGGCAATGCTTAGGGTTACGCCTTGGCGCAGCCATAGCCAAACAAAAATGAGAATTAGTGACATCCTCCCCAACCTGCCAGATTACTGGCTCTTGATGGGGCTTCCCAATCTCACGATTAGGCATTCCTGGTTATTTCTCTTGCGAGTTTTTCGCCCACTACCTAGATGCACAGTTGCCCACGCATCCCCGGCGCTCTGACTGCGACAGGCCGTTTCCTTTCCGCAGAGTCCCTGCGTACTTTTTGCACAAGTAGCCAAAAAGACTATGTACAACCGACCAAATTTGTTTTACGTACCGATGGTTTCATGCGATGAACGCAATCTTTCTCGATCCAACTGCCTACAAATTGTCATGGTTCAGAAGCACTTCTCAAGCAATGGATGTCCCGAACAATTTCACGGTTCTTGACTTCCGTTACCCAATCCTACCTTTCACTCTAAATTGACGGGTAGCTAACACTATGGCTACTATATCGTTTTTCTTGCGTAGCATCTAGCTATTTTGTCAGCAAATTGATGAGACATTTATCACCCAGTAGATCCGGTTCGCAATACACAGCCCACCCTATAGAGGATGGGGAATTCCTTGAAAAGAAGTTAAAAACTTGTAACTATTGACCGAAGCAATTGCAAGCCATATCATGCCCCTTGCTACTGAACTACCAATTGGATACTTGTCAGTTGACACCTGGCCTCTGCTGTACCAAGTCGCTCAAGCACCTGCTCAGCAGTGATCAGCCGTTTTAGTACAACTTGACCGATGGCCTGAGGAGCTGAGTCAAATTGGGCAGTCGCGATCTGCCTTACCTCCACTGTTAAAACCGCATCTTCCACTCGATAGAGCCACAGCTTTTCGCTTTCTTCCACTAGGCAAAGTTTCATTTGCTCAATGTCCGGTCGCCGTCGCCAAGCCGTTTCTTTCCACAGGCCATCAGATGCCCATACTCTGCCAACTGTCCATCCATCAGTCAGAAAGAAATATTTCACAACTCACCATGCGCTTAATCGGTCTTTGAAAAGTTTAATTACTAAATCTTCTCAAAGAAAAGGATTGATGCTGTTTTAGGGAAACAATCGCTTTCGGAGGTAATTTTCCACAATTTGGCAAATCTGCTCTGCCGCACGACCATCCCCAAACGGATTAATCGCTGTTGCCATTGATTGATAGGCATCTGGGTTGCTTAACAACTCGGTTGCGGCAGAAACAATTTTGGCTGGGTCAGTCCCTACCAATTTGGCAGTACCGGCGGCGATCGCCTCTTGTCGTTCCGTCGTTTCTCGCAACACTAGAACTGGTTTCCCCAGGCTAGGCGCTTCCTCTTGTAACCCACCAGAATCTGTCAGTAGAAGGTACGAGCGCTGAATCGCCCCCACCAGTTTAGAATAGTCTAAGGGTTCTGTTAAGAACACCCTGGGATGATTGCCCAAAAGTGCCTGCAGGGGTTCTCGCACCGTAGGATTTGGATGGAGAGGCAAAAGCATTGCCGTATCGGGAAACTTCTCCAATATTTGCAGAAATCCTTGAGCGATTAACAGCAGCGGTTTACCCCAGTTTTCCCGCCGGTGAACCGTTGCCAGGAGAGTGCGATATTTTCCCCAGTCCAGACCGCTGACATAGCAAGCCGGTTGGCGTTTGGCAACCAATAGCAGGGCGTCAATGACTGTGTTGCCAGTTTGATGAATTTCACCAACCACCCCAGAGCGTTGTAGATTTTCCGCAGCAAGTGTTGTAGGTGCAAAGTGCAGGCAGCTAAGCTGGGAAATCAGACGCCGGTTGGCCTCCTCCGGGTAGGGATTGAACAGATCATTAGTTCGTAATCCGGCTTCCACATGCCCCACTAAGATTTTTTGGTAAAACGCCGCCAGAGCGGCAGCAAAAGCCGTGGTGGTATCTCCTTGCACTAATACTAGCTCTGGCTGCACCTGCTGGAACAATTCTTCCAACCCCCGTAAACTGCGGCAAGTGATATCACCTAGCGATTGCCTCGGTTGCATAATCTCCAGATCATGATCTGCCTTCAGGTCGAACAGCTGCATTACTTGCTCAACCATCTCCCGATGCTGACCAGTCAAAATCACTTGCGTGTCAAAGCTGGGCGATCGCTGGAACACCTGAATTACCGGAGCCAGTTTAATCGCTTCCGGACGGGTGCCTAATATGATGCAAACTCGCTGTTTTTGCTTCACCATTAGAGGGGCTAGGAGCTAGGGTTAGGGGAACTAGTCCGGGAACTCCTTCTTACTCTAGTCCCTAGCTGAGAATTTTCCCCATCAAAAAACCCGGCTTCAACCGGGCAGATTTACTTGTTCTCAGAAAATCGTCAAGGAGCGATTTTTCCGGTGGGTCAGCACCCTTTAGTCCTTCATCTCACAAGTTAAAGGGCAAGCAGCGTAGATGGAAGTATGAAGGGGATCTGCCTCGCTAAGCCAGTTTAACCATCTGACTTCATTGGGGTGAATGCCTTTGAGGGTTAGGACAGCAGCACCGACAACCACTGCCATCACATTAAACACAATTAAACTGCCTGCTACCAGCAAAACGGCACTGACCGGCATCACGTGTTGCAGAACAATTGACAACAGAGAACCGACCGTAGCCATCAAAACGACTAACGGAAAACCTACGACCAGCAAGCAAACTGCCAATGTGAAAGTCCAGATCAAAAAGCTTTTGATCATAAACAAAGAATACTTTTTCCCCAAAATTGAGCTTTGAGCTAAAGCCATAACTTTTCCTCCCAAAGGAAATGAAAGAATTTAAATTCAGTAAAATGCCATTCGACTAGTTTTACCTAGTCTGTCTCTTGATAATCAGTATATAAAACCTGTCTGTTAAGATGATCGTTTATTTACTAAACTTTACAGTTACTGTTTGGTATTTATGAATACTGATGAGGTAATACTGGACTAGTGATCAGAACAGCCTTTAACATCTACCATAAGATATAGAAGCTAAAAGTCTTCTGAAATCAAGGTTTCCGTCTCTACTGTGAAGAAAAGTTATGGCTGGCTTTACTAGCAAGGCTTTAAAAAGGCAGTATGCCGAGACTTGAATTAATATTTCTTAATATTAGGTAGCCTTGTTCTCATAATTTCACTCAAGCAACGGCTTTCGTTGGCAACAAGATGATAGGAAGTGCAGTGTCCTGGGAAAACTAGAGATATAGATAGTCTGTAGGTATATGACACAATCACAGTATCCACCGCTTTCCCGGCCTCCTGCACCCCGCGTTCCCCCGATGCCGCCACCGCCGCCACCGAGACAGACTACTGCCAATAATGCCGCGATCGCTCTTACGCAGCGGCAGGCTCCCAGTTCTGTTCGCACTCAGGTTAGAAGTGAAGCACCAACTTTAGAACAATTGGTGCGGGAAGCGCATGAAAAGGGGATTTCCGACCTGCACTTGGGCGTAGGGGAATTACCTCGCTTCCGCGAACGGGGTCAAATCATAGTCACGGATTATCCAGAAACTGACGAAGCGACTTTTTTTGGCTGGCTACGGGAGATTCTCAACCACCAACAAATTGAGCAATTTAAAGAGTATCTGGAATACGACGGTGCCACGCAGTACGAAGGGGTGGCGAGGGTGCGGATTAACATCTTTGTCGCTCTCAAAGGCCCCGCGATGGTGCTACGGTTAATTCCGTTGAAAATTCTCACAATGGAACAGCTAAACGCGCCATCGATTTTCCGAGATCTGTGTCACTACCACAAGGGCTTGATTTTGGTTACGGGGCCAACTGGTTCTGGTAAGTCCACGACTATGGCAGCGATGATCGACTACATCAATAGCGAGATGCCCAAGCACATTATCTCAATTGAGGATCCAGTCGAATTTGTGCATCAAAGTCGTAAGTCGCTGATTAAGCAGCGGGAAGTGGGCATCCACACACTCAAGTTTGACAATGCCCTGAAGGCAGCGTTACGGGAAGACCCCGATATTATTCTGATTGGGGAAATGCGCGATCGCGAAACCGTTAATACGGCCCTAAAAGCAGCTCAGACAGGTCACTTAGTTTTTGGCACCCTCCATACCAATAGTGCAGTCAAAACTATTGAGCGGATTCTTAACCTTTATAACCCGGACGAGCAGGGACCGATGCGGATTCAGGTCGCCGAATCCCTTGTCGCCGTCATTGCTCAAAGTCTAGTGCGAACTACAGATGGCAAACGAGCGGCGGTTCACGAAATAATGATCAACACCGACGCTATTAAGGACTACATCATTCGCAACGAAGTCGAAGAAATTGAGGCAATAATTCCCCGGTGCAACTTCGAAGGCATGTGTACTATGAACCAGTCCCTCTACAAAATTTATGAGGAAGGAAAGATCAACGAAGAAACAGCCCTAGAGGCTTCACCTAAGCTGAACGAGATGGCCCAGCTCTTGCGGGGTCGGTTGTGAAGCAAAGCTGAGGAAATCATTTAGCAGAGGGCTCCGTGGAGCCCTTACCTTTAACCACGAGCATGGCCGAAAAAAGTGTGGCATAGAATCCTTACGCATCGTTCAACCTCTCGCAGACGGTTTTTATTGGCTGCATCTGGAGGGATTGTCGCTACAAATTCACCTAAATTCTTATCTAATGAATCAGTGGCCCAAGTAAGCGCTGCACCTAATATTGGGAGGCATTCAGCTAAAGCACTACCAATCATTAAGCCTCCCGTACTCAGAAAGGGAGACACTGTCGGTATGGTAGCTCCTGCCAGCAATGCTTATGAACCGGAGGAAATTCTGATTGCCAAAGAAACTATGGAGCAATATGGCTTCAAGGTGGAATTGGGGCAACATATCGCAGCGCAGTATGGTTATCTAGCAGGTAAGGACCAGGAACGAGCCGCTGATATCAATGAAATGTTTCAGCGTCCAGATATTCGTGGCATTGTAACCTTTTCTGGAGGCTATGGTTGTAGTCGTTTGCTACCCCTGCTAGATTATGAACTTATTCGTAAACATCCGAAGGTGGTAGTTGGTCACAGCGACATCACCAGTTTGCTCCTAGGGATTCATCGCCAAACTGGACTTGTTACCTTTCATGGTTCATCCGGTTTTACTGGTGTTGGAGACTATGCGATCGCCCATTTCCGCAGGGCGATTATGTCTACGGCAACGATTGGGGAAGTCGCCCTCCCGCCTAAAAATCCTAATGGAGTGGTTGAGCGTAACAATCGCCTGATCACAATTGTGCCTGGTCGCGTCACGGGTCAATTGGTAGGTGGCAATCTCACTTTAGTTACAAATCTTCTCGGTACCCCCTTTGAACCAGATACAAAAGGCAAGATATTTTTTCTGGAAGATATTGGCGAAGAACCCTATCGCGTAGACCGGATGCTGACGCAACTCTGGCTTGCTGATAAGTTCCAGCAAGCTGCGGGCATCGCTCTAGTAGTCTGTCAGCCTTGATTTGAGGGGTGAGTCGGTTAATAATTTGAGTAAT
>CAXUIG010000106.1:383-20706 GCA_964250845.1 uncultured bacterium | reverse complement strand
AGCCAGAGTTGATGACTTGGAACGCATCCGCCACCAGCACCAAATCGAGAGGGTACACACAGAAAACCTGCGTAAAGAAAGGGATACTCTCAAACTTATCAATCAGTATCTCAACGAGCAGAAAGAAGAACTTGAGCTACTATTTGGGGAACTTAAAGGCAAAAAGATCCAAGCCTTCTCCAACTTTGCTGACATGGATACTAGGGATGTTGCTGTTGCTGACTACGGCACACAAGGCGATGGAAACAATCTTAATGCCTTAGCGCGTCGAACTCGTACTTGGATGGCTAGCTTACCAACCCGCGAGGATGTTGAAAGAGGCGAATCTAAGAGTTCGCTTTTTGCTCACTACTACGACGAGCATACCATTCAGGCTTTCATGGCATCAATGGCCGCTTCCAAGCTGATTATCATCCAGGGGGTTAGTGGTACTGGCAAGACAAGTCTCCCCGAATACTTCGCTCACTCAATAGGGGGAAAATCTACCCGGATTGAGGTTCAGTCTAGTTGGCGAGACAAACTCGATTTAATGGGGTCGTATAACTCTTTTTTCCGCTCCTTCAACGAGTCCCCGTTTTCCAGAGCCATCTATGAGGCAGGTACTAAGCGCTACCGCTATCACCCTTACTTCATCATTCTCGATGAAATGAACCTATCGCGGGTAGAATACTACTTTGCCGATTTGCTCTCGATTATGGAAGGCCGTCCAGAGGAAAGAGCAATTGAACTGCTCAACCATGATCCCACTGGCGGTAACTTACCAGAGGGACTCAAGCAGCAAAATGGCGCGGTAAAGCTACAAATTCCAAAAAATGTCTGGTTTGTTGGTACAGCAAATACTGATGAGTCTACCTATGAGATTACTCGTAAGGTTTATGATCGCGCTCAGGTTCTGCAAATCGATGAAGCCTTCAATCAGGAAAAACTGGGGATAGCAGAAAAAGCCAACCTAGATATCCGTGAGTTTAGCGCTGCCTGTGCAAATGCGAGCAAATCTTTCAACAATGCAGACAGGGAGGCAGTACAAAGGTGTATTGAAGATATTGGTATGGCGCTGAATGATAATTTTCAAGTAGGTTACGGGCAGCGGTTACTAGATCAACTCTTTATCTTCCTTCCGACTTATGTTGCCGCTGGTGGCTCTCTTGTCAAAGGTCTAGACCACTTCATTAGCAGGAAGCTGCTTTGGCAGGTACAAAACCGAACTGACCCCAATGTTCGCCAAGGTCTAAAGGAAGTACTAGATACCATATGTCAAAGTTTTGCTAAGAACTTCCAATTGGGAAAGTCTTCAATTTCTGTAAACCTCCTAGATCGCGAACTCAATAGGTTTAAGCGGTAGTACGATGGCAACTCTCTCTCTTCTTAATCGCTGGAATAACAAGCCAGAACATATTAAACCAGGCGCTCGCCGCATTCTCAACGGCATCGATGAATACCGAATTCGGATTTCCTTTAGTCCAGATGACAGCGGGATTGAGATCCAGATAAACGAGGAAAAGTTCATTCAAGAGAGTAAACCTGATCTAGACTTGCCTATTTTAGTTAATGCTGAGGGTTGCTGTTCTGTGCGCGTTTTCAACGTTGGAGTCACAGGAGTCCAGCGTTATAAATTTGAGGTGCCAACTCGAACACTACTCGATCAGAACTCGATGGTTGCTGCTTTGGCACTCTTTGCAGACAACGCCATGAATCTTTCCCCAGCGACTACGAAAGAGCAACTGGAGGCTCTGCCGTTCTTCTCTCCTAACACAATTCTCAATTCGCTCAATAATACTGATGTTAGGTTGCTGGATGATGAAATCTCGAAGGCACTTCCGTCTCTGAATCGGGTGTGTAATAGACCAAGGCGATCGCTTATAGTAGAGCGCCGAGTCATGCCTATAGATCGAGTGCGACGGATTCCGCCTGATGCGATCGAGCATCTGGCATCCCGACCAGAGTTATGGCAATCTTGTACAGCAACTCGCATAACTCCTGCTCGGATCAGAAGCGAGGTGCCTGAGGAGACGCTAGACCTCTATGAGAATCGCGTGGCTGCAACACTGGTGCGTAAAATACTACTCTGGCTAGCGCAGCGTATACGTGATGTGGATTGCGCCTACTACCAAACCGAGACGCTGCATAAAAGCTTGTTTACGGGGTATCAATATAACTTCCGCCGGGAGCAACGGATCAAGACACTTTGGAAGCATCTAGACACGGTAATAGAGCCAGAATATTTGCAGCAATACGAGAACTCAAGGGAACTTAAAGACAAGATTAGTCGCCAAGCCGCTGAAATTAGCAATTGTTTGGACTCGATCCTTTACAAGAGTCTATCAGGTAAGCCGGATGTGGTGTCACCTCTGAAGCCAACAAACATTCTGACAATGGATTCAGACTACCAGCGCATTAAGCAACTGTGGGAAGTTATGGACAGGTTTGAGAGCAGTCCGGACACCCCTGAGCAAGTCTCGAATCAGCGCGATATTCAGTCAGATTACGCCTGCTATGTTTACGGCTGTGTAATGTTATCACTGCGGTGGATTGGCTTCCTACCGGCTCACACCAAGCCTGAAAGCTTCCCTACGGAGCTTGATTTCAATCAGGCACTAAAGTGGGAGTGCTGGAGTGTCGTTGTCAACCCTCCTGAGCACAGAACGTTCAACATCAACATCGAATTCATCTGGCAACCAATGCTCAACGGTACAGTAGGGGGTGTTTCCCAAAAGTTACAAGCTTGGCGGGAGCACCCAACCCGCATTCGCCTGGTGGTTGTTCCAATTGCGCGATCGCTTTTCGGAAATGAGGATGAAGTAAGGGAGACTCTCGATGCTCTTTACAAGAAAAGTAGCCTAAACCAGGCTCCCTTAACTGACAATACTCCCAAGCGTAAAAACCGCCAGGATTTGGAAGTTCAGACCTACGTCCAACTGGTGCATCCTACTGACCCTAGAGACCCAAACATGGGCGAGGGTGTTCCCCCAGAGTTGATTCAACGTATGCTTAACATCGGTGAGAAGTTTATGCTCCCGGACGACTATAAATCTTTCGTCCTCACCTCAAATGGTGCTACTCCCAATGTTGGTCGCATTGGCTGTTTCCCTGCAAGTCCCCTAGATTTAAACACTCTTGAACGCTTCCAGCGTTTGTTCCGCTTTCATACTCTGGGAATAGATTTGCTCCATGGTATTCATCCTTCTTCATGTCCAGTGTGCGACTATGACCTAAAGGATGTTCTATCCAAGTTTAACAATGAATCGGGCTTGTGTCCTAAGTGCGATGCAGCATGGAATTTGCAAACTTGTAGAAATTGCCGTGGCAAGGTTCCTAGGCTGCAGCCAAAGCGCGTGAAGCCACCGAGTCATACAGCAACTCAGCACTCCTATGCTGTCCACGCTATGGCGTGTGAGCAACTGCTCAGTCGCGACCAACTCTCGGCACTGTGCGAGTCTGACGAGGTTCCTGAGTCGGGAAATATTCGCGTTATCTGTCCCCACTGTGGCACTTGTACAGGGCGTGGTGAGACAGCTCAAAAGTGCCAGCGGTGCCGTGACGGTCGCTTCGTCGGTCAGGGATAACTAAAGCTGCGCAAAAACGGCGATCAAAATTCAGACTTATTTATATTACGCTCCCTTCAAACATACCTAAAATACCCGTTTTCACTCTAGCGAAACAAGGCGCGAAACAGACCTATGTTATGCTGGTGCCAATGGTTTTGAGCGGTTTTTTCCGTTTTCAAGCCAGGTTTGATGGCTAGTAGGTAGGCGTTGATGAACCACGTAGTTAGTCAACTTACTTTGCAGGAGTTTCTGGCTCTACCAGCCAGTGACGAGCGGTATGAACTTGTTGATGGAGTACTTGTCCGGAAAATGTCACCAACCAGTCCTCACAGTCGTACCCAAAAACGGCTGCTCAGACTCTTAGATGATTGGTGCGAGCAATCAGGTGATGGAGAGGTCAATCCAGAGTGGACAGTTACACTGAAGCGTCACGGTGTTGATTGGGCTCCGGTGCCTGACCTGACTTACATTTCTTATGCTAGAATCCCCGCCGACTGGGATGGAGAAGGTCCTTGTCCTGGAATTCCAGAGCTGGTCGTTGAAATTATGTCTCCCGGACAAACATATGAAGATCTCAGCACCAAAGCCAACGATTACCTGCAGGCGGGAGTAGACCGAGTCTGGGTAGTCAATACTAAGGCTCAGTCAATAACAATTTTCTGTCGCGATCAAGTGCCACAAACTATTAAATCAGATGTATCTCTCCGTGATTTCCGATTTCCGGGACTAGAGCTGCCTGTATCATTTGTGTTTACCAAAATTGGTCGCAGAGGTTAGTAGCCATCCCTAAACGTGCTAACCCTAAATGTCGGCAATGCAGCAAGCTCCAGACCTTTGGCTGGATGAGTTTGGTGATGCTTGATATTTTAATCATGTCCAGCGCGAATCGTTGGTGATCTCGTAGCTCCTAATAGCCGAGCGATTCAGCGTCCTTCTGTGAGTTCTACCTTCGTCCCGGGTCAGCTCGATCTGCTATGAACGGCCCCGTTCACACCCCCATCTTCAATGACTGTCCCATCTCAGGCTCGACAGCTAGGGTGGTGTGCAAAATCAGTACATTGCCCCCATTGCCAATTGGCCCATAACCCTTGAGCGAATTAACACACCAATTGCAGGCAACGAGCAGTCTTTCATTGATAAGTTACAGGTTAGGGTAAATGCAGGTGTGTTTTTCGGCACACCTGAGGAAGCAGAACTTGCTCCAGATGTTGATACCCCGGTGAGTTTCAAAGATGAGTAGGATATCTGAACTCCAGCAAATGGACTTACCGTTGCAACTAGACCTGCAACTCCAAGTTGAGACAGCAGCGCCCATCGTGAATGTGGCATCGGTGCCACAACGCAGCCCCTTCCGATATCCAGGAGGGAAGACTTGGCTTGTTCCATATATCCGTCAGTGGTTAGGGAGCCGACGGAATGCTCGCCCTGCTAGTTTCATCGAGCCGTTTGCAGGCGGCGGCAGCGTGAGCCTAACAGTGACTTTCGAGCGGCTTGCAGAGCAAGTAACAATGGTGGAACTGGATGAATTGGTGGCTTCTGTCTGGCGCACTATTCTTGAAGGTGATGCTCAATGGCTTGCTGCTCGAATTGAGCAGTTTGAATTCACTGTTGAACAAGTGGATAAAGTCTTAAAAGAAGCAGTCCAAACTTGCCGAGACTGCGCTTTTCAGACAGTTCTTAAGAATCGAGTGAACCGGGGAGGGATTCTTGCTGCGGGGGCAGGGCGCATCAAAGAAGGTGAATGTGGCAAGGGACTTAAGTCGCGGTGGTACCCTGAAACTCTTGCTCGCCGCATTCGGAATATTGACACCATTCGGGAACGGATTCGATTTATCGAGGGCGATGGGCTGAGGGTATTGCAGGAAAACTATGACCGAGGCGATGCTGTTTTTTTCATCGATCCACCATACACCGCAGCTGGCAAAAAAGCCGGGAGTCGGCTTTACACGTATTCCAAGTTGGACCATAACGAATTATTTAGGATTGCGGCAACTCTACACGGGGATTTTCTGATGACCTACGACAATACTGAAGAAGTGAACCAGCTTGCCATAGCTCACGGTTTTGAAACGCAAACGGTGGCGATGAAAAATACTCATCACGCTCAAATGAGAGAACTACTGATTGGCAAGAATTTAGCTTGGTTACAACACGGTTCAACAGTATCCATTAGGAAGTTTGGCTAGACTTCAGAGCTACATTCTCAGGCTAATATTTGTTCAGAAGCTATTTATGATAGCTATAGAGGGTGACATTACAATTACATCAGGGTTGTGACTGATCGCCGATACAATTGTGTCGTTGCACAAAGATGTAATGTGCTGGCTACCATCCGCTCTAGCCTCACTGCTGTGGTTGGATGTCAGCCAGCACCTTCACTTCCCACTCTGGGTCATCTGGCTCAATAACTGTCTGCTGGGGACGGGCGTAGACCCGATCCATATAGGCATGGAACGCCGATACGTCATTGCGATGCTCCAGCATATAGTGCTTTAACTCCTGGTCACTCATGGTTGAGTAGTTAACTTTGGCTTCCATGATCTAAACTGCCTATGTAAGGAGTGCTCGCCCCGTACACCCCACGTCCCACAGGAGAAAGCTATGGAGAAAAATCAGGTGCTATCAACTTTAGCTGCTGTTAATTATAGCCGATTTGGAGTCAAGTCACTGGCATCGTTTGGCTCATTTGCTCGTGGGACAGCTATATCCCCCCAAAGCGATGTGGACATCCTAGTGGAATTTGATATGACACCAACATTTGACCAATATATGGAGCTGAAATTCTATTTAGAGGATACTCTAAGCAAACGTGTTGACTTGGTAGAGAGGAAGATGGTTCATCCTTCTTTGCGTTCAACCGTAGAAAGCGAGGCCATCCCAGTTGCGTAGTTATCTGCTCTACCTAGAGGACATTCTCAAAAGTGCAACTAAGGTGAGCCGGTACACCGATGGCATGACCTTTGAAGATTTCTTGGCTGACGAGCGGACAATGGATGCCGTAGTTCGCAACCTGGAGATTATCGGGGAAGCTGCCAAAAACGTACCTCTAGAAGTGCGCTCTAGCATTAGCAACGGTCAAGCGTCGGTCGGGTCGTTCCCAATTTTGCCCAAAGCTGTCCACTCTATGGTGTGTGATCAACTGCTCAGTCGCGACCAACTCTCGGCACTGTGCGAGTCTGACGAGGTTCCTGAGTCGGGAAATATTCGCGTTATCTGTCCCGACTGTGGCGCTTGTACAGGGCGCGGTGAGACAGCTCAGAGGTGCCGTGAGTGTCGCTTCGTCGGTCAGAAATAACTCATCTTCCTTCTATGTAAATGCCGCGATTCGATCAGCGCGACAGCTAAGGCTTCACTGCCCGTAAGTAGGAATTGTATGACCTTTCGCTGAAGCAGACGAGGATTACCTGTTCAAGAGAATTGTTGCTTTCTAGGAACCTCTGGATTTCGGTAACGGCAATTTGCGAAGCCCGCTCCACGGGGAACCCATAGACGCCGGTGCTGATAGCTGAGAAAGCGATGGTTCTAATCTGATATTGCTCTGCCAGCGCCAAGCAGCTGCGATAACAGCTGGCTAACAACTCATCCTCTCCCTGATTGCCACCGTACCAGATCGGGCCAACGGTGTGGATAACCCATCTAGCTGGGAGATTGTAGCCTTTGGTAATTTTTGCCTCGCCAGTCGCACAGCCGTTGAGCTGCCGACATTCTTTTAAAAGCTCTGGCCCAGCTGCTTTGTGAATTGCCCCATCTACACCACCCCCACCCAGTAGGGAGTTGTTAGCTGCGTTGACAATTGCATCTACCCGTTGCTGGGTAATATCGCCTTGAATAACTGCTATTCTATCTTGAACCATTAACTCTCACTCCTTGAATTTAGTATTTTGGGTCATTCTAGTAATGGTGATTGTCGAGAGTGTCAGCTTGATGAAAACGAATTCCTCTCCCGCTCCAAACGAAACCTTGGAAACCATTGAACCAGTTGGGTCGGCAGCGTCGTCGCTGACACCTGAGCAGTATCAGCGAAAGATGCAGCGACGTCAGGAAGTGCAAAATGAGCGCGTGGCTCAAGCTTCGCAAGAAAAAGGCTTAATCATTGTTAATACCGGCAACGGCAAGGGTAAAACCACGGCGGCTTTAGGGATGGTGTTGCGATCGCTTGGTCACGGCTATCGAGTCGCGATCGTACAATTTATCAAGGGTGCCTGGGAGCCTGCTGAGAAAGCAGTCCTCAGTCTCTGGCCTGACCAGCTGGAGTTTCATGCTATGGGAGAAGGCTTTACCTGGGAAACCCAAGATCGAGAGCGAGATATCCAAAAAGCTCAGGCGGCTTGGGAAACCGGATTGACCTTCATCCGCAACCCTGACTTTAAGCTGGTGCTGTTGGATGAGGTTAATATCGCTCTAAAACTAGGCTACTTGAGCATTGAGGAAGTGTTGGCTGGGCTGGAGCAAAAGCCAGCTGATTCCCATGTCATCCTTACTGGCAGAGGCGCACCCCCTGCCTTGATTGAGCGAGCTGACTTAGTAACCGAAATGACATTAGTTAAGCATCCTTTCCGTGAGCAGGGCGTGAAGGCACAACCGGGGATTGAGTATTGAACTCAACTGAGCCTTGATTGATTTTAGGGAACATGGCTTCCCCCTACTGTTTATAGTTGTTTTTACAGGTTCTCAAAATCCTCTGGTCGTTAGCACTTGCAGACGCTAACTGGTGATAGTTTTGCAGTACCACAGAGTAGGGATAGGCGATAGGGTTGTAGCCATTCCCCACTGGTGGTCTATTACTGGCTGTAGCCACCCGTTGAGAGTTTTGACCGGCAACGGGATCAGGGTATGGATCTGATTCGGGGCTATTGGCAACCATCACAGCCAACTTTCCTAGTTGGAGCGTGCCGTAAAAACAACTAAACTCCGAGCGGGGCAGATAAAATGCTCCAATCACTTTACCCTGATGCACCTCAAACACCATATACTCTTGCCCAATCTGTTCTGGCTCTGGCGACTGACCATAGAGGTAAATGCCATCTTTGTCAGGCAGTTTTCCCGTAGGTGTGGTAATAGCTGACGTGGTTGAGGGCTTTAACTCGTTACTCAGTACCGCTTTAGCCTCACCCGCCCACATGCCCACTGTTAGCAGTAAGCCAGCGAGGGAGATTTGTAACTGACTACGACGAGGTGAAAATAACTCAACAATAGAGTTAAGCATCTTTATTTTCATTTTATAAATTGCCTGTATTCAGCTATACAGAATAGGTGTTAGATCAATCTAGCCCAGCAGTTATAAATAACAGTTCTCTCACAGGACAGACTTTTTTAAAGCAGCTAGGATCAGCCAGTCATGCATAAAAAAATCGCCTCCTGAATTCAGGGGGCGTATTAATGATCAGACTGAGAACTGGGCGGGAGCTACTACTTAACTGGCGACATATTCCTGTACATTAGCCCGGCGGCGGCGCAGGTGGGCGAGGGCTTGGTGCTCCAGTTGACGTACCCGCTCACGGCTGAGGTTGAGTCGCTCACCTACCTTCGCCAGAGACAGCTCATTGCCATCCTCCAGACCAAAGCGCA
Organism: uncultured bacterium; assembly: GCA_964250845.1. Lineage (GTDB taxonomy): Bacteria > Cyanobacteriota > Cyanobacteriia > Cyanobacteriales > Chroococcidiopsidaceae > CAXUIG01. The sequence goes on along the minus strand of CAXUIG010000106.1, from coordinate 11,593 downwards.
GGCTCACGACTTCTCGCTGTTGGGGCGTCAGTTCTGCCAGGAGGTCATCCAAGTCTTGGCGCAGAGACTCCTGCGTCATGTAATGTTCCGGCGATGGACCTTCATCTTCCAGCAGCTCTTGCAGTTCCGTGTCTTGGTTATCCCCGACGCGGATATCCAGCGAGACGGGTTGACGGGCAAGATTCAGGTACTCCCGAATCTGGGCAGGTTCTAGCTCCAACTCCTGGCCAATCTCAGCTGGGGTAGGGCTACGTCCCAGCTTCTGGGCCAGTTCCCGTTGCACTTTTTTGATCTTGTTGAGCTTCTCGGTAATGTGGATGGGCAAGCGGATTGTGCGGGCTTGCTGGGCGATCGCGCGGGTAATTGCTTGGCGAATCCACCAGTACGCATAGGTTGAGAACTTGTAGCCGCGTGTGGGGTCAAATTTCTCCACACCACGTTCTAGTCCCATCGTTCCTTCCTGGATCAAGTCCAAAAATTCCATGTTGCGCTTCTGGTACTTCTTGGCAATGGCAACTACCAAACGCAAGTTCGCCTCGATCATCTTTTGCTTGGCTCGCTGCCCATGCCGCACAGTCTCGTTCAATTGGGCCTCGCTCGTGTGAACCTGGGACGCCCACTCCTGCAAAGTCGGTTCGTGGCGTAGTTTCTTAGCCAAAGCCTTCTTGGCTTCGAGCAGCGACATCATTTGCTGCACCTGTTTCCCATAAATAATCTCTTGCTCACGGGTAAGCAGGGGCACACGACCGATCTCGCGCAGATAGGTGCGCACCATATCAGCCGTGAACTTGGTGTTGGTTTTGTCGGTTTGGGTGTTAACAGTGGCCATTGGTGCGTCGTCAACTCCGTAAACAATTCGAATGCTTAGTATCTGGGACGGGTGGGGAAAGTGATGGCTTAGCTCTAATAGGACGTTAACTAATTAGCGAAGGGAAACACATCCTACAGAAGATGTAGAGACGCTCACTTAGTAGGCAATGTTCCCCAGTCCACCCCAAGTATTAGCGCCTGTAGAAGCACAATCTGGTTAGTACTAGGGCTTAAGGACAAGCCAATGTAGAGCCACCCTCAGTATGCGAAGTCAGTATGAGTTTAACTTTGTTTATATTATTACAGATGGGAGGCGGGTTCATTCCAGGCAAAAAGCAGAATCTTGCTTACTCTTCTATGATGAACTTAGCAGCCCTCAACCAACTGCTACAAAAGAGCGGGATAACCGAACTTATTAAGCCCTGGCAATGGCTGGATATCCGGACTTAGAGGTTAGATGCGCTCCTAAAAACCGAGATCGGCTTTGGCCAATTCAGCGGCGGCGAAAACTTCGTCATCTGACTTTTCTTCCCAAGCAACATCCCCAATTTCGGCGTAGAATTTTTCATCGTAAGGCCGCGTCTGCACAACAACTGGCATGGGAACCGCGTGACCCAAAATTAGGGCTTGTTGCTTGGAGTCCAGCTTCGCCAGCACTGAGCGCAGGCTTTGACCTCCAGAAACCCCGGTGAAGATGGCTTCAATGTCTTTCTCGTCGTTGAGCAAGGCAGTGATGCGGGTGCCAATCTGGGACATGACTTCGTTATCAATTCCTGATGGGCGCTGATCTACCACCAAAAGCGTGACGAAATACTTCCGCATCTCACGAGCAATCGTGCCAAAGATGGTTTGGCGGACGGTGGCGGGGTCAAGGAATCGGTGGGCTTCTTCAATCGTAATCACCAGCGGTCGGGGGCGATCGCTAGGATTTTTTGTCTGCAAGAACTTCTCCGCCTTGCGGACATAGTAATGGTGTATCCGACGAGAGATCAGATTTGTTGCCAACATATACGATAGCATATCTGACTGAGAACCAAACTCAATCACCACATGCTTCCCGGCATCCAAAGAATCCAAAATCTGACCCACATAGTTGTGTGGGCAACTCGACCGCATATACTTCATTTCATCCAGACGCAGGAGTTTACGCTGCAACGCCATTATGGAAGACTTGTTGCCCCGCTTTTCCTCACAGAACATGTCAATTTCCTCATTGGTCATACTCAGCAACTGGGTAATCCAAGCCTTACCGAACTCGTTGCGTAGAATGATGGCATTCTCCAGGCTAGCCTCCGAGAGGTTTAACTCATTGCGAATCAGCATGATATCTTCGACTTCAAGCTGGTCGTAGCCGAGATAAAGTTCCTGAGCATCGCGCACCCCGCGCCGCTTGGTGGAGTCGGGGTCGAGGGTGTAGATTTGCACTTGTCCCGGAAACAGCTGCCGCAAACCTTTAACCGTGCTAAAGAGTTTGCCTTCGCAGGTTGCTTCCCAGCCATACTCGGAGTGCATATCAAAAATCAGGTTAACTGCTGCCTGTTTGCGGATGATGCCCGACAGCAGTAGCCTAGTGAGAAAGGATTTACCAGTACCTGATTTGCCAAACACCCCATTGCTGCGTTCCACAAATCGGTCTAAATCGATGCAGATTGGCACGTCCATATCCAGCGGTTGACCGATGGCGAAGTTGCGCCGGTGGGGGTCGTCTTCCCAACCAAATACTGCCCGGAAGTCCCCAACGCTTGCATCGTAGACCTGACTGAAGTGGCTGGGAATTGTCTTGACCGGCAGCAGTTCCATATTGCTGCTGCTTTGGGGTTGAAACGATGCCAACAAGTTCCCATTCAGGGATTTTCCTAATTCCTGATGACTGAAGCCTTTCTCCTGACTCCTCAATTCTTCTGGGGTGAACATCAACATTGGGGTGAGGTTAATGGTGCCAAAGGTGCTGCTCCCAGCTAGCACTTCTCGCAAAAAGTCGTCATCAGCAGTGGGAGGATTGGCGACAATACGAGCGCTAGACGTTCCTAGTGTCACGTCAGTTAGCATACAAAAGAAACGCGATCGCACCCCCTCTACGACCAGGAACTTGCCCACCCGCATATCTTCCACCGAGATATCCGGATGTAACCGCACTTCCAATCCCTGACTGAGAGAGCCTTGTGTGATCGAGCCTAATGGCTTGTCTGAATTCATCCCAACAATTGCTCAACTATGATGCTGATCTTATGTCGAATTTCGCTTTTAGACTACAAAATCCAGCATCATCTTTTAATAACAAGTTGGGTTTTATCTAATCAATGTTGATAGAAGTGGGTGACGGATCAGCGTATCTAGAAGGCCTCAGTGGTTGGCGATATTGGGCATAGAGGCGATCGCGCCAGGTGAAAAACGGTTCATAAATAACCCTGTCAGCCAATCCCGGCACTCCTTTGCCTCGTAGCGTCCCAGGTATATCCAGATATGGCCCATCCGGAAACTTGATCAACATTGACAAGCCCGCCACGGCAAAATCTGCCAACGTCGGTTGGTCTCCCACCAAATATGGACTATCCGACAGCAGCAGACACAAGGCTTCCAGGTCTTGGTTCAGGTCAGCTGACGCGCTCTTCACCACATCCGGGCTATAGCCCACACTGAATCCCAAAACCTTAAGCACATCACTCGGTACGGCTTCGACTAGACTCTTGACAATATCGGGTGTTGTTGCCGGTAATAGCGCCCTGCGCAAGTTCTGATCCTGGCTCAAAGCGCCAAATAGCACCTTCCGACTTTTGATCCCAATTGACTCATCTGCCCACTCTTCCATCAGCAAGCACAGTCCTCGTTGCTTCGGATCTGCTGGAATCAGCGGGCGATCGGGGTACTGCTGGTCCAGATACTTAGCAATCTCGGTCGAATCCGCCACAATCCGGTTGCCATCCTTAAGAACTGGTACTTTCTGTTGACCAGTCATCCGGAATAGTTCCATCTGTCCAATCCCTGGCGTCACCTCAATTTTGCGGTACGCCAACCCTTTATAATCTAGAATCAACCTTACTTTCTCGCTGTACTGAGATAGTTCAAATTGGTATAACTCCAGCATTTTGCATCTCCTTCAACGCCTGGTTGATAACTTGACTTACTCCCGCTGCTTACCTGCTGTGCTGTCGTTTATTTAGGACAATAATCTCTGATATTCTGACTCCTGACTTAGAGATTCCTTCTTATAACTGCAAATAAATTTGCTTAGGTTTTTAAAATTTAAAGTTATTTTAATTCAATCTTGGCCAAAAAATAGCTTAATTACAACAATACTCCCCCAGTTTAGCACCTGGGGGAGTGGGGATAAATAAGCAAGTCAGGTTTTGTCATTAAACCGTGCGACGCGCCAGCAAACTCCACACAAACAGGACGACGAGGGCGCCTAGTACTGCAAAAATTACACTTTGTATTGTCAAAATTCCGGCTGCTGCTGCTGCTGCGCCATAGCTTCCAGGGAACAAATAGCTACCCAGCCAACCTCCAACCAATGCACCCACAATTCCCAACAGAGTCGTTGCTAGAAAGCCCCCTCCTTGATAACCGGGATAAATAGCTTTCGCAATCGCTCCAGAAATCACACCTAAAACAATCCAAGCAATCCATGACATATTTTAATATTCCTTTTGTGTTTTTATTACTTCACTCTGTATAAGCTATCACTTCAAATCAATTATCTCCCTCTATCGCGGGGAAGAACCTAAAGATATCAGCGGCTCCTGTTTGGCTAACCGCACTGATTGCGGTAACGCTACGGTTTAAAAATTAAGTTCGCAGAATTTATCTTCCTCCCTAGGTTAGATCTTGCTAAGAACCAAACCTGTTATTAAGACTTAAGAATCGCTTGACATAAGGGATAAGGGTAAAGTGACAGGGATGAAAATTCAACATCACAGCAGTTTGCTCAAGAAGTTGGCTGGCCTGATCGGAGCAGCGGGTGTCAGTATTGCCATCGCTTTCCCCGCTGGGGCGCAGAACACGGGGGGAGCCGTCAATCCCCACCCGAGTATTTTTAACGAGCCTCCCTATAACCGCAGTGGTAGAACTCAACCGACGCCTGGAGTAACGCCCTCAACGCCTTCAGATAATGGCTCGACCACCCAAACCCAGAGCGGCAACGTGGTAGATGTGGCGGCGTCGAATGGTTCCTTCAAAACCCTAACGGCAGCTTTGAAAGCCGCCGGTCTAGATAAAACCCTGGCAGGAGCAGGTCCCTTCACCGTTTTTGCACCGACGGATCAAGCGTTTGCCGCATTGCCGCAAGATGCTCTGCAACAGTTATTGCAGCCGCAGAATAAAGATTTATTGGTCAAGATTTTGACCTACCATGTGGTTCCGGGTAAGGTACAATCCAGCGACCTGAAATCTGGCGATGTCCAAACGGTGGAAGGGAGCCCGGTGACACTCAATGTTGGCAACAGTGGAGTGATGGTGAATAAAGCTAAGGTGCTCCAGGCAGACATCCAAGCGAGCAACGGCGTTATTCATGTGATCGATCGAGTGATGCTACCCCGTGATCTGCAAGGTAGCAGCAGCTCGCAGCCTACTACTGGGCAAACGAACACACCGATTAAGTAGACTGACCATTGGTTTTGAGGAGCCGGTTGCGAATCTCAATGAGTTGCGTCTGGGTGTTGACGGGCGATCGCGGTGCGGGAACTGCCGTGTCAGGCCAGTTGGATAAATCATGGCAAGGACAGGACAACGGCTGTATCCCGACGCGGCTGACTGGTACAGGCATATAGCAACGGAAGCAGGGATTCACATCCCAAGCCGGTGTCAGTAGTTCGGCAACCGTTTCTTCAGTTCCCTCCAGGTAACACTCGCCGGAGTCGGGTGAGAGAACAAGCTGCCATATGTCTTCAAACTCTTGACTGTAGAGCTCTCCCTGAATTACCGATTGCGGCAGCAGTGCTTCCTGACCGCTACGAATCAACACCTTCTTGCCCAATTGAAACCAGTAAGCAAAATATTGTTTAACTTCTTGTTCAGATGCCATTTGAGGAAGTTTTGAGTTACGAATTTCACTCAACTATTAGAATTCCTAACTCATATGCCACTACCAAATCGGATGACTTTATCTTTTTTTTATTTTTCTGGGAGTTTTAGCGGATGTTTGAGCTACGCGACCTCTAAGCCACGCAGATATTCCCGGCGCTGTCTTCCAAGCAGCCGGATGAAGTCGAAAACCTCTGGATATGCTTCAAACTGGGGCTTCTGCGCTGTGTACAGTTGCAAAGCTATATCTAATATTTTTTGATTGGGACAAGATTCTAGAACTGGTGCCCAACCCTTTGCCCACTCCCAAGCCTTCATCAGGCTAGCTGCTTGGGTAATGAGTTCTTCCAGGCGGATTTTTTGTTGCTCTAGAACTGCATTTAACCGCTGTTTGTGTTCGTCGGGGTAGGGGTAATCTTGTTCTAGTTCCCACTCTGCTGCCTTGATCATTACTGCCAGGGTTTGCCAGTCGTTGCAACTGGTCAGCCTCTGGATAACCGCCTCCAGCCAGCACACTAGGGCGCGGTAGCTGCCAAACTTAGCTCCTTTACCCTCAACTAAGACATAAAACATATCCGGCCATTTCCACTCTTTGCCTTCTGGAAGACAAACTTTTTCGACTGGCTTTTTTACTGCCTGCGCAATGTCGGATAAAGTGGGGTTGAGGCTTCGCGGGTCAATGAATTCGGTTAAGCTCGGTTTCATGTTAACAACATGTAACTCAACTAAAAATCACTATAATACGAAATCAAACTAATTTCAAGTCAGGAACAAAAAATTTAGGCCGTTTGAAGTTCGTGTTAGTTTGAAAGGTGAGTAAAGGAGTATTTATGCTGGTTTCAGTCGTGTCTCAACCTGGAGATGAGTACCTAAATCGTCGCTTTACCTTGAGCGGGAAAAAGCGATTAGGGGCTTTTCTGAGAGCCTGCCGCTTGGCTCATAACTGGTCTGTCCATCACCTTGCAGAAGAGACACGACGCCACGAAGCAGAAATCTATCGGCGTAGAGGAGAAACCCCACAACAGACTCTAGGAGTCTCTGTAGCGAACATCTCAAGGTACGAAAACGGCAACTATGAGAAGATCTCCTTTGACCAACTGTGGATTCTCCTTGATGTGCTCAAGCCCATCAACCCTCAGACTGGAAAGCTGATGGGACTAGAGGAGCTTTTGATGGTAGGCACTGAGGAACTAAACATCCACCTCGAGGATGGTTCTCAGTAGGAAAGAATTACCAGCTCAGTGGGAAGTCATCTCCCGTTGCCAAGCCCTGTTCCGCCAAACCAGGGAAGACTACAAGATTTATGACGGCGATGGCAAAAGACCCAGTACCAACGGATTATTTCTCAACCACACCGGGTTACCCTTCCAGTTATTAGCCTGAGAAAGCCAGAATTGAAAAGCCCTGTCGCCTGCTATACTTGAAAATAGCAAATCGGTAACGCTTCAATCAATTAATAAAATTCTCCTTTGAGATTGAATCGACGCCCGAAAAGTTTCAACTCCGAACTGTAAGCAAGATTCATCGAAATGCGTCATTTGATCCTTTGATCTCTCCCTCTACAATAACCAGAGGGCGAACGCGCAAGTGCTCTAGGCGACTTCTAAGCCACGCAGATATTCCCGGCGCTGTCTTCCAAGAAGCCGGATTAAGTCGAAGACCTCTGAATGCGCTTCAAATTGCGGCTTCTGCGCTGTGTACAGTTGTAAGGCTATATTTAAGCTCTTTTGGTTGGGACAAGATTCTAGAACGGTTGCCCAGCACCGCGCCCACTCCCAAGCCTTCATCAAGCCATCTGCTTGCGCTTTGAGTTCTTCCATCCGGGCTTTTTGTGCTTCTAAAACCTGCTGCAATCGCTGTTTGTGTTGGTCAGGATAGGGATAATCTTGTTGCAGTTCCCACTCTGCTGCCTCGATCATTTCTGCTAGGGTTTGCCAATCATTGCAAGTGGTCAACATCTGGATTACCGCCTCTAGCCAGCACATTAGGGAGCGGTAGCTGCCAAACTTAGCACCTTCACCCTCAACCAAGGTATAAAATATATCCCGCCATTTCCACTCTTTGCCTTCAGGGAGGTAAATTTTATCCATTGGCTTCTTTACTGCCTGAGCAATGTCAGACATAGTGGGGTTGAGCCCTCTTGGATCAAGGAATTCGGTTAAACGTTTAGCCATTGGTCTACACTCATGAAAGTTATTCGTTACCAGTTAAGCGTGGCGCAGAATTATTAAACCAGTAATGGCGCTATGCGTCAAGAGTTAGACTGATTACAGCAAAGCATTTAAAGTGCTACATTTCAGCCATAAAATCTAAAAGCAAGCAAAGTGATTGATATGCAAGTCAATTTAGGAAAAGTGGTGAAGCGGACTTATACAGACCAGGGGCTGAAAGCGCTAGCCTTCTTAATCCTCAAGACCCGAGCTGTACAAGGCTGGAGTCGTCGGCACTTTGCAGATAAAACTGGGGTGGCTGAGCATACAATCCGGCGACTGGAATCAAACATCGTCCCCTCTGTGGTTCGACCAGCAGAGCCAACGCCGCCGACTTTGGATGGGTTAGCATCGTCTCTCGTTGCCAATCCGCTGACTGGGGAGGAACTAACGGGTCATGATCTTTACACACTCTGTCGAGGCAATTGGGAGGTTCCCGCTCAACTTCTGAAGTTCACAAAACAAGAGATGGATGTACTAAAAAGAAGTATGCCGAATCTGCCTATTGAGCTATGCCAGATCAGTTCTGAATAGGCAGCCTAAGACAGGAATTGGTTTGGATGTATTTGCTCTTTCAGCTCGGCGGCAGTTCCAGTGCGATCGCGCCCAGCAAACCCTTGCGAAAATCCGTCAACAGTTGCCTTGCTGTGCGTTCAATATCTCCTTGATTGCGCCGCTCAGCCAAAGCCTGCAGGTATTCTTCGCCCGTAACTGCTGTGGGGTCGAGTCCGTATCTCGACTGTAAAGGCTTTGGTAAAATTGTAGTTGCTGTGGCTTCCAGATAGTTGAGCAAATCGACCAGGGCAGCTGCGACTCGCTGATTGTCGTAGGAAGCATCACCGATATCGTCACAAATAGCTAACTTGAGGGCAGCTATTTGATCATCCAACTTGGCTGGGATCACGCCAGGAGCGTCCAGTAGCTCCAGTTGGTCAGAGATTCGTACCCAACGCAGCTGCCGCGTCACGCCAGGACGAGCCGCACTCGCCACCACTCGCCGGTTCAACAGCCTGTTTATTAGTGCTGATTTACCGACATTGGGAAAACCAATCACTACGGCGCGGACTGGGCGGGGTAACATACCGCGATCGCGCCGCTTAAGATTAATCTCCACTTCAGTTGAGCGCGTTGCCTGTGACACAGCTATCACACCCTTGCCATGCTGGGCATCAGTGAAATAAGGCTCCTCTCCCTGAGCCTTAAACCACTCCGTCCACAAGTGCCGAGTTTGGGGCAGAATCATATCCACCCGATTCAGCACCAACACTCGCGCTTTATTTCCGACCCACTCTCGCACTTGGGGATGGTTGGTTGCTAAGGGAATCCGGGCGTCTCTTACCTCCAACACCACATCCACAAGCTTCAGCTGTTCCTTCAGAGCCTTTTCAGCTTTGGCAATATGACCTGGATACCACTGGATAGGAGGAATAGTCATTTATGGAACAATCAAAACTGGACAGGGAGACAGGTTAATCACCCGATTGGTGACGCTATCAGATACCCCCTCTTCAGTTAAGCCTAATCCACGGCAACCCATCACGATTAAATCTGCCCCAATTTCATCGGCTACATCACAAATGGTGAAAGCAGGCTTACCTTCACGCTCAATGATTTGTGCCTGAATGCCTTGCTGGGTGAACAGAGATTGGGCATTGTTGAGTAGTTGGGCAACGGCAGCTGGTGACGCCATGGGATCACCAGTTGCCGACTCTGCTGATTCCGGGGCTTCCACCACCGACAGCAGCACCAAGCTACTGCCGTACTTTTGCACGATACTGACAACTACCTCAGCGGCTTCCCGCGCTTCTCGGCTTTGATCAAGCGGAAACAAAACAGTCTGAAACATCGCAGGCACTTCCGATCCCCTGGCTCCGGTAAAATGTGGACGGGCTAAACAGCCGACTCGAACAAAAACACAATTAGCAGGAATTTGTTGCTGTGTCCAAAAAAACTTTAGCAAATTTATCGTCATCCGACTTATCAGGAAAACGCGCACTGGTGCGGGTAGATTTTAATGTGCCTGTGGATGAGCAGGGCAACATCACCGACGATACTCGCATCCGCGCTGCCCTTCCAACCATCCAGGATTTAATCCAGAAAGGAGCCAAAGTCATTCTAGTCAGCCACTTCGGGCGTCCTAATGGTGTGGATGAAAAACTGCGGCTCACCCCGGTTGCCAAACGCCTCTCAGAATTACTGGGTCAAGAGGTGGTCAAGTCCGATGACTGCATCGGTGAGGAGGTCACGGCTAAGGTGGCAGCGATGCAAAATGGTCAGGTGCTGTTGCTGGAAAATGTCCGCTTCCACAAAGAAGAGGAGAAAAACGACCCGGAATTTGCCAAACAGCTAGCCTCGAATGCCGATGTGTATGTGAATGATGCCTTTGGGACAGCTCACCGCGCCCATGCTTCCACCGAAGGCGTCACGCACTACCTTAGCCCATCCGTTGCTGGTTACTTGATTGAGAAAGAATTACAGTACCTGCAAAACGCAATTGAAAATCCTCAGCGTCCCTTAGCAGCAATTATTGGTGGTTCTAAGGTTTCGAGTAAGATTGGCGTGATTGAAACTCTGCTGGACAAGGTCGATAAGCTGCTACTGGGCGGTGGCATGATTTTTACGTTCTACAAAGCCCGTGGCCTCAATGTCGGTAAGTCACTGGTGGAAGAAGACAAGTTAGAACTGGCAAAGTCTTTAGAAGCCAAGGCAAAAGAGCGCGGTGTTGACCTGCTGTTGCCTACAGATGTGGTGGTTGCAGATAAGTTTGCAGCTGATGCCAATGCCCAAACGGTCAGCGTTGAAAACATCCCTAATGATGGGATGGGTTTGGATATTGGCCCCGACTCAGTGAAAATGTTCCAGCATGCCCTTGCAGATTGTAAGTCGGTGCTTTGGAATGGCCCGATGGGTGTGTTTGAGTTCGACAAGTTTGCAGTTGGGACGGAAGCGATCGCACATACCCTTGCCGACCTGACGAAGCAGGGCGCTAGCACCATCATCGGCGGCGGCGACTCGGTTGCAGCTGTGGAAAAGGTAGGTGTAGCTGAGCAAATGAGCCACATTTCCACTGGCGGCGGCGCCAGTCTGGAGTTACTCGAGGGTAAGGAACTCCCTGGTATTGCCGCACTAGATGATGCCTAGGGCTTAGTGCGAGGGGGGGAGAGGGGGAGA
>CAXUIG010000106.1:0-373 GCA_964250845.1 uncultured bacterium | reverse complement strand
ATTGACAATATCCCTGCTGATTGGATGGGTTTGGATATTGGACCTGAGTCAGTGAAAGTGTTTCAAGATGCCCTGGCAGATTGCAAGTCGGTGATTTGGAATGGACCGATGGGCGTGTTTGAGTTCGACAAGTTTGCGGTGGGGACAGAAGCGATCGCCCGTACCCTCGCCGACCTAACAAAGCAGGGCACTACCACGATCATCGGCGGTGGCGACTCGGTAGCAGCCGTAGAAAAAGTGGGCGTGGCTGAGCAAATGAGCCACATCTCCACTGGCGGTGGCGCTAGTTTGGAGTTACTCGAGGGTAAGGAACTTCCTGGAATTACGGCGCTAGATGATGCCTGATTGCTGCCAATGTGCCTCGGGGTAGAAG
>CAXUIG010000105.1:0-20740 GCA_964250845.1 uncultured bacterium | reverse complement strand
TTTATACTCGTATAGCAAGCTTTGCGCTCGCTCGCCTTTAGTCTAAACTCCAGTACAACGCCATGCAAGCTTTCGTCGGGTTTTTACCTAATAGCAGTAATAAATTTTCCCATTTTCTATTTGGGGCTGAGGATGCTCCCTGGTGGAGCGCAGGGCTCCTAAAAATGTAGAAACAACCACGCAACGCTTGGCTTTACCACCATTCTGAATCGATAGTGTTACTCGCCCCAGTCCTAAATTTTGACCAGGATTCAAACTGACATTGCCTTGGTAGTCGAATTGGACTCGGCGTACACCAGAGTAGTTTTGTAAAGTTGTTTCATCATCTAAGCGAACATTTGGCTCCAGATTGTTCCAATTCGCGGCAGCAGGGGTAACGCTGGCGGGGTGAACCGCCCACTGAATGACGTTTTTCCCCCCCACATTCACTTGTTGAAAGCTGGTTTGCCAGGTCAGTTTGTCTCTTAAAGCATTGCTTTGGGTTTCGCGCATGGCGCGGTAAACCTCGTCTTGGGCAATGTTGAGGCGCTGGGCATTGAGCAACGCTAGCCAGGTTGGAACCGCGATCGCACTCAGAATCCCAATTATGAGTATGACGATTAAAGCCTCAATTAGTGTGAATCCCTGGTTGGAGCGACTAAACAGATGGCGAAGCATTGGCTATACACCAAAAATAACCCAATGTATCCATTGTCAACCTAAATGCGAATTTAGCCGTAGTTTTACTTAAAATTCATGATTGATTGAACTTTACTATCAGTGCGATGCGATCGCCATCCGCCAGCACATTGGTACATTCATGCTTACTTGGAAGATGGGGTGCTCAAAGCTTGCTCATTGACTAACGGATTGTACGCAGCGATAAATCGTGGTATAATATATGTCAAATCATCGTTCGGAGCATCATTTCTTCTGGCGTTGCGGTAACTCAGGGGACATCCCAGGCACCATGGTATACATAGCAAGATGATTTCTGCTTGGAAGTGACGCCACTTCAAGGGCGGCGCAGAGGCATAAATTGTTGATAAAAGTGTATATTTGATGGTGTTTGTTTCTAAACTGAGGAACTCTGGAAAGGCAATGAATTCTCAGAGTTTTCTATACTGAATAAGAGTGATTGAGAAAAGAGCTATGAGCAATATTGAGCAAGAGCTACAAAAAGCTGCAAAGAACATGCAAATTCCAAGCAGCATCTCCGAACAGGTTCAGGAGGAAATTAAAAAAGCTGCGAGTAATATCGCAGAATTGATTGAAAAAGAGCGCGAACAAGCTCGTGCTACCTGTGATATCAATGGTAGTGACTCTGGTGAGTGTGCCGCAGCCTGGGATGCGGTTGAAGAACTTCAAGCTGCAGCATCGCACCAGCGAACTGCTGTACCAAAGACTTCTCTTGAAAAGTACTGCGATGATAATCCTAGTGCTGCCGAATGTCTGATCTATGACGACTAAGGATCCTGCTGCGACATTTCAGAGCATCTAGTTTCCAGGTAGTCCTCCTCAAAACAATTGAGGGGGACTACCTGTTAGTTAACGGATAAAGAAATAAGGTGTGGGGGTTACCTGACCCCTAGCCCCCGCTAAGAATGCCTTAATAGCGGTTGAGGTCAATCCCAGCTTCTTTTGCCATTACTGCCAAACCTTTATGCGCTAAGGTCTTAATTGCTTTAGTAGAAATCCGCAGCTTAACCCAGCGATTGCCTTCGGACCACCAAACCCGCTTCCACTGCAAGTTGGCTTCTTGCAGCTTTTTTGTGCGGCGGTGAGAGTGAGAAATGGCATAGGCATTATTGGCCTTCTTGCCTGTAAGCTGACATTTGCGAGACATAAGAGATCTCCAGATTTCGGCTCGTTGGAATTGGGTGCAATCTCCTATTGTATCGGCACCTCTTCTTGACTGGAGGCGAAATTACTCGCAGTTCATGGGCAGATCGAGACCGAGGGTGATTGACTAACCAGATAGGCGGCACCATCAACAGCCAAGTAGCTGGCAATAATATCGAAGGTTCCAGGCTGAGCTTTCAGCTCAACCTTTTGGCCCGGTCGATACTTGAATGCCTAGATGGTAAAATACTGGCAAGGGCCCTCAGTCCCGATGGGGAAACACTTAATCAACCCTAGGCGCTACCTGTAAAGGCTACTTCCGGAAATTTCGCCTGAGCTTCAGCCATCGGACGGCGTCTACCTTCCTCTTGCCAGTAGTTGATCACTTCTGTGGCTTGATTAAGCAGCCCGACCCGATCCGGGTCCGCAATCCAGTGCTTGGCTTCCAACTCGTTCTTTAGCTCTTCCCAGGCATCATTCCTAGGCCAGAAAAAGTAACGGGTCAACGGACTAGTCCCTTTGCCCACCACTTGATCAACCGCAATGGCAACGTTCTCGTCCAGCCAGAGCACCTTTAAAATAAACTTCGACAATCACACCTCCCGGCATTACCAGGCAAGATTTAAGAACTCTGCGATCGCTTATTGTAACATCCTCCTCTCACCCCTCTCAATCCCTCAACAGAGCTATTACGACAGAACGCAACTTGATATGACTCAGCAACCTAAACAACCATTACCCCCAGCCATCGTGGTGTTCGATATTGACGGTGTCGTGCGTGATGTCGGGGGGTCATATCGTCGGGCGCTGGCTGATACTGTGGAGCATTTCACCGCCCGAGCCTATCGCCCAACACCGGCAGACATTGACCAGCTGAAGTCTGAAGGCATCTGGAATAACGATTGGGAAGCATCTCTTGAGTTAATTTACCGATATTTTCAGGCTCAAGGAGAGCCGAGAATGCAAGTTCAGCTGAACTACGAAGAGATCGTCGCCTTTTTCCAATCCCGTTATCGAGGGCCAAACCCCCAACAGTGGACGGGCTATATTTGTAACGAACCATTACTGTTACAGCCCAGCTATCTAGAGCAGCTGAGTGTAGCTGGAATTCCCTGGGGCTTTTTCAGCGGTGCCACTCGCGCCTCAGCTATGTATGTTTTGTCAGGACGCCTCGGTCTTAAATCACCAGTGCTGATAGCGATGGAAGATGCTCCTGGTAAGCCTGATCCAACTGGTTTAGTGGCAACGGTTCGCCAGCTGGAGCAGGTGGCTCAGGCAGGAACCGCATCTCTACATCGGACGGAAAACTCTCCTTCCTCCACGCCAGTCCTCTATGTGGGAGATACCGTCGCTGATATGTACACTGTACAGAAAGTGCGATCGCTTCATCCCCACCGCTGTTGGATTGGCGTAGGCATTCTGCCGCCTCATGTGCAGGAAACACCGGCGCGTCGTGATGCCTATGCCGACACTCTCAGGGCAGCTGGGGCAGCTGTGATTTTCACTAATGTCCAGGAGTTAACACCAGTCAAGATTCAGCAGCTGGTAGATTTGGGCAGAAGTTGAGCGATGTATGTAGTGATGCAGCTGGTTAGATTATAATTATGCAACCGCGTAACAGAAAGCCTCGTCAACGCCCACATGTGCGTCTGGTGAGCCGCCTTGGACTGGTCAACATCGTTCGCAAGGGCACATCGTATTCTTCCTGGAGCGACCCGTATCATTTCCTACTTACGATCCCCTGGCCTGGGTTCCTGGGGCTGTTTACTGTGTTGTATCTGGCTACCAACGCCGTGTTTGCTCTAGCTTACCTAGCGGGAGGGAATTGCATCGCGAACGCGCGACCTGGCTCGTTCCCGGACTTCTTCTTCTTCAGCATCGAGACTATGTCCTCCATCGGCTACGGCGCGATGTATCCGCGCACATTCTACGGGCATGGAGTGGTTACAATTGAAGCACTAATCGGTCTGTTTGGGGTTGCCATTATGACTGGGCTAGCGTTCGCCAGGTTCTCGCTGCCCACAGCGCGAGTGCTTTTCAGCCATGTAGCGGTCATTGCTCCCTTTAATGGCATGCCAACCCTGATGTTTCGCACCGCCAACGAGCGCCACAACCTGATGTTAGAAGCGCAGATCCAGGTAACTTTAGTGCGCAACGAAATCACCCTAGAGGGAAAATTCATGCGCCGGGAATACGATCTCAGACTAGTTCGCAACCAAACGGCGATTTTCGCTCTGGCTTGGATGGTGATGCATATAATTAATGAGCAGAGTCCACTTTATGGAGTCACTGCCCAAGAGCTGGCTGATGCGGAAGCAGAGATCGTGGTGACGCTGAGCGGTCTCGACGAGACCGTTTCACAGACGATCCACGCCCGTCACTCCTTTGTCACAAACGAGATTCTGTGGAATATGTGGTTTGTAGACATCTTGTCCAAAGCGCCGGACGGGACGCGCTCCATCGACTACACCCGCTTCCACGACGTAATACCTATTACTTAAGTAAAAATGTTATCAATCGTTTCCACTCAGTCATATCACCGTTTTTAGCTGCGAGGATTTCATTCAGGTCATCAAAATCTCGATGAACGCTATCTTTGAGTCCCTTTGCTTTCTCCTCATAAGCTTTTACCTTTTCAGCATCCGATTTGCCGTTGATTAAATACCGCTCAAAGTAATCAAACAAGTCAACAAGCACCTGGAATGGAAGCGGAGATTGTTCATAGCCAATGGATTGGAAATACTCATCATATTCATCTGCCATTCCCCGGATGATGAGATATTCCAGGTAATTAAGTTTTACAAATGGGTTTTTTGGGAATTTCTCAAGCGCATCCCGCATCAGGAGCATGGACTGCTCAGGTTGATTTTCCTTGAGCAAGAAAATCGCATAGCGTTTTACCGCCCAAGTGTAGGCTGGATTTATGGCAAGGACATCTTCGTAAGCAATCTTTGCTTCTTCTTTTTTATTGTACTTTTCAAGGAAATAGGCGTAATGAGATAGAGTCCAGAGGTCTTGATCATACCCGCTTTCTAAAGCCTTCTGATACCACTCATAAGCCTGATCCATCATAAGTTTTCTTTCCAGAATATAGGCGTAGTAATTAGCCCCTTCGGTTCTGTTCTCACTGGGAGCAAAAGCCTTCTGGAGATGGAAAATGGATGTATCGTAATCATAATTCTTTCCGTAGCACTGACCAATACCATAATGGAAGTCCGGCGCTTCCTTCTGTTCCAGTAGATACTGATACAGCGTCATAGCTACGTTATAAATGTCCTTATCGCGTAAAAAATCCGCTACCTCAGCAACGGACTCCATCGGTTGTTCTTGATACGTATCGAGTAGTTTTTCATACTCTTTGGATTCAGCCAAATCCATCAGCGTATTGTTTGACATATTCAATGTTTCCTTTTTGTTGTATAGAGAGGGAGTCGTCAATCTAATTCAGTCTCTAGAACAGATGCGATCGCAATTTTTGCATTTGTGCGAAATTCTGCTACATCCAGCCGGTTCAGTAACCACACTGCCAGCATCATTCCCAGTGCTTCTAGGGCAAACACCAGTCCATAGGCAAGCTCTGGGGCAGTAAACAGACTTTGACCCAGATCCAAGACGCCACCGCCTGTTACCACCGCGATACCCCTAGCCATAGCCTGCCCTAATCCCCAGGCACCAATATATGTGCCTGCGGTTTCAGCCGCCGTTAGATCCAGCACCAAGCTAATTGATCCTGTAGTTGTGACACCTGAAGCCAAACCAAACAAGAATAACGCTACCTTCAGCAGGGCTGGATTACTAGAAAATCCTGCTATACTAAGCAATCCAACACAGATTGCGACCAATATACAGCCAAGGCGCGCAGTTCTTAGCTTACCCAAGCGAGGCACAATCAAAAAGCCAGTTGTGATTAAGCTAATCAGCGTACCTATTCCCGAGTAGGCATTCAGTTTAGTGCTTTCAGAAAACGGCATCCCAAACACCTTTGCCGCATAGGGTTCCATCACTGGATCTTGCATAAACAAGCTGATTGTCATCACCACTAAAAAGCTGAAAAACAGCCCATTTTGACGACTAGAGGTTAATATTTGCAAGGCCCTGCCAAAGCTAATGCTGTCTTCCCGGTTGACCAGTGTTGAACGGGAGTAATATTGGGAGTACTTTTTCTCAATGCCAACCGTCCCCAGCACCGCCAGCCCAAATACAATTGCAGGAACGACTATAAACAGCTTGTTGATTGATGAGTGCAATGTGTCTATGGCTGCGTCTGTAGTTAATTTTTCCAGCAACTTGCCACTGACGATCGCCCCGACAATAATTCCCACCATCAGCATTGACCAGACAATACCGACCAGTTTGGAACGGTTGTCTTCTTCGGAAACATCTACCAATAGAGCGGTAAAGGTAGTAGAGCTAGCACTCGTAGCTATACCGTATAGAGCAAAAATTGAAGCCAGAAGTCCAGTCCAGACGCAGGTTTGAGTTGTCCAGTTCCAGCCACCAGCAGCTTGCACCACATTGCCTAGCTGCCACATCACTTGCAATGCTATAAACGAGGTGAGCGTAAATAGAGCCGCCCCAACCCAGACATAACCAGTGCGGTGGTAACCAAATATCGGCTTGGCATCGGACATCTGGCCAAACCATACTCGTGCTGGGGAAACAAACAACGGCATTGCCAGCACTGCCCCCACAATCGTAGCCGGAATCGCCAACTCCTGAATCATGACTCTGTTAAGCACGCCCAGAGTCAAGATGAACATCATGCCCTGCCCCATCTGAAACAGGCCTAACCGCAACATAGTGATTAGGTTAATTCTGGAAATTTGCTCGGACGAAGCCACCTGGGCAGACTGTGAACTTGACAAATTATCAATATATAGTGAGTTGTTTGGATTTTTACATATACATGCTTTAGCCGAGTCCAGCTAAAGTGTTAAGACTGTATAACTTATGTAAGTTTTATATGTATTTTTCCGCTCTTGCCACAGGACGCATTGCAGGAATATGATCGGTAAACCGACTCGCGAGTCTACCGCTAACCCCCGTTCGGTGCATCATCTCTTCGAGAGTATTCATTCCTGGGCAGAACGTCGCTCCGTTTCTTGTTTAATAGCTTTAAGCGAATCTACCAATGCATTTTTGTAGATGTCAAAAACCAGGTTTCGCGGCACAGAAGAACCAGGATCGAAGGTGACATCTTGAGTAATCAACACCTGATTGGACGAAATCAGATCCAGTGTCCATAAGCCATTAAGTGACTTAATATCACCTGACCTTAACTGGAAGTCAATTTGACCGGGATAGTGCTTAAATGCGGCAATAACTAACCGACTTTTTTTAGTAAACAGGAAAAATTTGACGACATTGATTTGCTCAAATATAGTCTGGTCACCGTTGTTCTGAAGAATTTTGCTGGACACTACGCCTGGGAGAAAATTCTTGAAGTGGTCGTAATCTGTCAAAACATTCCAGGCAGTGTTGATCGGGGCAGTAACAAGGACTCGCCCTGTGTAATGTCCTTTTTCGCCAGTGAGGAGAACGAGCCCAGCTTTTAAGGTCGTCTGTTCTTGTCCCGGTAATTGGGTGAGGGAAGCGTCGGATTGAGGCACGGCGTTGGCAGTTAAGGGAACAAATAGGCTGAGGGCAATGGCTGACGCATAACCGATAAAGAGTCGATGATTTTTATGAAAATAACCAAGCATCAATTTTTTCATTCTGTTTAGAGTGATTTCTGAGCGTTATAAAGTTGTGGAAACCTCATCTGACTGTGATTTTGCGTCCTTACATTCGGCTTGAATGAAGATGCTAGTCGTATTCGCTTTGGACTTTGCACCTGAGAATTTCGCCATTCTCAGACATCTGGCATTGAATCTGTTGAGTCGAGAAAAAAGCGTGCGCGGAAGTATTGCTATGAAGGGCTATCGAGCGGGGCTAGACAACAACTATCAAGCTTTGGTACTCACTACTGTCTAAAGCATCACTTATCAATAAAACCTAACTATTCGGTGAGTTTTAGGAAATCTAAAACAGGATTGCTATGAGAAGAAAACGGCTTATGCTAGAAAAAGATTCCTTTTAGATCCAGTACGAACCCCGGCAACACGTCTTCCCCTGAGATCGTTGCAGGAGATTGGAGCACCTCGACCTCAACTCCTTGCCGGTAAATTTCGACAATATGAAGTTTACGGTCTATCCACCAACCCAGTCGCAAGCCGCTGTCAAGATATTCCTGCATTTTGGCTTGTAGCTCTTTAAAGTTATCTGTTTTTGACCGTAGCTCAATTACGAAATCAGGACAGATAGGCGGAAAACGCTCTCGCTCTTCTTCGGTTAGAGCATTCCATCGCTCCATTTTTACCCATGCCGCATCCGGGGAGCGATCGCCACCGTTAGGTAAATTAAAGCCTGTAGATGAATCAAAAGCAACACCTAAATTATTTTGACGGCTCCAAGCCTGAAGCTGGAAGGCTAGCTCAATATTGCGGTTCCCTGTTTCCCCGCCAGTGGGCGACATAACAATCAATTCTCCATTCTTTTTGCGTTCGAGTTTGATATTTGGATTCGTTTGACAAAGCTGGTAAAATTGCTCGTCAGAGAGATTTAAAAATGGGCGTAGTTCTAAGGTAATAGAGTTCATCAGCCTTTCCCACAAGTTCTAAACTAATTCTAGTGTGATCCGGATATCCGATAGTTACTTGCCTCGCAATTCGGGCGAAGTTTTAAATGCTTAAAACTCTACGTCTTTTGTTTTGGGATTTCGTGCAATTGAGCGTTCTACAGGAGTTCATCATACAACTATAATTTATTGGGTTAAACAAATCGGTCTCCAACTGCCAAATGTACCATTAGCAGATGAAATCCCTGAAGTTGGAGAGGTAGATGAACTGGAAACCTTTGTGAGAGAAAAAAAAACAAATTCACTATTTAAAGTATCGGACGATACCCTGACTAATCAGCGAAGCAAGCTAATAACCTGAGTCGGAAATTATCAAAGTTATGAATCAATGTTTAGGATATGCATTTACAGCTCTAGTGTGATTGGATTAGACTAGGCTTGTAACAGTATAGTGGAAGTGTAGAGTTGTGTGCCCCAAACCTTGATGAGATAGAAAATGAACGAAATTATGGCTAGACACCGAGTGCTAGCCAGGGATGTCGCCAAAACGCAACAACGACCCACGCATTGAGGAGCGATCGCTATGACAGCAAAAGTTTTTCTCACTTTAGAAGAATTCTGGGCCTTGCCGTCAGGAGAAACTGCTTATGAATTAGTGGACGGACAAGCAATACCGAAAGTGTCACCAAAGTATTTCCATTCAAGCTTGCAGGGAGCTTTCTACACTTTAATCCGCGACTGGTGCAAGGGGTTTGGGGAGAATCAAGCCAGAATGGGCGGTAACTTTAGAACGCAATGGTGTTCCGTGGGTTCCTACGCCTGATTTAACTTATGTGTCCTATGATCGCTTGCCTGCATATTGGAAGCGTAACGAAGCTTGTCCGCTACCCTGCGACTTAGGAATTGAGATTATTTCTCCAGGACAGACCCTAAAAGAATTTGAGACTAAAGCTGAAGACTATTTTGCTGCTGGAGTATCGCGGGTTTGGGTTGTAGATCCTGAAGCTATGACTATCAGAATCTTTTCCCCAGATGGGTTAGTCTTGCTCTACAGCGAAGATATGCTTATTATGGATGCCGTACTACCCGGACTGAAACTGACTACAAAGCAGGTGTTCGAAGAAGCAGAACTGATGAAAGAAAATTATGTGACCCAAATTTTGAACAAAATGGAGATGCGCGATCGCATCCAGGCAGCTCTCTGGGCACAGCAAAACTTGCTTTAGTGGCAATGCACTGATAAGTGTCCTACTGCAGCTTCAGGAAATTCTCCAGTGCTGCAACCATCACGGGGGGCCAACGGCGGACATTTGCTACCCAGTCTAAGTCCTTATAGCGTTGGTCAAGTCCAACGGCTCCAACCCAGTTACTTTCGGCTTCGCCGCGTTTTCCCTCTGCCCAGTAGGCAGCGGTAAGGGCTGCTCGCATATCGGCAAAGTTGGGGTATTTACGGACTATATTCCGCATATTGCGAATCGCTTCCTTATTCTCACCAGTTTGATAGAGAGCAAGGGCGTAGTTGGCACGG
Organism: uncultured bacterium; assembly: GCA_964250845.1. Taxonomy (GTDB): domain Bacteria; phylum Cyanobacteriota; class Cyanobacteriia; order Cyanobacteriales; family Chroococcidiopsidaceae; genus CAXUIG01. Next base: position 10,775 of record CAXUIG010000105.1, on the reverse strand, counting down.
GCAAAGGCAAAGTTGGGAGCAATGGAAGCAGCAGAGCGATAGTCTGCGATCGCTTCTTCCCACTGTCCCAATCCTGCTTTGGCATTGCCTCGGTTGTTATAGGCCATGGCATCTTTGGGGTCAAGTTCCAGCACACGGTTATAATCAGCAATGGCGTCATCCCACTTGCCTAGCCCCTCTAAGGCAGTGCCGCGATTCAGGTAGGGGTCAGTGGCAGTAGGGGCTAGTTTTACCGCTTTGTTGTAGTCTCGGATCGCATCTTCTAACTTGTTCTGACTCACTCTAGCATTACCCCGGTTACTCAAGGCAGCAGGGTTATCGGGAAATTGCTTTAGGATCTGAGTCCAGTAAGTCTCAGCGGTGGCAAAGTCCCCAGCATTCGTAGCACTCAAAGCTTTTTGGGCGGTTTCATCCAGCTGTTGAAACTCAAGCTCTGTGATCTTGGGCGGTTCGGATTGTGCCATTACAGGAGTCGCGCTAAATACAAGCAAGAAACTCAGAAAAATCAGCAGAAGACGAATCATAGTAGTAAAGAAAGCTGTTCGTTGGGAGGAGTGAAGCCTAGGTGCTTGTAGGCAGCTGGGGTGGCAACGCGACCACGAGGCGTTCGCTGCAGGTAGCTAATTTGCATCAGGTAAGGCTCATAGACTTCCTCAATCGTTTGGGTGTCCTCACCCGTAGCGGCAGCCATTGTCTCTAATCCCACTGGGCCACCATTGAACTGTTCAATCATCACACTCAGCATCCGCCGGTCTGTCCAATCCAAACCGCATGGATCTACCTGAAACAGTTCTAGCGCTTCTGCCGCTACGCTCTGGGTAATCGGCCCACTTACCTTGACTTGGGCATAGTCCCGTACCCGTTTGAGGAGCCTGTTCGCAATCCGAGGTGTTCCACGAGAGCGACGGGCAATTTCCTCAGCGCCATCGTCAGTGAGAGCAGTTTGGAGCACCTGAGCAGTTCGCAGCACAATCTGGCTCAGTTCATCTGGCTCATAGAAGCGTAGCCGTTGGATCAGACCAAAGCGATCGCGCAGTGGTGAAGTCAGCGCTCCCATCCGAGTTGTTGCCCCCACCAGTGTAAACCGTGGCAGCGACAGACTACGAGTTTTAGCGCTCGAACCCTTACCAATCGTAATATCTAGCCGATAATCCTCCATTGCCGGATAGAGGATTTCCTCCGTCATCCGGGACAGGCGATGGATTTCATCTATAAATAAAATGTCCCCCGGCTGAAGATTCATCAGTAGCCCCACAATGTCCCGTGGACGCTCCAGCGCTGGCGCACTGGTAATTTTGCACTCCACACCCATCTCAGCTGCCAGAATTAGCGACATGGTGGTTTTCCCCAAACCAGGAGGGCCATACAGCAGCAGGTGATCCAGTGTTTCACCTCTAACCTTGGCTGCTTTGATCGCAATATCCAGCACGTCTTTCAAGTCTTTTTGCCCAATATAATCGGCAAATCGCTGGGGTCGGATGCTCTCTTCCTGCTTTAATAGCTCATCGGCAGCGGCTTGGGGCTGCAAAAGGTTTTGAGCAGGAGGAGGTTGTGAGGGCGACGAGTTCGCACCTTTCTTTAGACGCTGATGCTCCTGGGGTTGCCCAACGGGATCTTGAGGCTGTTTTTTAGAGGAGATAATTGCCATATCAGGGGGAAGGGTCAGTACGTTTCCGTAGCGCGGGTGTGCGGTGTGGAATAAGGGTCAAGATTCCTTTAACCTTTCCCCTTTATCAGCAATGATACAAATAGATTTTGTAGTTAGATATTAAGCCGGGCTTTGCAACAGGTCCCTCGACAGGAGAATCAGACATTGTCATGCTAGCTAAAAGAATTTTACCTTGCTTAGATGTGAAAGCTGGGCGGGTGGTAAAAGGTGTTAACTTTGTCAATCTTCAGGATGCGGGTGATCCGGTGGAACTGGCAAAGGTTTATAACCAAGCGGGCGCTGATGAGTTGGTGTTTCTGGATATCACCGCAACTCACGAAGACCGGGACATCATCATTGATGTCGTCTATCGCACCGCTGAGCAGGTATTCATCCCCTTGACCGTGGGTGGCGGCATTCAGAGCTTAAACATGATTAAAGATTTGTTACGAGCTGGGGCTGATAAGGTGAGTGTTAACTCAGCTGCGGTGCGGGAGCCTGACTTGATTAATCGAGCCAGCGATCGCTTCGGCAACCAATGTATAGTCGTCGCCATTGATGCACGGCGCCGTCAAGATCCAGCCAATCCTGGTTGGGACTTATATGTGCGGGGTGGAAGGGAAAACACCGGCTTAGACGCTTTAATCTGGGCGCAAGAAGTCGAACGACGCGGTGCTGGGGAGTTGCTAGTAACGAGTATGGATGCGGATGGCACTCAAGCCGGGTATGACTTGGAATTGACACGCGCGATCGCGTCGGTAGTGCAGATCCCAGTTATTGCCTCTGGTGGAGCAGGCAACTGCGAACACATCCATGCCGCACTAACTGAAGGCAAAGCCGAAGCAGCCCTGTTAGCCTCGTTGTTACATTATGGCCAATTAAGCGTGGCCCAAATCAAAACTTATCTGGGCGATCGCCAGGTGCCAGTCCGGATACTCGCTTAGAGCATTCATCTGCCACAAATAGCAACCAAGTCCGTCAGACTTAAGGAGAGTTTTCTGAAGATTATGTTAAGATAAATAAATAAACTTAAAAACTTTTACAACATGTTGATTGGTATTCTAATTTTTGACGTGGCTTTGGTGGCCTGGTCACTGCACCTGATGGAAGAGGCTTACGAGCATCGGGAATTTTCTCTAATGCTGGCTGGTACCCTGGTAGCTCTTGCTGCCGCTGCCATGTTAGTCGTTTATTTCCTGATGGGCAATTGTATGAGCTATTTTTTCGAGCGCTGAAACTACTTGACAAATTACCAATACTTAAGGGATGATAGAGAACGCGCTGCAAGGGGTTATAGCTCAGTTGGTAGAGCACCTCAATGGCATTGAGGGGGTCTGCGGTTCGAATCCGCATAGCTCCATTTGATCAAACCCGCTTCCCCTGCCCTTGTTCGCGGTCAGTAGCTGTAGGCACGGGATCATAGCCGCCAGGATGGAAGGGATGGCAGCGTAGCACCCGTCGAATCGCCAGAGCGCTTCCCTTCAATGCTCCAAATCGCTCTACCGCCTCCATTGCGTATTGAGAGCAGGTGGGATGAAAGCGACAGGTTGGGGGAAACAGGGGCGAAATCAAAACCTGGTAGCCTCGAATTAACCAAATCATTAATTTTTTAATCATGTACCAAATCTAGATAGAGTGTTTAAAGAGATTTCTCTTTCGGCTTAACTCTGTGATAGAATCAGCCCCAAGTCTATGGCTCCAAGTTGCCACCGTTGCAGCTTGGGTAGGTGCACTTTTGCTACTGGCAGCGACGCTCAATCGCTACATTAAACCTGACCCGGAAATCGTGCGGAAGGTGGTTCACATTGGTACCGGCAATGTGATTTTGCTTGCCTGGTGGCTGCACATGCCCGCGAGTCTAGGCATTACGGCTTCGATTTTAGCGAGTGCAGTTACTCTTTTGTCTTACCGATTCCCCATCCTCCCTGGCATCAACAGCGTCGGACGCCAAAGCTTCGGGACATTTTTCTATGCCGTCAGTATAGGTCTTTTAATTGCTTGGTTCTGGCCCCTGGAACAGCCCCAGTATGCCGCTATGGGAATTTTGATCATGGCATGGGGAGATGGGCTGGCGGCGCTGATAGGTCAGCGATTTGGTCAACACCACTACCAACGCTGGGGGAGGCAAAAAAGCTGGGAAGGCTCTCTGACAATGGGTTTGGTTAGCTATTTCGTCAGCAGCTTGATTCTACTGGGTGTGCAAGGCAATGTCTGGCAAACCTGGGTGGTGTCATTGGCAGTTGCCTTGGTAGCTACTGGCTTAGAATCCTTTTCAAAGTTTGGCATTGACAATCTGACTGTTCCTTTAGGCAGTGCCGCCCTTGGCTTTGTCTTAAGTCAGCTACTTCCACTCAACTGAAGTAAAGCTGCTGAAAGTATTCGGATTAATTGTTTGATTATGCTGGCAATAAATTAAAAACTGTACTTAATAATACATTTTTCTACCATTAATAATTTTTTACATAGCAAGGAAATAGGCTAGAATTACCAAAAAATCACCTTGCCTACCCTGCTTGTTTAACTGAGTAGAGAAATACATCTAATCGATTTTGGTTATTTATACTATAAATGGAGAGACCAATCTAGCCGAGGCCCCTGGGCAATGACAACTTTCCCTAACTCGGATTCTGTTTACCCGAACAATCTTCAGCAACAGGAAAGCGCCGAAGACCAAGAACTGACGATCGCTCCTGCGGATTATAGCCTCATGACTGACCTTTACGAGCTGACGATGGCAGCTTGCTACACAGGTGAGGGTCTGGAGCAACGAAGGGCGAGCTTTGAGCTATTTGTGCGGAGGTTGCCAGCTGGTTTTGGCTATTTGATTGCAATGGGGCTGGCGCAGGCGTTGGACTATTTAGAAAAGTTCCGTTTCAGCTCAACCCAGGTGGCTGCGTTGCAGGCGACTGGGATTTTTGCTCAAGCTCCAGACCGATTCTGGTCATTGCTTTTAGAGGGACGTTTTAATGGGGATGTTTGGGCAGTTCCGGAGGGCACAGCGGTTTTTGCTTCGGAACCCCTGCTGCGAGTGGAAGCGCCGCTTTGGCAAGCCCAGTTGGTAGAAACTTACCTGTTGAACACGCTGAACTACCAAACTCTGGTTGCTACGCGGGCGGCGCGTCTGCGAGATGTGGCGGGGGAGGAAGCAGCGCTGGTGGACTTTGGCACACGACGGGCGTTTAGTCCCCAAGCGTCTTTGTGGGCGGCGCGTGCGGCGTTGGCAGCTGGCTTGGATGCCACTTCCAATGTGCTAGCAGCGCTCCAGCTGGGTCAGAAGCCCAGTGGTACTATGGCTCATGCTTTGGTTATGGCGATCGCCGCCACCTCAGGCAGCGAGGCGCATGCATTTACGGCGTTCCACCGCTATTTTCCGGGTGGGACGTTGTTGATTGATACCTACGATCCGATCGCTGCTGCCCAGTTGTTGTCAGAACAGGTACGCTCAGGGGAAATGAAATTAGCTGGGGTGCGGCTGGATTCTGGGGATTTGCTAGCGTTGTCCCAGCAAGTGCGATCGCTGCTTCCGGGCGTGTCCATCTTCGCTAGTGGCGATTTGGATGAGTGGGAAATTGCCAAACTAAAGGCTGCTGGTGCTTGCATTGATGGCTATGGACTGGGAACACGACTGGTTACGGGAACGCCGGTGAATGGCGTGTACAAATTGGTTGAAATTGATGGCATCCCTGTGATGAAGGAGTCGAGTGGGAAGTTGACTTATCCCGGTCGGAAGCAGATTTTTCGCTCGTTTGAAGGAGAGAAGGTTAAACAAGACAGATTGGGATTAATCACAGAAAGTCCGGGGTTCGAGCAACCGTTGTTGCAGCTGGTAGTGAAGCAGGGTGAGCGGGTTCACACTCGCGAAACTTTAGCTCAGATTCGAGAGCGTACTGCAGCCTCGGTTGCTGCTCTTCCAGCCGAAAATAGGCGTTTGGATAATCCTATGGCTTGGGGAGTGGAGATTTCTGCCGCGTTGCAGGAGTTGACGGAGCGAACGCAAAATAGATCCCACACCGCTTAAGGCGCAGAGGGCACGGAGGAATATGATGAGGATTGCTTTGTTTGGTACGAGTGCTGATCCGCCAACGGCTGGGCATCAGGCGATTCTGATCTGGCTGTCCCAACATTATGACTGGGTGGCGGTTTGGGCGGCGGATAATCCTTTTAAGTCTCATCAGACACCGCTGGAACATCGGGCGGCGATGCTGAAGTTACTGATTTGTGAGATTGAACCGTCACGGGATAATATTGGTTTCCACCCGGAATTGAGTAGCTTCAGAACGGTGGAAACGGTGGAGAAAGCTGAAGAGCGCTGGGGACCGGAGGCAGAGTTGACGTTGGTGATCGGTTCGGATTTGGTGAGTCAGCTGCCTCGGTGGTATCGAGTTGAAGATTTGTTGCGGCAAGTGCAGCTACTGGTGGTTCCCCGACCAGGATATGTGATAGAGGAGTCACCTCTTACAGGAGTACGGCAGTTGGGGGGCAACATTGCGATCGCTGACTTGACTGGCCCAGATGTTTCCTCGACCGCGTATCGTGAAAATGGAGATAAAGAAGCCTTGACGCCTCCGATTGAGGCATATATTCATCGAGAGCATTTGTACAAATGCCAGGACGCACCCAAAAAAAGATTGCAGATCCGGTAAACAAACAAACATTAGCTGCCTTCAAAGTCGGGGTTGATAATGTCATTTTCTCGGTCGATACCTCACAAAACCGGCTGTTAGTTCTGTTAGTTATGAGTCAGCAGAAACCTTTCTTAGGTCAGTGGTGTCTTCCGGGTACTTTGGTGCTTCAAGGAGAGTCGCTAGAAGATGCGGCATACCGGATCTTGGCAGAGAAAATCCGGGTGGAAAATCTGTACCTGGAGCAGTTGTATACCTTCGGTGGACCGAATCGAGACCCGCGTGAAGCAACAGACGGTTGTGGATTGCGTTATCTATCTGTAAGTTACTTTGCGCTGGTACGGTTTGAGGAAGCCCAATTGATTGCCGATGGCATGAGTGGGATCGCCTGGTATCCGGTAAAGCATGTGCCGCAATTGGCTTTTGACCACAACCAAATTTTGTCATATGGACACCGGCGTCTGCGAAATAAGTTGGAGTATAGCCCGGTTGCTTTTGAGGTGTTACCGGAAGTTTTTACTTTGAGTGACCTCTACCAACTTTACACCACGGTTTTAGGAGAAAACTTCTCGGACTATTCCAATTTCCGTGCGCGTCTGCTCAAGCTAGGGTTTCTATGCGATACGGGTTTGAAGGTATCGCGGCGGGCAGGGCGTCCGGCTAGTTTATATCGGTTTGATGCCGAAGCATTTGCGCCGTTTAAAGATAAGCCTTTGGTATTTATTTAGATGGATTCTGTTGATAGACCAATTAATCTATTTGAGTATGAAACGCGGGCGTTGGCACATCTGTCTGAGATGGCACGAGACTACTATGCTAGCGGTGCTTGGGATGAAGTAACGCTGCGAGATAATCGTGCCGCTTTTGAGCGGTTCAAACTCCGTCCCCGAATGCTGGTGGATGTGAGCCAGCGTGATTTAAGTACTACTGTTCTTGGGCAATCGGTTCAATTGCCAATTCTCATCGCCCCGATGGCTTTCCAGTGTCTGGCTCATCCAGAAGGAGAAATTGCCACTGCTAGAGCTGCGGCTAAGTTGGGAACGGTGATGGTGTTGAGTACCTTGGCGACAAAGAGTATAGAGGAAGTGGCTGGTGTGAGCCAAGGTGTGCTCGAGGAGAATGAATGCTGCTATTTTGACAGCGCTAGGTGGTTCCAATTGTATGTTCATCGCGATCGCGGTCTCACCCGCGCCCTGGTAGAACTTGCCTATGCCCACGGCTATCGGGCACTTTGTCTGACTGTAGATGCTCCTCTGTTGGGGCGGCGCGAAAAAGATACGCGCAATCAGTTCGTACCATCAGGAACCGAACTGGCTAATTTAGTCAATTTGAAAAACCTAGAGATTCCCCACAAATATGGCGAATCGGGTTTGTTAGCGTATTTTGCCGATCAGCTTGATCCAGCGCTAACTTGGGCAGATTTGGAATGGTTGCAATCTCTCACGCCGCTGCCGTTGGTGGTTAAAGGGATTTTGCGGGGAGATGATGCCGTTCGGGCTGTGGAACATGGAGCGAGCGCAGTAATTGTCTCTAATCATGGTGGCAGACAACTCGACGGAGCGATCGCTGCCATCGATGCCCTGAGTGAGGTGGTTCGAGCTGTGGGCGACACAGAAGTTCTTGTGGATGGCGGTATCCGTCGTGGCACAGATGTGCTTAAAGCGTTGGCATTAGGAGCAAGAGCTGTTCTGTTGGGGCGTCCTGTGTTGTGGGGATTAGCCTCTGCGGGAGAGGCAGGTGTCCAACACGTAATAGAGCTATTGCGGGATGAGCTAGATTTAGCAATGGCATTGAGTGGCTGTGCCAAGTTAAAAGATATTGACCGCAGTTTAGTGCAACGGATGCATTTTTGTGATAGAGAACTTTGAGCATTAGAGGGCTGTGATGAAACTAGCGATCGCTCAACTTAATCCCACGATTGGTGATTTAACTGGCAACGCCCAACAAATTCTGGCGGCGGCGAAACAGGCAGCCTTGCTTGGTGTGCGTTTGCTGTTGACACCAGAAATATCTCTAGCTGGCTACCCACCGCGAGACTTGCTGCTAGACCCCAGTTTGGTTGAGGCGATGGCGACGACTTTGCAACAGTTAGCACGAGATTTGCCACCCCAGATGGCTGTGTTGGTGGGTTGTGTTGAGCCCAACGAGCGATCGCACACCCAAGGTGGTAAACCCCTATTCAACAGCATCGCCTTACTAGAGCAAGGTTTAGTGCAGCAAATTTTTCACAAGCGCCTCTTGCCTACCTACGATGTGTTTGACGACAAACGTTACTTTGAGCCAGGGCTTGAAAGTAATTACTTTACTCTTGATGATGTGCGCATTGGCGTCACTATCTGCGAAGACTTGTGGAATGATGAGGAATTTTGGGGCAAACGCAATTATACCGTCAATCCCATCGCTGACTTGGCGACTCTAGGAGTCGATATTATTGTGAACCTGTCAGGCTCACCCTACACTGTCCGAAAACAGCAACTGCGGGAGGCGATGCTGCAACACGCTGCTGTTCGTTACCGACAACCAATTATTTATAACAATCAGGTAGGGGCAAATGATGACTTAATTTTTGATGGCTGTAGTGTGGCGTTTAACCGCGCTGGTGAAGTGGTGTGTCGCGCCCGTGCCTTTGAGACAGATTTGGTGGTGCTGGAATTTGATCTGCTTGAGCGGGATTTGCAGCTGGGGTCTGTAGTACCTATGCTGGAGAGTGAAGATGCCGAAATCTGGAAGGCTCTCGTACTGGGGGTGCGTGACTATACCCGTAAATGTGGCTTTTCTAAGGTAATAATTGGTCTGAGTGGTGGGGTTGATTCATCGTTAGTGGCTGCGATCGCCAAAGAAGCACTGGGGCAAGAAAATGTGCTGGGCATCCTCATGCCTTCGCCCTACAGTTCCGACCATTCGATTCAGGACGCTCTGGAACTAGCTAAAAACCTAGGCATTCAGACTCACACCCTGCCGATAGGGGAGCTAATGCAAGGTTATGACCAGACGCTAGCCCAGATGTTTGCTGGAACGCCGTTTGGACTTGCGGAAGAAAATATTCAATCGCGGATTCGAGGCAATTTATTGATGGCGATCTCTAACAAGTTTGGCCATCTCCTGCTTTCTACCGGCAATAAGTCAGAAATGGCAGTCGGCTACTGTACTCTTTACGGTGACATGAATGGGGGATTAGCCGTCATTGCTGACGTTCCCAAAACTCGTGTTTACTCCCTGTGCCACTGGCTTAATGCCAATGCAGCTGCCAATAATGGCAAAAGTGAAATCATTCCTTACAACATCCTTACCAAGCCTCCCAGCGCTGAACTCAAACCTGGTCAATTCGATCAAGACTCGCTGCCACCCTACGAAATTCTAGACGAGATTTTGCAACGCTTAATTCAAGATCACCAATCTGCTGCCCAGATTGTCGCCGCTGGACACGACTCAGCTATTGTAGACCATGTGATCAAGTTAGTCGCTCGTGCTGAATTTAAGCGTCGCCAAGCTCCCCCTGGACTGAAGATTACTGACCGCGCCTTTGGTACCGGCTGGCGAATGCCGATCGCAAATAAGTGGGTTTCAGTTAGTACTTACCAGGCTGAAACTATTCCTGGATCTTCCCTGCTACTGAACCAAAGTTGAGGTTGATGCCTGCCGCCAGTGTAGCTAATATGCTTAAAGCATAACTTCTGATTTCGCCAACAGCATCAACATTTCAACCCAAAGTTAACCAGCCAAAAACCTGTTCTACAGTTAGTTCCAACTCAACTCCCTTCAGAATGGGTAGCTGAGTGGTTCCTGTAAGCATTTCTACTCGCTGACCATGAAAGATGACGAGGATGCTTTCTTCTTCTGGATCGATCAACCATCCTAACTCGGTGCCATGACGCGAACAATGGAGTAGTTTGCCGAGAACTTTGGTTTGTCTTTGGTCTGGGGAAAGAATTTCTATCGCCCAATCTGGATGAATTTCAAAGCGGTTGGCAATTTTGCCCGATTGCTCAATAGAGATTCTTTCCCACCGAAATACCGCAATATCGGGAACGATGGCATCACCCCCGAAGGTGCAGCGTAGTTCTGGAAATGCCTTGGCAATTTTCTTAGGCTTAGCAACTTGATTGATTGCTTCACACAGTTCAATCTGAATCTGACTGTGCTGACCTTGAGGCATTGGCTTGTGAATGATTCCCCCATTGATAAATTCTGATGCTGGTTTTGTTTCTGGGAGTTGGAGAAACTGCTGCAATGTTAGGGTTTGAGTGGCTGTGGTCATAGTGTTACTTTCGCCTGGGGTGGGCTGAATTGCTATATTCCATTAGGGTAAAAGATAGGACAGCGGAGTATGGAAGCTGGCAATCTTGGTGCGAGCATCTTCATGGATATGCCAAGATTGCCGCTTGGGTGCGATCGCCCACCTGTAGAGGTTGGCATCCGTGCAGGCGGAGTCCGTTTACGTAGGTGCCATTATCAGTAAACCAAAAAGTTTTTCCCAAAGAGCGATCACTAATCAAGCTTACTTA
>CAXUIG010000104.1:0-20778 GCA_964250845.1 uncultured bacterium | reverse complement strand
CTCCCCATACCCCACACCCCGTTCGTGAGTTAATTTGATGAATTCAATGCCTAATAACTGGGTAAAGTCAGGCCCTGTAATGACTCCCACACAAAAGTGGGAAGGAACGATGGTACGCGACCCATCTGTCCTTTATCAGTCCGAGCAGTACAATATGTGGTACTGGAACGACACTACATCAATTGGGTATGCCACTTCTCCAGATGGTGTTAACTGGACAAAATACAGCGGTAATCCAGTTTTTACCAATGCTCTTAGACCCTCGGTAGTCTACAAGAGTGGCACCTACTACTTGTTCTACGCCAAAACCGATGAGACTGCAATAAGTCTGGCAACATCAACAAAACCACAGGGGCCATTCACAGACCAAGGGCTAGTTTTGTCGGCCACTCAAACGTGGGAAAGTGGAATGATTAGAGGCCCGTCTGTGTGGTTCGACCTGAGCGCAGGATTTCAACTGTGGTATTCAGCGGGTTCTATCTCCCCTGCTGGTGTTCCCTGGACCGAACCAGCAGCAATTGGGTATGCAACCTCACAGGATGGAATTACCTGGACTAAGTATGCCAAAAACCCCATTATGCAGGGATTAAATGATGGCTCGTGGTTGTCTCAAGCGATTGAAACACTAAGAGTCTACAAACTAGACAATATTTACTATGGTTTTTACCATGCTGCTGACTATTTAGGTATTAGCCGAATTGGATTAACGACTAGCAGCGATGGCATTACCTGGAATCCGCAGGCAAGTGATTTGATTCTAGACTTGGGCAATTATGGTGACTTTGATTCGGACTTCCTATACACAACTGCCCCTATATATAACAACGGCTGGAACCTTTGGTACAACGGTCGCAACAGCAACAACACTAACCCTGAAGTCATCGGGCTGGCAAGACTTTATCTTAATACAGAACCAACTGTAACTGGATTTTAGACCACAGGAGCGCTCTCATCCGCACCCACTATTGACTGCGGTTCTCCCGCACCCGTCTGATAAATTTCAACCAAATCCAAGATATGTTGTTCTACTGGTTTAGGTAGCCACGCCTCTTTCCAGAACTCAGTTAGTAGGTGCGGGTTCTCTCGAATAATACGGAGTTTGCACTCGAAGTCTCCTTCTAAAGCAGGATCAAAAATGAAAGCAGGATGGCGAACGAACTCCTGTGCACCTCCTCTAGTCGAGCAAAGTACTGGCACACGGCAAGCTAGTAGCTCAAAGGTGACCTGCGGCAGGTTATCTTCCCATAGCGATGGCACAACTGCCAAGTGGATTCCATCTAACATGCTAGGAATATTTTCATAACGGTACCCAGGATAGTAACGTAAACGGTGAAGAGACTGAGCCAGGGATAGCAACCGCCCTTTGTGCTCAATCGCCATTTCCAACTCAGCCTGATCGTGGATTCGGCTTGCTATAACCAGCTCAAGCGAGCTTAATTCCGACTCTGGTAAAGAACGTAGTTCTTCTAACAGAAAGTAGAATCCCTTATAGTTTGATGCTTCCCCCATGTACATTAATCGGAAGGGCTGTCCTGGAGAGTAGGCTATTGGGTTATTTGGCGGCACTTGGAACTGAGCCGCTTTGCTGCCTATATATTGTGTAGTCAACCGAACTGGGTCAACTCCGTATTGCCTATAAATCGAAGTGGTGCGTTCAGAAACAGAAAGTGCTACATCAACATAGCGATTGATCAAAGAGATGATTTCCTGTCGCCGATGGCGATACAAACCGGCGAGCTTCGGCAGTTCTGTACCAGTCACCTCTAGTTGTCTCTTAAGGGGAGATTTTTTCTGAATTTGTTGATACCAAAGTCGGCGGCGGTAGAAGCCGTGGTAAATTATTTTAAATAAGCGTAGAGAGAGTGCTTGTTTATCCTGACCTACCAAGCTTCCTAAATTATCCAGTTTTCTCGAGGTCAATTCTAGCTCCAAATCAACTTTTTGGGTTAGACAAGAAACACAGGCTCGTCCTTCAAAATAATTAGAGCATGGGCTACTTCCCAACTTCCATAAATAGACTTGAGGGCAAACTGCCCAATAGTTGTGCAAGCTAAACACGACCCTAGCGCCACTCTCTTTAGCTAACTTGAGGCAGTTAGCAGTTAATCCCTCTAGGTTGTGAAAGTGAATAATTTGGAAAGGCTCCTGTTCTGCCAGAAACTGTTGAAAGCATTTTTCCAGCTCAGGATTTTGAATGTTTCCTATCGGATCATAGAAAGAAAACTGAGAAGCGGCGGTAATAGGAGAGTTGACAAGTGAAAAGGTAGGCACATGAGGATGACGCTTATTAGGAACCTGTTTGATGTAGGCATGCCTACGTAAATAGGTGTAATCAAACCCAGAATACAGAAATGAAAACTGATAAGTATCTGTATGAGTTAAATTATCAATCAAATTGCGGCAGTAGATAGATACGCCTCCCCCCTGTATCGGTTCTTCAAAGTAAGGGGCCCAGTTGTAATAGAGGACTCTATATGACATATCAACCACCATTAGTAAGAGTAATTTATTGTTATATCTTTACGTTAATCCCAAGGTATTGCTGCCAAAATCTAGCAGATATCAGCTCAGTTGAAGCATTTTTCCATTCTGTACTTATGGATGACCAGTTAATACTATTTCTAGCCGCAACTTTCAACCACCTAGTAAAAAGTTTAATCCCAGCCAATTTATCTATCTCATTTTCGAATAAACTCGACTTTTCTTCATTAAATATAATAACTTTTTTTTTCGCGAATGCCCTAGACAGTTGACCAGGATTACCAGAGCCATGCCAAATAAAAACCTCATCCTCACTCGTTAGAAAATTTGGCAGCAGATGACCATTGAGAGTTAATAAGCTGGCAATTTGATTCAAGATTCCAGCTCTTGGCTTCGGCTCAAACTGATTTTGGGGCAAGTAATTATGCTCTACCTTTTGGGTATCATAGCTTTTGCTAAGCTTTAAAATATTAAAATGCCATAGATCTGGCTCCTTCATGTTTTTAAGAAAACCTGGACCTTTTACATAATCTTCAAAAGCTTTAATCAGCATTTCTGCAGAATTATAATCAAAAAACAATAAAGAAAAAATTAAGGCTTTTGTAATATATTTAACTGTATCTATATATTTTAATGAGCCGTGAATGGCATGAGTTATTAAATCATTCCGATAATGATAATAAGTGTCCCAACTAGGAGATTTGGCATAAAACGGTTCATGCCACACCGCAATGGATGGAAAAGCTACTATGCTACCAAAATGTTCTTTGATTCTTAAACCAAACTCCACGTCGTCTACCTTTATAAAGAAAGGCATCAGCAATCCAATTTTTTCAACGACTTCTCTAGGAAAAGAAAAAAACCAAAATCCTCCATAATCTATAGATTCTTCCAACAAGAAAAGGTTGAGGGAAGTAGTATTTTCTAGGTCAAGGTTATTCTTGAGAGGCACTAGTGAAAATGGATCGAATCCCATAGTTTTAGGAGCTTTACCATACGCTGCTCCGGCTTCATACACTATATGCTTTTTATATAAATCTAGCATAGTGCCAGCTACGGCAAAATCAAACTTGGCGTACTCATACAAAGAAAATAGCCTATAAATACATTCACTGTCTAGCTCTATATCATCATCCATCAATAATAAATGGGTAAGGCTGTTTGACTGTAAAGCTTCAATTAATCCTCTAGTAAAACCACCACTCCCACCCACATTTCTATTCGGAATCAGTTTAACTCTTGGCTCTTTCAAATCATCTTCGTTTAAAGTTCTACCGTTATCAACAACAAATATCTTCAATTCCTTATTTTGCAATAAATTATCTTGTAATATAGTATTTAATGTATTTCTTATATAAGCCTCTTTTTTGAAAGTGCAAGTGATAATACCCAGCGATACTTCTCTGATTTTATCTTGCTCGGTTGCAATTAACCCCTCTTTAAATAAACCATGTTCGCTTAAGCACATGATTTCAAAATATATTCTGCCAGCGGTTTCAGTTTGAAGGAGGGGTAGCAAAACTTTTACATAGTCTGATTGACATTTATCAAAATTTTCTACTGAAATAAGCTCTCTGTTATTTCCCCCATAAACTTCTCTGTAAACAGAGACTTGAAAATCGCCTTCAAGTTTCAGCAAATAGTAGATAGATTTAAGATTTGTATACTTGACATAATATTTTTCGTAAAACGAATTAAAGTAAGAATTAGATGAAATAATACCACCCTGGCGTAAGATAATTTCTTTTTCACCTTCATCGTAATTTATAGATGCACCTTCATTACACTGGACGTATAATCTAGAAACATCAACTGATTTTGGCAGCTTTATCCTACCTATTACATGCATATAACCTTTACTTAACCTTAGTAAAATCACTTCAACTTGGACTTCCGCAGATGTGAGAGAAGTCTTACAGGGTTTATGCACACCACAACAAAACTTCTCCACCTGGAAAATTTCCTGGGGTTATCGCTATTTAATTTTGGAGTTGCTGCATAAGTTGTCTACCGTGCTCCTGTGAATCCCCATTGCCCCGTGCCGCCAGTTGCGCGTATATCGTTAGGGCCTGAGCTACCACCTGATCCATGTTGTAATACTTATAGGTTGCCAACCGTCCCACAAAATGCACCCCGGCTGTCGCGTCAGCCAGCGCCTTGTATTTCTTGTAGAGTTCGGCGTTCTCTGGGCGCGGTACCGGGTAATATGGGTCCCCTTCAGCGCGTGGGTACTCGTAGACAATGCTCGTTTTAGGGTGCTCCTGTCCTGTCAGATACTTGAATTCTGTGACGCGGGTATATAAATGCTCGTTGGGGTAATTTACCACTGGTGCTGGCTGATAGACAGGATTGTTGAGAGTGTCGTGCTTAAACTCCAGCGAGCGGTACGGCAGCTTCCCGTAGCGGCAATCAAAGAATTCATCAACCGGACCCGTATAGATCATCTCACGGTACGGAATCAGCTGCTCGATCTCGCGATAATTGGTGTTGAGCATGATCTTGATGTTCGGGTGTGACAACATGTTCTCGAACATCCGGGTATAGCCGTACAGCGGCATCGCCTGATATGTATCCGTGAAATATCTATCGTCGCGGTTAGTGCGGGTTGGCACGCGAGCGGTGACTGATTTGTCGAGTTCAGACGGGTCGATGTCCCATTGCTTACGTGTATAGTTGCGGAAAAACTTTTCGTAGAGTTCCCTGCCAACCTTGCTCACAACTACATCTTCTGAGGTGCGGATGTACTCCTTAGGCTCAGCCACTGAGGCGAAGAACTCCTCAAGCTGGAACGAGGTCAAATTTAGTCCGTAGAGCCGGTTGACGGTGTCGAGGTTGATTGGGATTGGAACGAGCTGACCGTCTACACTTGCCAGTACGCGATGCTCGTAGGATCGCCACTCGGTGAAGCGCGAAAGGTACTCGAAGACATCGCGTGAATTGGTGTGAAAGATATGCGGACCGTACTTGTGTACGAGGATGCCGGAATTGTCGTAGTGATCATAGGCATTTCCGCCGATGTGGGGACGGGTGTCAATGATCAGGATCTTCTTGCCAGACTGACTCGCCAGCCGTTCGGCGAGTACACTCCCGGCGTACCCAGCTCCAACAATCAGGTAATCGAACATTTAAGGATTCCGCCTGTCTAATTTTTACTTGAAGTTGCCGTGATGCCAAATCTGAATCAACTGATGATTTTACTAGATGTCGCCCTTCTTCACGCCTTGATTTTCTTTTTCTATCATGTTCATCATCAGCTCTAATGCCCTTGAGAGTACCCGTCCGCTCCGGCGTCTTCCAGCCCATACCAAAAAGCCAATCATTCGCCTGATTACTCCAAAAGAGTGACTACACTTTAATCCTTCTCGTAACTGAGCAATTGTGGTAATAATATCAAAGTTACCGAGGTGCCAGCATGCCGTTTCAAAGGCGTAGAGCGCGTGATGCTCTCTGGCTTTAATGGTTAGTTCACCAGCCATCGTCTTCGGTAAGTACGATTGGGACATTTCGATCGCCAGGCGTGAATTAGCAATGTTTGCGCCAGACCTGATCAAGCTAGAAGTATGTGAGGAGGAGTGCGTACGGTAACATGCCAGTAATTGAGGCTCATACCAAACTGGGTAATGGGCGGCAATCCTCTTGCACATCTCCCAATCAGCAGCATGAAATAATGCTGGATGAAATCCACCTAATTCTTCGTAAACCTTACGTCTAACTACAACGGCAGGAGTTTGAATCACAGACGAAACTGCAATACGCTCAATCCAGTGTGTAAGCACACCGGCTGTTGTCATTTCAATTGGTGATAAAGATAGCTGACGATCATCTTCATCTATAAAGGTATGTCGGCAGAACGCTGAGCCGATTGTTGGTTGAGCGAATGCTTCTTGCAAGACTTTGTAGAATCCAGGCAAGACCATATCATCACTATGTAAAATATGTACAATCTGCCCAACGCTACGCTCAATACAGGTATTGAAATTCCCAATAGAACCAACGTTCTGTGGCTGACGATAGAAACTCACCCTTCCTCCACCCAAGGCTCTGACTACCGCTTCGGGGTCATCCTTGGTTGAGCAATCATCCACAACTTCAATCTGCATTAGCTCATTTCCAGGAGCTTGTTCAAGAACGCTTTTGAGTGTTCTCTCTAGATAATTGGCACTATTGTAATTAGGAATCATCACCGACCAAAGCGGTCTGTGAACTCCTTTAGGAACAGGAACGATTGAGGGATACCCCAGGTAATCAGTCATTTTAAGTATTATTACATCTATAACTGGAATCAGTGATACTTTGTCAAACTGGATTCGACCAAAAGTCAATCCTTAGGCAGACGGCCACGACAAATAATCCTATTTATGTTTCGCTGTCACCTCTACCTAAAGAATAAAGTTTATGTTAAAATTGTATGTGTTCATGAATACGAAAGGTGTGGTTGGGCAAGGACTGTGGTATAGTTGGAAAGTGGCGCGATCGCGCAAATTATGCGCTTTTGGCTAGCCGCAGCTTAGGCATGACTTCATTGTATTTGCTTTTGCGTTGATAGACGCAGTGGCGACCGAAAAGCTTTTGCTCCTCGGCAGAGGGTAGATATTGCAACGGATTGTACTATACCATGATGACTTACCTGAAGAAGAACTAACTGCATCTTAGCTCTGCCGGAGCCAGACGCATAGGAATTGGTAGGCGCGGTAAACTGTTGAAACCAGTGTGTAAAGTACAGCCTCTCACCGTCCAAAACTGTGTGTCATGCCTACATTCTTATTAGAAGTCGGTACAGAAGAACTCCCTGCAAGCTTTGTTGATGACGCCATCGAGCAATGGCTCAAGCGCATTCCCCAAAGCCTCAAAGAACAGTCCCTAACTCCAGAGACGGTTGAGGTTTACGGCACGCCCCGACGCCTGGCAGTGCTAATTATCGGTCTGCCGTCCCAGCAACCAGAACGAGTTGAAGAAATTAAAGGTCCGCCAGCCTCCACCGCCCTCAAAAATGGTCAACCGACTAAGGCTCTGGAGGGATTTGCCCGCAAGCAGGGTGTAGAACTCGACGCTGTGGAAGTTCGAGCCACGGAAAAAGGGGAATTCGTCTTTGTCCGAAAAAACATTCCCGGACGCCCGAGTGCTGAAATTCTGACGGAAATAGCCCCCCACTGGATTACGGGACTAGAAGGAAAACGGTTAATGCGCTGGGGAGATGGCGACCTCAAGTTTCCTCGACCGATTGAAAAGCTGGTGGCTTTGTTGGATGAAGCGGTGCTGCCAATCGAGTTAATCAATGGTTCACAGACTTTCAAGAGCGATCGCATCTCTAGCGGGCATCGCATCTTGCATCCAGAACCAGTCACAATTCCCCACGCGGCAGATTATGTCACACGGCTACGCTCTGCCTTTGTAGAGGTTGATCCCGCTGAGCGTCAGGCCAAAATCCAAGAGCAAATTCAGTCAGCAGCTCAACAGTTAGATGGTCATGTAACTATATACCCAGAATTGTTGGCGGAAGTCACGAACCTGGTAGAATGGCCTTCAGCTGTTGTGGGAAAATTTGACCCAGAATTTTTGAGCTTGCCGCCAGAGGTGATTACCACAGTTATGGTAACTCACCAGCGATATTTTCCGATATTTGCTCGGCGCGACTCAGCGAGTCGCCCGGACGCTCAGCTGTCCTCAGACCAGACTGAAGCTAGGAATACAATGCTCCCTCACTTTATAACAGTTTCCAACGGCGATCCAGCCAAATCAAACATCATTGCAGCTGGGAATGAACGGGTAATCCGCGCTCGGTTAGCGGATGGTCAGTTTTTCTACAAAGCTGATAAAGCCAAGCCGTTGTCAAGCTATTTGCCTGAGCTGGAAAAAGTGACTTTCCAGGAAGATTTAGGGTCGATGCGTGCTAAGGTTGATCGCCTGGGCAAGATTGCGGAGCAAATAACCGACCAGTTGCAATTAGCAGAGGATAAGCGCGCTTCCATCCAGCGAGCCGCTTTGCTGTGTAAGGTTGACCTCGTTACCCAGATGGTGTATGAATTTCCCGAATTGCAAGGAGTGATGGGGCAGAAGTATGCCTTGGCAAGTGGTGAATCAGTTGCGGTAGCAACGGCAATTGAGGAGCATTACTTGCCACGCGGGGCGGGCGATCGCTTACCTCAAACCCTGAGCGGTCAAGTTGTAGGTTTGGCAGATCGGCTCGACACCTTAGTCAGTATCTTTGGGTTGGGGATGTTGCCAACGGGTTCTTCTGACCCCTTTGCCCTGCGTCGTGCTGCGAATGCGGTCATAAACATCACTTGGACAGCTCAGTTGCAGCTTTCTTTGCACCAGCTGCTGTCACAAATTGCGGCAAATTTTGTTGCTGCCCATCCCAAAACCCAGATTTCGGAGCTATTACAACAGTTACGGGAATTCTTCCGGCAACGAATCCGTAGCCAACTTCTAGAAGAACGGCTGATTGACTATGACTTAGTGAATGCGGTTCTGGGAGAAAATGACCCAGAATATTCTGAACGGGCATTAAAAGATTTATTGGATGTGCGCGATCGCGCCTTGTTCTTGCAAACAATTCGGAATAACGGCACCTTGGACAAAATTTACGAAACCGTCAACCGCTCTACCCGTTTAGCAGCGCAAGGCGATTTGGATACCACCGAGTTGAACCCAACTGCGGTTGTGCGTCCAGAACTATTCGAAAAGTCCTCAGAGCAAGCTTTATATGATGCCTTAGTGCAGCTGGTGCCACAAACTCAAGCAGCGCTTATTCAGCGAGACTACCAGCAGTTGGTAGAAGCGCTGATTGCGATTGCCCCCACACTTAGCAACTTCTTTGATGGTGCCCAAAGCGTTTTAGTGATGGACCCTGACGCTGAAATTAGGCGTAATCGGTTGATTTTACTGGGTTTACTGCGTAATCATGCTCGTGTATTAGCAGATTTTGGGGCGATTGTCAAAAGCTAGAAAGGAGTCTTTGAGTCAGAATATCAAAACCTTTATGCCCAAAGCTCATGTAATCGGATTGGGAAAATCTGGAATTGCTGCGGCGCGATTGTTGAAACGGGAAGGTTGGCAGATGACGTTGAGCGATCGCAACACCTCCGAAACTCTCCGCCAACAGCAACAGCAGCTGGAGCGCGAGGGAATCCCTGTTGAGCTGGGTGATTCCCTGGCGCTAGAGGGCTCAGATTTACCTGAGCTGATTGTCGTCAGTCCCGGTGTTCCTTGGGATGTAGTGGCATTAACCCGCGCTAGAGAGCTGGGCATTGAAACCATCGGTGAAATGGAACTGGCTTGGCGGCATCTCCAGTTCTGTCCTTGGGTAGGTATCACCGGCACCAACGGCAAAACCACTACCACCGCCCTGATTGCTGCCATTTTTCAAACCGCTGGGTTCCATGCCCCTGCTTGCGGCAACATTGGCTATGCAGCCTGCGACTTGGTGCTAAAAGTAAAGGGTGAGACTCCTGAACCTCTCGATTGGGTGATTGCCGAAATTAGCAGCTATCAACTTGAGTCCTCACGCTCCGTTGCTCCACAAATTGGAGTTTGGACGACGTTTACACCCGATCATCTCAGCCGTCATCGCACGTTGGAAAACTACTATAATATTAAGGCGCATCTACTGCATCAGTCTCAGCAGCAAGTGATGAACGGAGATGACGTTTACTTGAGCCATCTGGGTGTGAATCATTGGCCTGATGCCTGTTGGACGAGTGTTAAAGGCAAAGAGCATCTGATTAGTAATAAGGGTGTCTACATCGAAGCAGGCTGGGTTCTAGAGAGTTTGCATGCCTCTGGAGCTGAGCGGATTGTAGAGGTGGCAGCCTTACGAATGCAGGGAGAACACAATCAGCAAAATCTACTGATGGCGGTGGCGGCGGCTCGGTTAGCTGGGATTGAAAAAGATGCGATCGCCCAAGCCATTGCCAATTTCCCCGGCGTCCCCCATCGCCTCGAACACATCTGCACTATTCAGGGCATTGAGTTCATTAACGACAGCAAAGCCACTAACTACGACGCCGCCCAAGTTGGTTTAGCCTGCGTCAATAGTCCAGTTATTCTGATTGCGGGTGGGGAAGCTAAAGCGGGGGATGATACCAACTGGATAAAGACTATTCAAGCCAAAGCAGCAGCTGTATTACTCATTGGTAATGCAGCTGCTGCCTTTGCCCAACGCCTAGAGCAGTTTGGCTATTCCAGTTACGAGATTGTGGAAACAATGGAGCGAGCTGTACCTCGGGCAGCTGAATTAGCCCAACAGCTAGATGCCCGTGTTGTCTTGCTATCTCCTGCCGGTGCCAGTTTCGACCACTATCAAAACTTTGAGCAACGGGGCGACCATTTCCGACAACTCTGCCAGGAGCTGTTGGATTAATTCATCCGTAAGCAGGGTGTGAATTACCTCGCCCCATTATTAGCCGCCATAACGAAACCTAGTGTCAGGCTGTCATGGGCAAGGAAGTGAGCCAGATGGTAAGCCCGCTCTTCGGTTTTGAGCAGGATTGTTTCATACAGATACCGCGTGGCGCGATCGCCCAGGCTTTCTGCTTGTGCGGCTTGGCGACGAATCAGGCTAATGACGGCTTGCTCTGCTGCCAAATCGTGTTCCACCATCTGGCGACAGGTATACACACCATCCTGTTCCTGCTCAAAACAACATAATTCGGCTAACTTGGCAAAGCTAGCAACTGGCACACCGCCAAGTCCATCGAGTCGCTCTCCGATTTCATGTACGTGTTCCTGGACTTGTTCGTAGCTCTCACCAAAATACTGATGCAGCATGTAAAATTCTGCACCTTCAACGACAAAGTGATGCTTTTGGTATTGCAAGTACAACGCCTGGAAACTGGCTAAGGCGATGTTGAATCCTTCACAAATCGGCGCGGTTACATTGTTTTCCAGCAACACCGGATTGTCATAAATCTGACCAAAGTTGCGCAATAAAGTTTGAGCTTCTGACATAGTTACTCTCTGATTCGGATTGAATGCAAGCGCAAGTCTTGCTGTTGCCGAGGGTTTGTTGATGCTTCAGAGCGAAAATGCGTGTATCTTAAGACACACCTTCACAAATGAAGGTGAAGGGCGTATCTGCTCTAACACAGAACAACTAAAAATAAATTAATCATTTGCTCTGGCTCAATTCTGTATTTATTTTTACGTATTAATTTAACATTTAAATCAATATGCTTGTTAGTTGGCAGCAAACCAGGGTCGAGCACCGGCTGTAGTCTCAAAGAGATTTTTCAAGCAATAAATCGAGTTTCGCTGTCATCTGCCGGTTTGTATAATTGATAACTAAATAGCTTGAGCATGATTTCAGCCTTTGTATACATGAACAGGGGCGATTTTTTGGCGCTGGGGACAAGGGGGTTTCACAAATCAAATAGGATTGCTATAGAGTTAGCTGGCACGAATAATGCACTTATTTCTAACTTGTAATTGAGAGTCATTACAAACAGCCAATACATTCAACATAATATTCAAGACAACAAAATTATCAGATAAAATTTACACTACCTTTGAGCTAAATGCAAGCTGAAGTGTAGGCCAAAAATAAGAATAGTCAGGAAATGTCACTGTGATTCGTTCAAATAGTCTCAATTAGCAGACAGTAGTGGCATTTTCAATTTATTACAGATGAAATATAGTCTCTAAGCTAATGCGCATTCAAGTTTCCTACCTATTAGATAGTCGTAGGAGTCACAAATCATAACTCAGCATTCAGCAATATTGACTTATAAGTCAGTCTTGGCAATGGTTTCATTCATCTGTAATTCTCCTGAATCATAACTTCATATATGCAAGCTTATATGACGATTAGCTTAGCGGTGCGATCATTTCCGGACAAAATATTTGCCAAAAAGCTAGGACAATATTGCTGACTTTATTTATTACTTATAGATGCACAATGTGACTTTGGGAACTGATAATATTTTTCATAAGCTTCGAGCTAACTGGGACTTCATCCCAGGTAATCGACTTAAGCAAAACATTTGTAAAAACCATGAACAGCCAACTTTTCACTGAACTAACGATTAGCGAAGAAGCAATTCTTTCGGGTGGTAGTAATACTAGTAAAGCAAATAAGGGCATCAGTAACACCACTAATCCCACCAGATCAAATGGTGTTGTTACGGGTGCAAGCGGTGGCACAGCTAGCGGAGGTACCGTTGGAGCTAATAGCTCATCTAGCGCAACTGGCGCAGCTGGCGTATACATTTCCAATTAGGGAACCGCATCTTCAACGGCTCCTCTCTCATAAATCATAGTGGATAACCGAGAAATCGGGTGAGTCTGAGAGGCTCGGATGTAAACCCCTGTAATTTATCCATGGGGATAAACCCGACCCTTTCAGAGCCATAACAAGGTTAGAGCTACCTGGAACTTCATCCCACTTAGTTAACTTAAGTAAAACAGTTGTAAAAACCATGAACAGCCAACTTTTCACTGAACTAACGATTAGCGAAGAAGCAATTCTTTCGGGTGGTAGTAATACTAGTAAAGCAAATAAGGGCATCAGTAACACCACTAATCCCACCAGATCAAATGGTGTTGTTACGGGTGCAAGCGGTGGCACAGCTAGCGGAGGTACCGTTGGAGCTAATAGCTCATCTAGCGCAACTGGCGCAGCTGGCGTATACATTTCCAATTAGGGAACCGCATCTTCAACGGCTCCTCTCTCATAAATCATAGTGGATAACCGAGAAATCGGGTGAGTCTGAGAGGCTCGGATGTAAACCCCTGTAATTTATCCATGGGGATAAACCCGACCTCTTTAGAGCCATTAATTGAGCAATAACGAATCATTTTTATTTGTGCTAAAAGCTCACGGCTGAAAGTGCTGGATAAATAGCTCGTTAAGAAGCATTGCCAGAAAATTTTTAACAAAAGAACCCATGGAGGAAATAATGGAAGCTCAAACAGTTCTGGTTTTCACTGAACTCACCATTAGCGAAGAAGCAAGCCTGTCTGGTGGTTCTGATATCAATGTTCAAGGCGGATATGCCGTAGGTGGCTCTGTTAGCGTCGGTGACAGCTCTAGCGGTGGCGCAGTTGCCCAACCTGGCGTAGTCATCATTAATGCACCCTTTCCGCAGCTGAAGGATGTAGAGAAAGCGATTTCTAAAATAAAGCTCGCTTAACGATAAAAGCTAGATCTTCCGGGAAAAGTCGGTAAATCCCAGTGTATTGACTTGGTGTTTGAGGTATGTAATGATACGTATGGCTTTGAGTACATCACCTAAACCAAGGTGGGTGAGTTCTTAGGAGTCAGTCAAGCCAAAGGATTTGGCTGAGTTTAGCCAGGTCAAAAGTAGAAACAAATCGCCTAGTAAGAGTTCTGATGTCCTACGGGTGGTGACTCACAAACCCTACCCTCAATGCAGTAGGGTGGAGTAGTTGTTCAGACAGATTTGCAGTTGCCCGGAAGCAATTAATTCCTTCGAGTTAATTTACCTTGATTAGATCCATCATAAAACTTATGCACGAAACCATGTCTCTTTTTACTGAACTTACCCCAAGCGAAGAAGCAAGCCTGTCTGGAGGTACTAAGCTTACTAATAAGCTTAAGCAGCTTCTTAGTTATGGTAATATTACTGGTGCCGGAGGCGGTGCAGGTAGCGGAGGTACCATTGGAGGGGGCTCAAGCAACGCAACTGCTGGAAGCGGCGTAGTCATAGTGTTATCATGAATTGTGGTGATACTTTTGAGCTGACGCTCACCTTCGAGCAGCCTTTGCTCAGGAAATAAACCCTGCCATTTCTTGCCTTGTGCCCCTACGACACCGTCCCGAGCGAGGCTATTTTGTGGGGTTAAGTCAAAATAAACAATGTCTGCGCCACTGCATTTGTCGCTAAACGTCAGTGGGCAGCTTTTTACGATTCCACCCTGACGGCTATGCTTTATCCAGCCTAACTTTCATCAGCGCTTTCCATTATTAAATTTAAGTTTTTATGCACTTGTGGTGCCAATGAAATACCGGGTGGTTTTACAGCACAGCGAAGAAGACTGCGGGGCTGCTTGTCTTGCTTCTATTACCAAATATTATGGCCGTACTTTTACCCTGAACCGCATCCGTGAAGTTGTAGGAACTGGGCAACTGGGAACTAGTTTGTTGGGTCTGAGGCGGGGGGCAGAGTCATTGGCTTTCAATGCTCGGTCGGTCAAAGCATCCACTGAGATTCTACGCAGGATCAAAGAAGCGCCCCTGCCAGCAATCATTCACTGGAGGGGCTATCACTGGGTTGTTTTTTATGGGAAGCGTGGCAGAAAGTATGTGATTGCCGATCCAGCCGTGGGAATGCGTTATCTCTCCAAACAGGAGTTAATGGACGGTTGGACAGATTGGGTGATGCTTTTACTGGCGCCAGACCTGCACCGCTTTTTTGCACAACCTAATGATGAAGTTAGCGGCTTTGGGCAATGGCTGACCCGCCTGTGGTCTTACCGAGCCATTATCGGGGAAGCTTTTCTGTGTGCTCTCGTTATCGGTGTGCTCTCATTAGCTTCCCCAATCCTAATCGAAATCCTGACAGATGATGTGTTAATTCGGGGTGATGCCCACCTGCTCAATGCTGTAGCGATCGCAGTTGTGGTGATGAACCTGATGCGAAGGGGCTTGTCACTGGTGGAAAATAACCTCGTTGCTCATTTTGCCCAACGGTTGGAGTTAGGGCTAATCCTAGAGTTTGGAAGACAAATTCTGCGATTGCCTCTGACTTACTATGAAACTCGTCGCAGTGGCGAGATTGTTAGCCGACTCCGAGATATTCAACAGATAAATCAGTTAGTCTCACAACTGGTCGTGAATTTACCTGGTGAGTTTTTTGTGGCGGTGGTTTCTTTTGGTTTCATGCTGTTCTATAGCTGGAAACTGACGCTGGCTGCGCTTTTGGGTGCTGTACTCATGACTGGCTCTACAATTGCTTTCCTGCCCACCCTTCAGCAAAAGACCCGCAGTTTGTTGGTTTTGGAAGCAGAAAACCAAGGCGTTCTGGTAGAAACCTTTAAGGGGGCATTAACTCTCAAAACGACTGCCGCCGCTCCCCAATTTTGGTCAGAATTCCAGAGCAGATTTGGTCGCCTAGCAAACCTCACATTCGGTACTATCCAAATCGGGATTATTAACTACACCTTCTCTAGTATAGTTTCTGATATTGGTAGCGTTGCCTTGCTGTGGTTCGGTAGTACTTTAGTGATCGGGGAAGAATTAAGTATCGGTCAACTGCTTGCTTTTATTAACCTGAATCGTAATGTTGTATCTTTAATTAGTTCTTTAATCAATTTTATAGATGAGTTCACGCGAGTAAAAACGGCTACCTCAAGAATACAAGAAGTCATCACCTCCACACCTGAACCTCAAGGCGATGATAAAAAGCCTTGGGCTAAAATTCCTGACAATGCTGACATTATTTGCACCTTCCTGAACTTTAATTACCCTGGTAGAACTGACTTATTAGAAGATTTTTCCCTCACTATCCCTGGTGGTAAAGTAATTGCCCTGATCGGTAAATCCGGGTGTGGTAAAAGTAGCCTGTCTAAAGTGATTGCGGGTTTATATCCGCTGCAGTCGGGCAATATTCGCATTGGTATGTATAACCTGCAAGACCTCTCCATCGATTGCCTGCGGCAGCAGGTGGTTCTCGTTCCTCAAGAACCTCATTTTTGGAGTCGCTCGATTATTGATAACTTCCGCTTAGGTTCTCCCCATGTCACATTTGAGAGCATTGTAAGCGCCTGCCAGATTGCCGATGCGGACGACTTTATCAGTAGACTACCCGACAAATATCAAACCGTCTTAGGTGAATTCGGCGCGAATATTTCTGGAGGGCAAAGGCAACGACTGGCGATTGCGAGAGCGATTGTGACCGCTCCACCCATCCTGATTTTGGATGAATCCACAGCGGGACTCGATCCAGTTAGTGAGAGCCTTGTGCTGAACCAGCTGTTGTATCACCGCCAAGGCCAAACCACGATTCTGATTAGCCACCGCCCTCGAGTCATCAACCGGGCAGATTGGATCGTGCTACTCAATCAAGGCAAGTTGGTTGTTCAAGGCTCCCTAGAGCAGTTGAACAACCAACCCGGAGACCATTTGGACTTTTTAACCCCGTGAGAGAAGAAGGGGGCAAAACTCATTGCGTGACTAAATTGTTTTAGCCCTCTGATCCCAAAAACCGATTTAAATTTTCTAAACGCAGAGAAGTTACCGCCGAAGATTCGGTAACGGTAGTTCCACTACCCAGAAACAAAAATTGGTTCAGCGTTGCTACACCCTGATCAGTGATAGAATTATCTGTTCTGAGGCTAAACAACGTATTAGAACCGTTACACAAGGATTTTAGCTCATTGACAGCACAAACTACTACTTGATTTCTCACAGTTCCAGTTATGAGCAGCAGGTGCTTTAATTTGCCAGCATTCTCAGCCACTATCCGAGTCAGTTCTTGGGAAACTATATAGCAGTGGGCTTTAGGGGTGTAGTAGCCCAAGGTGGGTTTCCAGTTAATTACAGGTGGTGTGGATCGATCGCCTCGACGAGCGATCGTCACGAAATCATTACCGTTCTGAACGCAGCTAAAGGTTGTAACTAGAGGTTGAGCTGCCAGCAGCGTTTCTACTGAGTTAGTCGGGGCGGCTTGAGCTATCGTAGCGGTAGTACCATAGATTACGAGGGTTGCTGCCAAAAAAGAACCACTGAATTTAGCTGCCATGATCGAGACCTCAATAATTGAGTGAAGGGTTAGCAAGACATTGCTTAGGCTCCAAGATAATGCTCTCTCACCGACTACTTCAGCTCATACCCAGTCGGATTTCATTTGGTCGAGATTAGACCAAACTATCATCCGCATAGCTAATAAAAGCTGTGTCAAAAATTGAAAGGTTATGCTATTGCGATCAACTTCCAGGCAGGTTATCCCCTGATTGTAGAATAAGAGCGTTGACAATAGCTTGACTCAAATGTCTAATTTATGTATAACGTGTGTAAAAGATAGATTAAAAGCTAGTCAGCACGCGAATAGCTTGCGCTAATGCATTTTTGACCCTACAATTCATCGCCATATCCACAATTTTGTCTTGGTGCCATGATTGCCCTGGAGCAGCATAGTCTAACATGAATTCTAGACCATCACAGAGGCTTAATCTGCCTAAAAATCGTGGTAGAATGAGTGGTTTTACCATTCTTAAGAATATCAATACCCTGGCAATAAGGACAGGCAAACAATAGCAGAACAACAGCTTGACAACACCTCCAGGAACTCATTCAACCAGAATTGGATGATATAATGCGTTCCAAAATTATTTCAGACTTATTTTTTGCATGGCTGAAGTCACAAATAGAGCGGGTGGAAATCCTTACATAACTTTACTGCAAACAACGTAAATAAGGAAAAAGATGAATCCCTTATCTGCTGGAAGTGCAACCAAAGCCTTTAATCTGCTGAGCATTGGTCAAAGAGGGGTGGGCAAGACAGTTTTTCTAGCTGGCAGCTACGCAGAATTACATTCAGAGGGTCAGAAAAACCAGACTCAAAAGTTGTGGTTCGATTGCAAGGATTGCCTTGAGCAGGAAAACATTGACCAAATCCTCAGCTACGTTGCTTCGAGCGGTCAGTATCCACCTGCCACGATGAAAATCACTAAATTCAACTTCAGCCTGAAACGTCACAGCCGGTTTGCTGTCCAAACGCTGTGTCATTTTCGCTGGTGGGACATTCCTGGTGAGTGCTGCAACATTAGCAATCCTGACTTTCAAAAGATGGTGCTGGCTTCACATGGCTGCTGTGTGTTTATCAATGCCGATGCGCTTGTACACGATCAGGCTTACATACAGGTGCTTGAGGACAATGTTAAACAAGTGATGGCAATTGCCTCCCTAGTTAACCAGTATAGTTTAAAGTATGCCTTTGCGTTGATCTTAACCAAGTGTGACCTGCTCGAACCCGGTCCACTCAGCTTACTGCAGATTGAACAGAACCTGCAACCGCTCACTACTCGCCTTGATGCTGTGAGAGCCAACTACCAAAGGTTCTACTCGGCCATACCTATTGTTTATACAAAAAATGCTTCAACACTAAGGGCTACAGGTGCGGCTGCCTCGCTGCTCTGGCTGATATCGGAGTTGAGAAAAATTCACAAGTTTCAGTCGCGGCCAGATCTGGCCAGTGGATTAATGCACGGAGCAAAATCAGCTGACAAAGCATCCGCAGTTAAAGACGTACTCGGTCGAAACTTGCCGCTAACTCCCCGTAGGTTCATCTTCATCCTGGCCCTGGCAAGCGTTGGTTTAGTGGGGGTTATCGCTTCGGTCTTCTTTGCCTTCAGTCTATTTACACGTGGTTCGCAACAGGCTCAGGCTCCCGAAAAGCGGATTAGGGAGTACGAGCAGGTTCTCCAAAAAGATCCCAACAATTTCGATGCCCTGACTAATCTCTCTAACCTGCGTATACAACTTGGGCAGCCAAACCTTGCCATACCAATGATAGAGAAACTCGTCCAGCAGGAGCCTCAAAGTCTTAATTGGCGCTCAAATCTGGCCCAGCTTTATGAGATCACAGGCCAAAAGCACAAAGCGGAAACAGCCTACGACCAAATCCTCGCCCAGCAAAACAACAACCTCACCGCCCTCGTCGGCAAAGCGTTGCTGCGCAGTCAGCAAGGTGATAGCAAGACAGCGAAGATTCTCTTTGTGCAGGCCGAGAACGCTGCCCCTAGGAATTTCAAACCGAAAATCCACGCAATAGCTCAAAACACTCTCCAATCAACTGGCGAGTCGATGCCACCTTAAGAACACTATAGAGCTTAACCGAACCGGATTGGGAGTGTATGCCTCAAACCCTTATTCAGCCGCAGACACCAATTTCTGCTCTAGGTGCTGCATCAAGCCCGGCAGAAGCAATTGTGGTTTTTTTTCTTCAGGATAAAACAGTGATTTAACCCTAATCTATTCCTTTAGGCATATAAAATATTGGGCACAAGTAATAAGATGATTCTAAATTCAGCCAAGCAAAAGACAAAATCTTTAGGCATGAGGTGAACTAATTAAAAATTTTTATTCTGATAACTTTATCTTATAAGGCGGTAAAGTTTCAATCAACGCCAAATAGGTATTGAACGACCCGAATCCTATCCCTGGATTTACTAGTCGTTTTATAAATCGGTGCAGAAAGTTCAACGATGTTATTCAGGTACTTAATAGGTCTTAACTCGGAAGCAAAGTGACAAAGTCTTGTCGGCAATAAGCTTGTCACTCGCTTGATTGTAATCGCGGATTTTTATCAACGTTAATAACACGCGGCGACTGAGTGTCTTCAGCCTTCAATGCCTTAGCGAAGAAGCGTTTTGCCTTCGAGTACGTTTCTTTTAGCCTCAACCACGATTCATCCCACCCCCTAAAACTAGGGATTTAGCCCGATGGTTTTCGCGCGAAGCTAAATCGCAGACTTTCCTCTAATGGGTGATACATGACAAATTTAATGACTTAAATGCTGACCTAAACACAAAGATGTATGCGAAAAAGTTGATAAGATGAAACCTGGCAACTTCGCCAACACAATGACTGAAGAGGTGGCTGACATTCCTCTGAACTTGTTTAAGAAGTTTAACGAAACCCGTAGCGACACCGTTGCATGATCTGTAAAGAAGTGGCATATTTTTCAATTAATGTAAGTCCCCCTTGTGGTTCTGGGGGAATAGCGCCGAATTTGCCGGCATCATCGAAAACAGATAAAACTTGCACGGTCGAAAGGTAAGAGTTTTAAAGTTTCTAGTCTTAGGACTAGAATTGCCGGGCGGGACGTGTTCATGACTTAAACCCGGCATAGAGGGAATTGGAGTAGCTCAAGGGAAGTTCTCAGATTTGCAAGCACAAGGGTGCGCCTGCACTTACCCGAAGGGAAGTTTAGGAGGGTCACATGGTTGCTTGGGGTTCATGGACAGGATATGAGTGGTTGCGGTCAGTAAATACAATTACTACCAGACCACCACTTCTGAGTTGCAACACAACCTCTTCCAGTCAGATATTTGAAATCAAAGGTAATTAGGGAAGAAATGAATCGAAGTCTGGTCAAAGTTACTACACTAGGGGCGATATGTCTCCCCCTGTTCATGGCTAATCTCGACAACACAGTCGTGAGTTTCGTGCTGAGCAAAATTCAGACTAGTCTAGGTTCTAATTTCTCGGGATTGCAGTGGATTCTCAACGCCTACACTCTAGCTGCGGCTAGTTTAGTACTGATAAGTGCGACATTAGGAAATATGGCATGGATCAAAAGCAGGTAACACTTTGAGAACAGCCGTTGGGGAAAGGCG
>CAXUIG010000103.1:0-20790 GCA_964250845.1 uncultured bacterium | reverse complement strand
GTTGCTGCACTCTTTACCCAATCAGCTTTTCAGGCTCTTTTGTCGCCCCGTCAGGTACAAGACGTGTGGTTGGAAGCTTTCAGTTGATAGGAGAGAAATCACCTTTACGGATGGTTTCAAAGCTGGTATCTTTCGACTTTGGGGAACTCGTGATCTGCACTATTACCAGATAGCTCAAATTAAACGAGTAAGGGTAGTGCGGCGTGCCGATGGCTATTACGCTCAATTTTGTATTGACGTAAACCGCAAGGAGATACATGAATTGCAGAACCGGATGGTTGGAATAGACGTGGGTTTAAACCACTTTTATACCGACTCAGACGGTAACACAGTAGAGAATCCTCGGTTTCTCCGTAAGGGAGAGAAGGCTATTAAAAAAGCCCAAAGACAAGTTTCTCGAAAAGAAAAAGGTTCTGCTAATAGAGTTAAAGCTAGAAATCGACTTAGTAGGAAGCATCTCAAGATCAGTAGGCTGTCGTTTAGACTTCGTAGTTAAGACTGTGAGGGCGCTTGTAAAGTCTAGCGACTTCATCGCCTATGAAGATCTAAAAGTGCGTAACATGGTAAAAAATCATAACCTTGCCAAGTCGATTAACGATGCTTCTTGGAGTATGTTCAGGGCATGGATTGAGTACTATGCCAAAGTATTCGGGATAGCAGTTGTTGCTGTCCCGCCGCACTATACTAGCGTGGACTGCTCTGAATGTGGTCGTCAGGTCAAAAAAACACTTAGCACTAGAACACACAAATGTGTTTGTGGATGCGTCTTAGACCGCGACCATAATAGCGGGATAAATATTCTAGTAAAAGGACTAAGTACCGTGGGGCACACGGTAACCAACGCCTGTGGAGAGAACGACCTCTGCGTTGATGGGGAAACCCAAAAACGTAAGCCGACTCGAAAAAGCAGGAAACCCAAGTCGTGAGATTTGGAATCCCCCTCTAGAATCCTGAATGCTTGCATTCAGGATTCTAGAGGGGGAGGATGTCAACAAACTCATTCTCCTTAAACGTTCGACCCGTCAAACTCATAATTTTCTGATTTACCTGCCCCAGGGCTGAATCACTTTGTCGCATCTGCCCGGCACCCGCCTTTGTAGTGAAATCAGAGGTGTAGGGAATGTTACTAAATTGCCGAGCGTAGGCAACGAGGAGTGCGGTTGGGCTAATTTTGTCGAAGTCACCGGCTGAGGTTGTAGTCATGATCAATACTTCGTTGACTATACCAGACTACAGCAACTGAGCAGCTTCGAGATGCTATTCCCCAACCTCTAGATGCGCCACTCTTTAAGGATTGACTTGGCGCGACACACCTCCTCATCTGTGCCCTCTACCATCACCATATACTTACATATACAGCAGCGATCGCTATAAACTTCGACTCGGTCTTTTCTCATCCCTAAACCTAAAGTTTCAAGCAAGCCGCTACTGGCTGCGCCAATCCCAGCACCGGCAATGGTTGTGATTAGAACTTTTCCAGAAATCCCAACTGTGACAAAAGGACCGATTCCGGGAATCGTCAACATCCCAACGCCCACCAAGCAACCCCCTATAGCACCTAGCATGCTAGCTGCGAGCGTCCCAAAGGTCGCATTCCTGTCTGGAGTTTCCCCAACACGAACACCCATACCAGCTTCACAAAACTGGTCGTCATGGTCTGCGTCTTTGGCAACTACAGAAATCTGCTCCATTGGGAACCCAGTATTTTTCAGCTCTTGGAGAGCATGTATTGTATCAAAGCGAGAGTTAAATGTAATACAAGTGTGTTTATGTTGAGCCGAAACCATTTCTTTCTCCTTCTGTAACGCGCCAAAGTAAATTTTTGTGCATCAGCAGGCAGGTTCAATTGACATCAATTGAACTTTAGTTCCAATTAGCAGGCTGGAAGCCTCACAGGAGTTGAGAGTTTCCATTAAGAAGATGTATCAAGTGGGATGATGCCCGATTAGGTTAATTTCTCCCTGATGTTACCAGTCTTGATTTCTGGCTTTGGTTTTTCTTTTGTCTACTTCCCCTTTAAAGGGCTGAACTCCTGTTTCTGGATAGTCGTCGTCCCTCGGACTAAAAATCCTAGCTACTGCTTCTGAAAGATACTGCACTACTTGCTGTAGCCGTTGTTTTATAGACATGGCTTTTTTTCCTTTCATTAGCTCTATATATTTAATTAAAACTGATTACTGTGAGGTTTGCATAGATTTATTGTAAAACTTAACTTGATGCAAAGATGTAGGTTTTAAATCCACATTCCGCTTGCAAGCATTGAGAATTCGCCCAATCAAGTCTCTACTGCAACCAACATCGGGGTAGAGCTGGCTA
The DNA here is from genome assembly GCA_964250845.1 of uncultured bacterium. GTDB lineage: Bacteria > Cyanobacteriota > Cyanobacteriia > Cyanobacteriales > Chroococcidiopsidaceae > CAXUIG01. The sequence goes on along the minus strand of CAXUIG010000103.1, from coordinate 18,474 downwards.
TATCTCTTTTGGTAGATTTAAAACATGTATTTAGATTAACACCCGAGAGGATTTAGATGAATTTATGCGTAGTGAGGCAGGGGTTTCACCTGCGCTCACCTACATAATGCCTGACTTCGCAACACTTACGATGAAACTGTTGCTGTGGTAAGCGAAAGACTGCCATTTTTATCTGTGCTATTGCTGATGACTAATTGTGAGGTTTTGTCTAGGCAATCTGGTCATCCTATAAGCGTCAAACCAGCTAGAATTATTCATTTCCATAACTGGCATTTCCTGCCAGCAGCTTCGACAAAACCAAAACACATTGTTACTGCGAATATGACGAAGCATTTGATTGGAGCAGCAAGGGCAAGTAGTCATGGTAATTTTAGATTTTGATAACCAGTAGATTGAAAGTAGAGTCAGAAATGAATTGGGATTGAGCGGAAAAGTTTTGGTTCAAGCCAGGTGTTTTGGACAGTATCCTAATCCCTTAATGAACTGTTGCCGGAAAGCTTTAATTTCTTCTTGATCCGGCCTACCATGAGAAACTACAACAACCTGGTAGTTACGCATTACATCAATCGGGGACTGTCCTGCTTCCAAACTCGAGAGTGCCATGTTAACGCGCATTGATGGAAAGTAGGGAATTCCCAATTCATTCAAAAAAGCACGTAAATCTCCATCCTGTTGGGGATTGAGAGGAGAGTTCATTTTGACTTTGACCACCCAGCCATCAATTTGATTAATCACGGTTACGAAACCAATGGGCATCTGAGGTTTGCTATGCAGGTACTCAACGAGCCTCAGTGTGAGGCTGGCATTCGCAAGGCAGTAGAGGTATTCCATATCAGTGCTCGAGAAAAAACCTAAGATGTTCCTGATGTATTAATCAGTCAAGAGATGCTACCCAGCCAGTAAAGTGCGGTCAAATCGGTGACTAAGTAGCTCTAAACAAGCAGCAAGTGCAATGTCAGCCCCATATAAATCGTAGTTAAGTCCATGTTGTTTGTCTCCTTCGTTTGTAGCTTTATCTTAAAGTTACGAAAAAAACTTGAGGAACTTGTGAGCAAGCAGAACTAGGAATCAGCGTTTTTGTACCCTCAGCGACGAGACGGCAGTCTTTGGGGCATAAAATTTGACTCCTCCTATGCCTCCTAAAAGGATAAAAGAGGCAATTGTTACAATAGTTTGCATCACTGAATCCAATTTGCTCAATGCACTGATAATAGAAACAGGAAGGCTGCTAGAGCAGTAGGTGAGTGCCCGAGCCTTAAAGACCAGCCTGGGTTATTAAGTGTTGGATTTAATTTGACCTAGCTACCTAGCACTTCTCCCCGCTAGCGGCGGTAGTCAGTTACTTTAGGCGCACCGGCTCTCGCAATCAGAGCTTTAGTAATGCGCACTTACTGGCACAGGGAGTAGGGGAATAGATGCCACTCGCTCTGTGTACCGAAGGTGCTCTATCAAAACAATTTGGAGGAAGTCTATATGTTTGACAAAGTCCTAGTTGCAATGGACTCTTCTGCAATTGGCAAGTATGTCTTTAATGCAGCCCTGTCCTTAGCGAAAGCGAACAACGCCAGCCTGATGCTGTTACATGTTCTTTCGACTGAAGAAGAGGGCAGTCCATATACGCCTAGACTTCCCAGCTTGGACTACTATCCAGTGTTGGGGAGTTACAAAGTCCAGGAGATCTATCGAGAGCAGTGGGAGGCGTTTGAAAATCAAGGTCTAGAGCTATTGCGATCGCATACTAGTGAAGCAACTGCCCTAGGGGTAAGAACTGAATTCACGCAAAGCTCTGGCAGCCCAGGTCGAACCATCTGTACCTTTGCCCGTAGTTGGGGGGCTGACCTGATCGTAATCGGGCGTCGGGGTCGCTCTGGCCTAACTGAGTTAATTCTAGGCAGTGTCAGCAACTACGTACTCCACCATGCCCCCTGCTCAGTCCTGACTGTGCAATATCCCTTAAAATCTAGCCCTCAATCTGCAATAGACCAATCAAGCGAAGTTGGTGCCCCGCAACGGTGCGTTCCAGATGACAGATAACGCTCGCTTCACGTTTATAGGCGATCGCCACCTGATGCCCTGGATAATCGATCTCTGGAAACTCGCAGGCAACCATCAAAAACAGACAACCTCTACGAGTTGGTTGCTGGTCATGTGGTGCCGATGAGCGAACCCAGTGGGAAGCACGAATCAATCAGGACGTTCATCTTCGCGGAGTTTGTTTTTGAGATTCGGCCCAGAAAGCTTTCTTTGGAGCCTCACCCCAACATTCTCTGCAAGCTTGCTTTGCGGGGGTAGTGCAAGCTCAGCTTTAGACCTTACTCGAGACTATGTCACAGTCACATGTTGCTTCTGAGTTAAGCACATAGCAATACCCTTCTCGTAGTAAGCTGCCTCATTGATGAAGATTGGATAGACCGTTGCTGTCCCTTCGTAGGCGATCGCCCTGCCATCAAAGGTCAAGAATATCGGCTCACCTGGATTGAGAGGTTCATAGTCCCTAAACTGAAGCTGAGGGTGGATCATTGCCTGAATCTCTCCCAACTCATTTCTGGGGTAGTCGATAATCCCCACGTATTCATAGAGCGTTAGTGTGCTGTTGGTTTGTGGAATTGAACCTTGGTTGCATGCTTCTAAATAGTCTAAAACTGCATAAATGAGTTCTTCTGTTTTCTGAAACCAGTCTGCATTCAGGACACCCTGAGCCACAGGACCTACCTCAATCACAAAACCCAATTCGCACAGAGTTCTCAGGAGGACACCTCCTCGCTCGGGTCGTGCCCAGCAAATCTTCACCAGGGGATTAATCGAGCTAAGATAGGCAGCTAATCGCAGACTGAAGGGATGCTGGTTGCTCAGCATGATGCTCAGCCCCATGTTCGCAGTTGTGGTGTGCAAATCCACAATCACATCCACATTGGATTTGTCTTTCGGTCCCAGCAATTGGTAGATGGCTTTTGCCCGGAGTTCTTCATAACTAGAGAGCGTCGGATCTTGTAGGTCTTGACTGAGGAAGCAACGATTCAAGTCCTTGTCAATGTAACGCCTGCCTTCCTCAAAAGCTTTGGGATTGCCCAATAACGTCAGAGTTTCAAAGCTAGGTCGCTGAATCAGGTAGGGAAACTGGTTGAATTTTTTAATCAAGTATGCCCCTGTGAATTCATTGCCGTGAGTTCCGCCAACGAGCATAACCTGATTGATCTGGTTCATATGGTGACTCCTTTAGCATCTCTTGAGCCTGCCAGCACTTCCTATTATTATCTACCCCATTTTGGCAGTACTGGCACTCTTCTATTTCTTCCTGGCTCTGCGGCTTAGCTGTTTTGGCTTGAGTTTCATCATCCTTCAATTTTCAATCAGGGCTCTCTTTAGCAAGCGTCGGGCAGCATTAAAGCCGCGCTTCAGACGCTCTGGCTGCTCGTACAGTCGCCCCATCAGTAACACGCCTTCTATCAGGGTCAATAGTTCTTCTGCTAAGAGATCTGGATCAACATCGGGCTGCAATTGTGATTGCCCCATGCGGAGCGATCGCGCGAGCACGCCTTGCCACTCATCAAACACCTTAATCAGTTGCTCCCGAAAGGAAGGATCACGCTCTACCAAATCCACAATCAGGTTGCCTAAAAGACATCCGGCGCAGTTAGGTTCAGCTAGATGTTTTGCCTCCAGTTGATCAATTATCCAAAATACTTGCGCGATCGCATCATCCGAAGCTTTCACCGCAGGCAAGATTATTGTTGCCTTGAGCTGCTCCCATTCAAACTCAATCAGCGCATGAGCGAGTTCATCCTTCGACTGGAAGTAGTTGTAGAAGCTTCCTGAAGAGGTCTGACTGGCAGCAAAAAGTTCCTTCAGTCCGGTTGCCTGAAATCCCTGATGATGGATTAGCTCTAGGACTGAACAGAGAATATCTTCACGGGTACGCTTCAGATTGACCATAAAAATAAGATTAAAAGTAGCTAATAATACAGAAAAAGCAGCACTACTTTATTTTGAACCATAGGATGGTAATTCGATTCACGCCTGTTAAATCCGCGCCTCTTCAACCGCCCTCGTCTCATAGGACAAGTGCCGCACCATCTCCGCTTTCAGTGCGTGGTAATCTGGATGCTGGTCGATCATGTCTTGACGACGGGGACGAGGGAAGGGGACGTGCAAAACTTGGGCAATTTTGGCAGCAGATCCGCGCCTCATCATCACAATCTGATCGGACAATAACAGCGCTTCATCAATGCTGTGGGTAATCAGAATCACCGTTTTTCGCTGTTGCTCCCAAATGCGCTGAATTTCATCCTGCAAAAAGCCTCTCGTCAGCGCATCCAATGCTCCAAACGGCTCATCCATCAGCAGAATTTCGGGATTGATCGCTAAGGCTCTAGCAATGCCAACTCGTTGCTTCATCCCACCCGATAATTCGTGGGGATGCTTGCGCTCTGAGCCAGGCAATCCCACCAAATTAATCACCTCACGTACCACATGCTTCTGCTGTGCCAGAAGCATTTTCGGGTATACCGTTTCGATCGCGAACCGAATATTTTCTGCGACAGTCATCCAAGGCATCAGGGCATAGTTTTGGAATACCACACCTCGATCGGGACCAGGACCGTGAATTTCGATGCCATTGAGCATCACTGAGCCACGGCTGGGAGCAGTCAATCCAGCAATCATGCTTAGTAGAGTGGACTTGCCACAGCCAGAAGGTCCAATGATCGAAACAAAGGTATTCGCAGCAATCTCCAGGTTGATTTCTGCCAGTGCTGTAAAATCGGCTGACGTACGCCGCAGTAGTTGATCTTGCCAACTGCGTCTTCCTGGGTAGACCTTCCAAACATCTTTGAGCAGCAGTTGAGCCGTGGTTGTAGTCTGTGGAATATTGGTGCGCGAAGAAATCATCATACTTGCCTATCCATGATGTCCAAAGGAAACCCAGTTTTGCAACAACGCGAGTAAGCGATCAAGGATCATACCAACCAGCCCAATCACCAGAATCGCAGTAATAATGCTGGTGACATTAAGGTTATTCCACTCACTCCAAACAAAGCTCCCCAATCCCGTCCCACCCACAATCATTTCAGCCGCCACAATCACTAACCATGAAATCCCAATGCTAATCCGTAAACCAGAAACAATGTTAGGTGCAGCAGCAGGAAGAATGATTTTCCAAATCGTGCGCCAACGGGAAGCTCCCAAAGTTCGAGCAACGTTTAGATAGTCACTAGAGACATTGCTAACACCAAACTTAGTATTAATCAATGTCGGAAAAACACTCGTGATTGTAATCACGAATAACGCAGTCCCTTCAGAACTTTTGAGAATAGCCAGTCCAAGCGGTAGCCAAGCTAATGGAGAAACAGGACGTAACAATTGAATATATGGATCAACCGCTTTAGCAACAACTTCTGATAATCCAATTGCCACACCAAGCGGAATTGCGATCAGAGAACCTAACATAAATCCCGTTAACACTCGCTGCAAACTTGCCAATAAATGCCAGCCGATACCTTTATCATTGGGTCCGTTGTCATAAAACGGATCGGTAATCCAACCCCAAAAGTCAGTGATCGTTCGACTTGCAGAAGGCATCACGGGAGAGAATAGCTTGAATTGTACTCCCAATTCCCAAACGCTCAAGATCACAGCCAGCACGATCAGAAATAACCCCAGCGCTTGTAAGTTGGGATTGTGTAGCCAAGCCTGTCCCAATCGGGGGGCTGTTGCTCTGGTTACGACCTCGGGTGAGCGCTTCATAAATCCTAGACTCCGAACTTCTGAATCTGCTCTTTCACATAAGTCTCAGCTTTGGCTGGCTCAAACTCACCAAACTTCAGCTTTTCCGTGCGGAGTTGTTCTCTCGGCGGATTTTGCCCCAATTCCTTCTCTAGATCCCGCGCCAAGTCTGTCATAAAAACTTGCTGAGCAATTTCTTCGTATTTAGCTTTTTCTTGGGGCATCAACTTCCACCGCACCATTTGAGAAGAAATCCAGTACGCAAAACTCTTCCAGGGGTAAGGGTTATATTCGATCCGATTAGGAACGTCTAACGTGTTCCCCAAACCATCTTCAAACTTACCTGTCAAAACCGCCTTCAGCACTGGTTCCGGCTGATTTAAATATTTACGTTCAGACATTGCCTTTGCGACTGTTTCTCGATTCGCAGCAGCGTTAGCGTAGGCAGCTCCATCAATGATTGCTTTATTGACGGCTCGGAAAGTATTAGGGTTCGCATCAATCCACTTCTGACTCGCTGCAAACGAACAGCAGGGATGACCTGGCCACAAGTCTTTGGTAAGCAGGTGAATAAAGCCCACCTTCTCAAAGACTGCCCGTTGACTGAAGTTGTCGGGCATGAGAAAAGCGTCTAGCTGTCCCGATGCCATTTTCGCAACCGAATCTGGGGGCGGAACAATCTCAATCTTCACGTCTTTATCTGGGTTCAACCCGCCAGATGCTAGGTAGTAGCGAAGCAACAGGTTGTGCATTGAGTAGGGGAAGGGAACCCCAACCGTCAGCCCTTTGAAGTCTGCTGGACTTTTGATTATGCCTTTGTGTTTGATCGCAACTGTGAGCGATTGCCCGTTAACATTCTCAATGCTGGCAAGCTTAATCGGAAAAGCAGCAGAACCTAACCCCAACGAGATCGCGATCGGCATTGGGGAGAGCATGTGATAGGCATCGAGTTCACCCGCGATCGCAGACTCCCGCACCGCTGCCCAGGTCGTCATTTTCTTCAGCGTCACGTTCAAGCCATACTTCTTGTAAAAGCCCATTGGCTCAGACACCACGATCGGGATTGAACAGGCGATTGGAATAAAACCGATCGTCAAATCAGTTTTTTCCAGTTTCCCTGTAGAGGATGCCGCGTTGGGAGCGGACTCAGTGGGCGATTTGGCAGCATTTTGAGCACAACTTGCCAGCGTCACAATAGCAGCAGTTGCAGCCACTTTGGTCAGAAAATCCCGACGACGAAACTTGCTGGCACGAGTCATATCGCCAAAAAACTCTGCGGCACTCGGACCAAATGCCGCAGAAAATGCTTCCTCTAATCCACCCGCCTGTTTGATCAGGTCATTGCACAATTGGCGTTGCTCTGGGGGAGCGCCCGCAATCATCTGAACTATCAGCGCCTTCCTATCAGCATCAGTAAACTGTTCCGCTAGTTCAAGTGTCTCAGGCGTGTAGTGCCCCATTTTGATCAAATCATCAATCAGAGCTGCCGGAGCTGGCGGCATTTGTTCGATAAATTTCCAAGGTTCTTCTGGTGAATGAACCCCCCCACAAGCACAACTAATCAAACTATCTAAAGAGTAGATTTTATGCTCTTGAGAAGTCTCTAACAAACCTGTCATATTGCTTATATTTATTGTTTAATTTATTAACTTTAATATATCAATTATATCTAATCGTTTTGGTATCGTAAAATACAAAATCTACATATGTTTTCGGTAGAATATAAGCAGAATATGCAAGGGAAAAAAATAATTATTCCTTTACTTCTCGCCACTAATTTAATCTCAATAAAGCTTAAGTTTTATCTGTTTTTTAAATATAAAATCTTACTATTTTATCTGGGAAAAAGATTAATGAGATGTGTTATCCAGAGCTGGAACGCCTTTTTCCGCGATTATTTGACACTACGCTTGAGATAATACATCTTAAGTTTACCTCTATTGAGAATTGGGTAGTTTCGTTGTAGAGGCGCGATTGCGCCCATACATTTTGTTTATTTCAGCTCACTTAACATCTTTTTAAGTTGTTTTAAAGCTGGTGTAACAATAGCTACAAAATAAGCTTCACGCAACTTTCTTTCTGCCTTGCAGCCATGTAAATAACCTCGGGCTCCAACATGAAGCATCGCCGCATTTGCAGCTCGAAGTGAAAGCTCAGAAGCAACAATTCGAGCTTGAATCACCTGCTTCAGTAAATGATTTTTTATCGGTTGTTGCTCGTTAATCTCATCAGCTAAAGCAAAGGTTTTGCTGCGAGCAAGTTCCAGCTCTGTTGCCAAATCTTCTGCTTGAGTATCTAAATAACAATTGACGTGCCCTAAGCGTTGGTTTGCACGTTCCATAATTTCGATACAGCTTCCAACCAGTCCCAATCCCATCCCTACCTGAGTCAAAATGAACCCTGGTCGAATCCGCTTCACATAGTCCTCGCAGGGGACAGCCAAAATCAACTCATCGGGAACAAACACATCTTTGAAAACGCAACTAAACGTGTTGCTTCCTTCGAGTGCAATAAAGTGAGCATTTTGGCGAAGCGTCAACCCCGGTAACTCATCAGACACGATTGCCATCAGATATTCTTCCTCGTTAGCCAGTTGAGCCGCAATCCCAAAGTAATGCCCTGTGCCAACATTAGAAACCCAAGGCAGCATTCCGTTAATTACGTATCCGTTGGAATCCCGCTCTGCCACCAGCGCAATCTTCTCAATCCCTGCAAAGTGCTTCATCGGGTTCGATAATCCCGTACCACCCAGGACCTTTCCGGTTGCAACTTGAGGCAAGACGTTCTGCTTTAGGTACTCATTTTCACTGTTTTGCATGTACCAGGTACAAGCGATTTGGCACCAGGTCATAAATCCCGTACAGAGGCACTCTTGGGAGATCGCTTCGATTACTTGAATCGCTGCTCCCAGCCCCTTGCCAGTTCCGCCAAACTCAGTCGGAACCGCCTGTCCAAATCCCTCGAGCACGCCCACTTGGTGCATAAAATCGCGAGGATATTCGCCCTTCAAGTCAATATCTTGAACTTTGGGAGCCAAATTTCTGGCGATCGCGACTTTCAACTCTGCAATCATAGGAGCGATCGCATTATAATCTTGAGACCATGTTTTGTCAAGCAACATACCTGGAACTGATTGCATAAATATTCTCCATCGAGGGATGCAACGAAAATCTCACTCTAACTAATCACTCAAAGCAATAGCTCACAGTTGATTCTAATAATTCTATATTTTCTCTCACTTAGAATCTACACAATATTAATTTTAAGGTTTGGTGCGTTACTAGCACTAACGCACCCTACAAAATCAACGCTCTAACCTGCTAAAGAAACATCCATATTCACAGGTAAACGGAGCGTATTGGCAACCGGAGACCAGAAATTGGAGTGCGCCACCAACTCTTCCAACTCTTCCCGACTAGCATCGCCTTCTAGGTCAACCTTGACTCGAATATCTGTAAAGCCTAATCGCTTCTGTGCCAGATCGCCGATCCCCCAAACTCCGGTAATGTTGATGTCGCCTTCAAGTTCCAGTTCCAGTTTCGTCAGCTTAATTCCCCGCATTGTAGCGTTCGCGTGGATGCCAACCGAAAGGCAAGAACCCAAAGCTGCCAATACTGCCTCAGACGGGTTCGGAGCAGTATCCTCTCCCAACAAGCCAGGCGGTTCGTCAATCACATGGGCTGACAAATCCCGTACATAGTTCAGGTTGCGGAATTGCCCCTCGCAAACAGTCTTGATTTTCAGCGACTTCACCACATTGGGATTCGCCTTCGCCGTTGCTGCTAGCTTTTCCAAGCCTTCTTTACTGACTGGACGCAAAGGTGCGGCTATCTCTTGGCTCACGATCGTAGTTTCAGACATAATATCCTCTTAAATAGAATGTTCTATCTACTTGCATTATATTACCGAGATTGAGAATCGTCGTGCGTTACGAGATCCCAAAAGAGTGGGGGGTCGTGAGTATTCCTACAACCCACACCTTTTCCAAACTAAACCCTGACTGCTATACTAACCTGACTAGGTTCCCCCGTCTCGATCGGCAATTGGGGATCGCGCGACCATTCATTCCAAGAACTGAAGTAGTTCCTGACATCTTTGATGCCTGCTTCTTTAAGCGCAATCAGCGTATTCGCCGCTCTCGAGCCTTTGAAGCAGTAAATGTGATTAAAATGTCAAGATTACATCACTTACTCTATTAAGCACAACGGTGCCGTCCGCAAATGACGCCAACTCGCCGATTCATGGCGAGTTGATGAAACCTATATCAAAATGATTGATGCCGCCTGAATGCTGCTTCTTCCTATGTTATGTTGGTTTGACCTCTACTCAGTACACGCCAAACAACTGACGGGTGATAAAGTGCTATAGGCGATTTGAGCAGGTGGGTTATTTCCATCAAGCGCATGTGCAACTCCGTATCCTCTTTTGCCAGCTGCAGCAACCGCTCGGTGTACCAGTGCAGCGCTCCACTGAGCCGACTGGGCTTAGTTCTACCGGACGTTGTAGGAAAGCCCGAGTCCTGTCCCGCTGCTAGCGCCCAGTGAAGGGAATTGCTTTTGGCCAAGCTTTTCTGGAAGCGTGAGGGCATGAGTGAGCGATCGGGAAACCGACTATGCGACTCACTCAGCCAATCTCGCAGAACCATTGCCGATAAGGCACTGACCGTCATTCCTTGGCCGTAGACAGGGCATAAGGCGCAAACGGCATCTCCCAAAACCACAAAGCCCTGAGGCAGCATTACTTTTTCGTAATGACGCAGCCTGTTGGCAGTAGCCCTATGGGCATAAATGGGCGATACAGGCTCGGCATCTTTGATTGCTTCATAAAACTTCGGGCTGGGCAGACTGCGTGCGTACTCCAAAAAGCCGGAATTGTCTATCGGGGGAAAGTCGCGCCCATAACCACCCAGAGTAGCAATCCACTCCCCACCTTCGATTTTCGCTAGATATCCTAGCCGGGTACCGTGTGGGGGCAAATGCGATATCAACATCACCTTCCAGTCAGCCTGAAAGCCCTTTGGCTCTAGGTAGCGACGTGTTGCATAGCCTAGGAACGGATTGACAACGGTTTCTGATGGTGGAGTGAAACCTAGACTTTCCAGCCAATGCGGTGCAAAGGAGCGACGACCGCTAGCATCCACCACCAACGAAGCTGGCAACTCATCTTCAGTGAACCCACCGATTGAGCGCAGGCATACTCCAGTAACCTGCGTTTTGCTGGGGTTGCAGCGTAGCCCTGTGACTCGATGTTGTTCAACAAACCGCACCTTTGAGAAATCGGCCAGTCGTCGTCGTATAGCCCACTCCAGTAGCGGACGACTGCAAGTCAAGGAAACGATGTCAGAGGGAGTGTCGGCGCTGGGACTCCATCCTCCCCGGAGAAAATGATGAAATTCCCGCGCCCAGTCTAATGTAAGAGCACCAGCAGTGGTCAGTTCGGCTGCAATGCCGGGGAACAGCTCTTCCAGTATCCTATAGCCTCTCGTCAACAAAACGTGGGGCTGCACAGATTGTGGTACGCCTTTGCGAGCCTCGGGTTTCTCAGGCAATTTGTCTGTTTCAATAATCGTGACCTCAGCAAAGCTGTCGGTAAGAACGCGAGCAGAAAGCAGTCCAGCGATGCTGCCGCCAATAACAATAGCGTGGTCGCCAACACTAACCTGTGGAGTCAATTTGCCACACTTCAAGCTTTTTTTCAGTGCTGTAACTGGATAAACCAAACTGTTAACCCGAGAACAACGGGCAGACTTTCTATATATAAAGAAGTTTACCATGCGTCCATAGAAAATTGATACATCAACGCCAGAGCGAAAATCTTGTCGTCGTGCATAGGCGATCGCGCCATGGCGCGACTCGCAATTTAAGCAAGTTAAACCAAGGATGGCGTCGAGATTTTCGCTCTGGCGGCAAAGTGCTCTGGCACTGACGTAAATCAAATTATCGATCCACTTGCTTAAATTTATTGTTTAAAATATCAATTTGTACTTGTTAAAATCTTTGTTTAAGGTTAAACTGCATGATGTTACAACCTTGCTTCAAGTTGCATCAATGGCTGTTCATTGGATATTTGCCAAGAAGGTATAAATGGATAAACACTATCAAAAGCTTCGAAAACAGGCCGCTTTAGTTGGAGCTATATTTGGGAGTTTGGTGATTGGTAACCTAGCGATCGCAATCCCCTTACTGGCACAGCAATCGGCTCCGCCAGCTACAGAGTCAGGGCCATACTCACAGCAGGAACACCTTGGCGGTTCTCGGCAACCCCAAACATCAGGAACGACGGGGAACCCGGACCCGCCAGCTACACAGTCAGGGCCATACTCACGGAAGCAACACCTTGGCGGTTCTCGGCAACCCCGAGCACGGAGATCGAAGGGCAACCCGAACCCGCCAGCTACATTGCCAGGGCCATCCTCACAGCAGCAAAATACGGGCCATTAGAGGCAATCCCCAGCACAGGGTCGATTTCGGTGTCTGTTTCAGCAAGGAGACGACGATGTCTGAATCGTCACCAAAAGAGTTGACACGCCGCAAGTTTCTGACGACAGCAGGTCTGGGATTGGTAGCGGCAAGTGCTATCGGCGACATGATCCAACCGGCTGTTGCCCAGCAGCCAACGTCGTTGCCGTCAAAGATCAAGTTGCCGCCACTGATGGCGCCCACGGAGAAAGAGTCGGGGGGACCACCAAGGGCATTACCGCCGTCCAAGCGGTTGGGTTTTGCCATTGTTGGACTGGGCACGCTGGCACTGGGGGAAATCCTGCCCGCCTTCGCCGAAACCAAGCGGTGCAAGCCGGTCGCACTCGTCAGCGGCAGCCCGAACAAGGCGGCGGAGATTGCGCAGCAGTACGGCATCAACCCGAAGAACATTTACAATTACCAGAACTACGACAGCATTCGCAACAATCCTGAGGTGGACGTCATCTACATCGTCCTGCCCAACTCGATGCACGCCGAATACACGCTCCGTGGGGCACAGGCGGGCAAGCACATTCTGTGCGAGAAGCCGATGGCCACCTCGCCCCAAGAGTGCCAGCAGATGATCGACGCATGCAAGCAGGCCAACAAAAAGCTGATGGTCGCCTACCGCATCCAGTACGAGCCCTACAATCGCGCTATGATGCAGATAGTGCGCAGCAAAGAATTAGGCGCGGTGAGGATGATCGGAGCCGACAACGGGCAGAATCAAGGCGGCGACCTCAACCAGTGGCGATTGAAAAAAGCGTTAGCAGGAGGCGGCTGCTTGCCCGATGTCGGCATCTATTGCCTGAACACTTCCCGCTTCCTCACGGGCAAGGAACCGATAGAAATCAGCGCCACCATGTACAGCACGCCGGGCGACCCCCGCTTCAAGCAGGTGCCGTGTCCGGACTTGACGTCACGCGCGGCTCCAAACCAACGTCCTAACTGCCGGAGAGCGCAAATCAACTGATGATTGGTCATCGCGCTGCACCTATCGGGGCCGCTGGCGCGAATCGGTACTGCGCAGTATTGTAAAACTTCCTCCACCTTATAGACATTCATAGACACTGGTAGATTACAATAGATACATGAAGCTACCAGATTACGCGAAGTAACTAGGAATCAGTTATAAGACTGGATGGCGATGATGGAAAGCTCCGAAAGCTACAGCATCCAGCACGTCAGACAGAGACAGGGTTAGTGATTGTCGATTCCCGGAAGGATGAATTAATTAGCGGCACAGTGACGACAACCGCAGCAATTTACAGGAGAGTGTCATCATCTGAAAACAAAGACAATCTGGAACTCCCGGCAGCAAGGTTAATCCAATACAGCATTGCCAAAGGTGATCAGGTCGTAAAAGTAGTAAAAGAGGTTGGTAGCGGTTTGAATGATAACCGCAAAAAAATATAACAGTTACTCGTTGATGGTGGTTATTATATTCTAGTGGTAGAACACAAAGCTCGTCTAGCGAGGTTCGGCGTGAATTACATGGATGTGTTGCTACGTAAGTTAAAAGTAAAACTGGAGATTGTCAATAAAGCTTACAACGGCAAGGATGAACTGATGCAGGAGTGGGTGGCAATTGTGAGTTCATTTGCCGCGCCTCTTTATGGGCAGCGCCGAGCTAAACGGAAAACAGAAGAAATTATCTCTCGAGTTGCAGAATGGAGCTGAAGATGAAGCGAGTTGAGAAGCACGTCATCAAGTCGAATGACGAATGCTTTGAGTACTGCAATACGATTACGAACAGTTCACGTCAGTTATTTAACTCAGCCCAATTCGTGCAAAGACAGGGATTCTTTTACGGGCATGGTACGCAATCCCAAGCTGGATTAGATAAGATGTTCCAACAGCATGAAGCCTACAAAGCGATGCCGAGTAAGGTGTCTCAGCTAGTCTTGAAACAGAGTGCTGATAGTTGGGCTGCTTATTTTAAAGCACTCAAAGCTTACCAAAAAGAACCATCAAAGTTTACTGGTAGACCGAAACCACCCGGTTATGCAGAAGGTAGGAACCTGGTTAAGTTCAACACGCAGGCACTTGGAAAGCGCGAATTCAGTAAAGGTTTCATCGTTCCGTCGATGTCATCAATCAGGTTGCCAGTCAAGCCAGGGATGAGATTTGAAGACCTGTGCGAAGTCAGAATAATTCCTGAAGTTGGGTGTTTTGTGATTGAGGTAGTGTATGAAGAGATAGCAAGTTGGAAAGGTGCGCCTGTAGGCAAGTTGGCGGCAGCAATTGATATTGGTTTGGATAATCTCGCCACGGTAGTGTTTAGTGATGGCAAGACTCAACCGATTGTCATAAATGGTAAACCGTTGAAGTCACAGAATCAGTTTTACAACAAGCAAATAGCTAGGTTTTAAGGATTCTTACCACACGGTGTGTTTACGTCAACCAGAATTGAGAACATTATCCACAACCGCAATCAGTTCGTGGACACTTACCTGCATCAGTGTTCACGAATTGTCGTCAATCAGTTGGTGCGGTTAGGCGTTACAGAAGTTGCAATTGGCAAGAATGAACAATGGAAAACCGGAATAAATCTGGGTAAGCGCACCAACCAAAAGTTCGTGCAGGTGCCACATGCGAGATTCATTCAGATGCTGACTTACAAACTAGAGGGAGTTGGCATCAAAGTTATGGTGGGTGAGGAATCTTACACCAGTAAGGCTTCATTCCTGGATTGGGACAACATCCCAACCTACACACCGAACAGCACTTCCATGCACACATTCTCAGGCAAGCGCATCACTCGCAGCTGGTACGTAAGCATTGATGGCTTGAAAATCCAAGCCGATGTCAACGGTGGTTATAACATCGGCAGAAAAGTAATCCCGACTGCATTTGAGGTACTCAACCCAATTGTAGCGAGGGATAGGGGATGTCTGGTAGTACATCCAAGGCGAATCACTCCAACGTTCGAGCGCGGTAGTGCCACAGTTGGAGTCGCTTAAATCCATTGGAAGGTAGCCTGTCTATATTTGGCTATTCAAAATGGAACTATACTCTGTCTTAAGCTGCTGACCTATGCTCCGACCGGGGCCATTATAGCCGCGCCGACCTGCGGACTGCCTGAAGCCTTATGACCCAGCCAGCAACAGGGCAAGTCCGTTGGACAACCCCAGACCTGGAACTGCTCTGCGGCCCGACAATGGGAACGAGAAATGGGGTAATACCAGTCCCCCTCCCCCATAAATACTAGTACCCTCGCCCAAAAATACTAGCACCCTTACCCCAAAACTTTTTTGAATACCTATCAGGTTGGGGGTTAAAGCTTTGAGTACAGCTTTAATTAATTTAATTATTCTAATCGGTTCGAATACACTACCCTGTTCTGGAACGCCTGATATAAAAAAAATAGCAAAGAGCGTTTTTAGACTTTGGACAAATAATCACCACGGCAAGCTGCAAAATAGCTACCTTACAGCCATTCAAACGGAAGCCATCTCGCAAACATACAACAAACACAAGAGAGGTATAATCACATGCCACATTTAAATATTGAATATTACAGTTTAGTCAAAAAATTGTTGGCTAAAGCAATCAACCGGCAGCATGAGCAAATGGTCGTCCTTAGCCTTCAGACGACAAACGAATGGAACAATGATATTGTTTCCAAATTAATCACTGAAGTACTTTCAGAGATTGACCCAATGAACCAGCAATGGTTTGTGAAAAATTTCTGGAACTTGGCTGGTTGCTACGGCACGGAACAAAATTAAACACCAATCATCGGCCAGAACATGTTTTAGCTCTATTCCAGCCCCCGATTTGGGAAGTCAGGTTAGAATTGGGAAATGCATCAAACCCCCTGATTCATTTATGACGCCCCAAGACTTGTTAACTGCTTCAGCCCCTCTCGGCACCCTTTGGGCAAAGTTGAGAGATTTACGTGCGCTGATGGCAGAGCATAGGTTGGACGCTTACCTAATTCCCTCTGCCGATGAACATTTGAATGAGTACCTGCCAAAAGCCAAGCAGCGGCGGGAGTGGGCTAGCGGTTTTACAGGCTCCGCAGGGGATTTCCTTGTGGGGCGGGACTGGGCCTGGTTGTTTGTCGATTCCCGCTACCATGAGCAGGCAGACTTGCAGGTAGATGCATCGTTGATTCAGGTGTCGAAGTTGGGGCTGGAAGGGCACAAAACCCTGGTGGAGCTGCTGGAAACGTTGGGGCAGGAGCACAGCGCCACGGGTTTCAAGCTGGGATTTTACCCGTTTACCCTAGCGGTTGAGCAGTTTCGCAACTTTCAGAAACAAGTGGAACCCGCTGGCGTCAAGTTAGTGCCGGTGGCGAAAAACTTGGTGGATCAGGTTCGTGCCGAACAGAATGGGGCAGAATCAGATCTTTTATCGGCCTATGCCACCTCAGCGTTATTTTCCTTGCCCGACACGGTAACGGGCGAAACAACGGCCCAAAAGCTGGCGCGGGTGAGACAGGCGTTGCAAAAGTCCAAAACAGACTTGCTGCCGATTACCAAACTGGACCAGATTGCCTGGTTGTTTAACCTGCGCGGTAGGGATGTCCCCTACAATCCGGTCTTTATCGCCTACGCCTTGGTCACCCTGGAGTCAGCCTACCTGTTTACCAATTTGCAGCGGATTGATGCTCAGGTGCAGGAAGCTTTACACAACCACGTTACGCTCCTGCCCTATGAGGATTACGATACAACCCTGACAACCCTGTCCCAGCTGCAACCCGCCCGCATCTTGGTGGATCTAAAACATACTACCCAGGGCACCTATCAACTGCTGGAGGAAGCGAAACAACAGGTTGGGGACACAGTGCAGATCGTGGAAGTGGCTAACCCGATCGAAGGTATGAAGGCCCGCAAGAATGCAGTCGAAATCGAGCAGATGCAGCAGGCCAACCTCAAAGCCAGTCGGGCCAAAGTGCGCACGATTAAGTGGGTTTGGGACCAGCTCGCCAGTGGTCAGACGCTAACGGAATTAGACGTTGCCCAAATAATCGAGCGATTTTATGCCCAAGAGTCTAGCTTTCAGGGCTTGAGCTTTAACACGATCGCTGCTGCGGGGGCGAATAGCTCAATCGTCCACTACAGTACCCCCAATTCTGAGGCCGTGCTGACAGAGGGCCAATTTTTCCTGCTGGATTCGGGAGCCCAGTACTTGATGGGAACCACGGATGATACCCGGACGCTGATCGTGGGAACCCCCACTCCTGAGCAGATTGAGCGCTATACCGAGGTTTTAAAAGCTCACATCAACTGTGCCATGCAGCGGTTTCCCAAAGGCACGACAGGTGTCCAATTGGACGGGATTGCCCGGGCTACGCTGTGGATGCTGGAACTCGACTACGGTCACGGCACCGGACATGGAGTGGGTGCTTTTTTGAATGTCCATGAAGGACCCAATGGGATCAGTAAGCGTGCCTTTGAACCCTTGGAACCGGGTATGGTGACGAGCATTGAACCCGGTTTCTACGCACCGGCTTGGGGTGGGATTCGGATTGAAAACCTGTACGTGGTTAAAGACCTAACCCCACAGACGCAGCCCCAGAGCAACCCAACTACAACCACGTGGTATGAATTTGAACCCCTGAGCTACATTCCCTTCGACAAACACCTGATCGACCTGGACCAGCTGGAACTGCGGCAACGCCAGTGGCTAGAGAATTATCATGCAGCTATTGTGGAGAAGCTAGCTCCCACCCTGGAGATCAGCGAAGCAGACTGGCTGAGAGAGGCTTGCAGGTTGTGAGCGTAAGAATAGGGATTGCTCATGCGGCTGAAATGATGCGATCACACTTGCGGATTAAATCCCTTCGCGCACCTCGCCTGCAACGCCCAAATTTTTACGTCACATCTGTTCAAAATCCGCTGCAACCGCTCTTGGGAGTAGAAAGACAGTGATGCGGTGTACCATTGTGTCAGATTCAGTGAGCCTTTGCTACGGTTGCATTTAGCACAGGCCGGGACTAGGTTTCTCCATGAATCCATACCTCCTTTTGACTCGGCTAGCACATGGTCTAGGGTTAGGGTTTTAGACTTGGAATCACAGTAGGCACAGCAATGATTAAACTCTGATAGAATACGTTCTTTTACCCTAGCTTTTACCTTTTTGTGCCTTTGAGCGAAAATTTGCTGCATGTTGTCGGTGATGGTCGCGTTGACCAATCTATTCACATCACCACAGTAGTTGACACTTCTGGGATGGGCTTGCTATATTAATAAAGCGCCTGAAGTAAAGCCTGGCAAAAGCCAGCAGCCCTTAAGCGCTCTGAACCATGAAAAGATTATAGTTTGAAAGCCAAACAGCACTAAATCTT
>CAXUIG010000102.1:0-21012 GCA_964250845.1 uncultured bacterium | reverse complement strand
AGCCAGCTCTTGGACTGTCATATTGCCTGTCATCACCAACTTTTCCGGGCGCTCAGGCTTGTTCTCCACTTCGCTGCGTCGATTGTGATCGCGGGAGCTAACAGACCTTTTACTCTTAACGGCAGCTGCGGTCGAGGCAGCTGCGGCGGGTAACTTGGCGGCGGATGCCTTTTGTTTTGGAGGACGTGCGATGGAAAGGCTGACCTGCATGGGAGCATCTAGATCCAGTTCGCTATCTTCCAAATCCTCTTCGTCGTCAAGATCGATGATGGGCTTAAGACGCTTAACCTTGGTGCCAGCCTTGGTTGCAAATTCTTGTCCCTCGTCAATAATTTCTTCTTCCTGCCACTTTTTCCCTCCCTTGACCGGACGGGGCATTGTCGGGCGCTTCAGCAGTAGTTCTTCCGGCCCGTCTAGCAGATCTACACTATCCGGTTCCTCTTCCACCACCTTTGGTTCTGCCGTTGCTACGGCAGGCTTCGGGCGAATGGCGATTGGAGTTACAGGTTGATTTAAAAGTGCTGCTCTGGGTCGCTGGATTTCTAATACCGGTTGGGTAGTAGTTGCCTGCTCCCCCTTTAAGGCAATTGGGGTGCGACGAACTGGTTTTTCAGCCGCCGTTTCCGTTGTTGTCTCCACCGGCTGATTGCGCGTTTGATTTACCTGATCCCGTTTCAGTACAGGCCGCTCAGACTGACGAAGCTGGGAAGTCACAGCCACAGATGGAAACGGTCTGGCAGGCGGATTAGCCAGTTGCGGTCTTTGTGGGACTTCTTTCGCTTTTGGTGAGATTTCCGATGGCTGATTTTTACTCGGAGTGCTATCGGCGTCTGGCTTAGCCAATGTGGTTTCAGACTGATTTGTCCGTACCGCTGGTCGAGTTGGTGCCTGAGGCTTCAGAGGTGAGGCCGGTGGGGAGTCGGGTCGAGGTGCTTTATGAGAATCTACTGAGGATTGGGGGGATCGCGCGGCTATTTGAGGCTCTGAGGGTTTTGGATTGGCGCGATCTAGAGTCTTGGGTTTACGAATTTCCAAAATCTGCTGTTGGTGGGGGAGACTGGGTCTGGATTGTGCTTTGGTGGTCACTTGTGAGTGAGCCTTCGGGCTAGTGGCGGCTGATTCCTTTGGTGAGGACGCTAGTGCGGCGGCGTGTTGTTCCGCCACCGCACTAATGCGCTCTGCCTCGGTTTCGCTAATGGTGCTGCTATGGCTTTTGTTCATCTACTCTTCTTCTTTTCTTAGCAGTTATAACCGCATGATTGCAACGGATTAATCGTAGAAGACTTATTCGGATATGTAATCAAATTAAAAGTAACTATAAGCTCTTATAATAGGCGGACTCAATGTGTCAAAAGTGCGCTGGCTTTCATTCGAGCAACTAGTTGGATTACTGCATCTCAATCTCGACCTAAAACTAATTTATCAAAGGTGAAACAACTGGTGGGTTCGGCTCCTTGCCAGTGATCCGTCTTAATTGCCGTACTGTTTCAACACACGCCGCACACAACTATTACTAAATCCCAGACCAACAGCTCGCATGTCTGTTGATGCGATGCCTCACGCCATCTTGTCCACCCAGCTGGGGTGGTATTGCTCCATCAGGCGTTATTTTTGAAAGGAGATGCTCGAGTGAACAGGAGACCTGATGATCGAACTGTACTACTGGCCTACCCCCAACGGTCACAAGATTACCATTTTTCTCGAGGAAGCCAACCTTGACTACCGAATTGTGCCCGTCGATATCAGCGCTGGCGACCAGTTCAAGCCTGAGTTCCGAGCGCTCTCGCCCAACAACCGGATGCCAGCAATCGTAGACATGAACCCGGCTGACGGCGGCGAGCCAATCTCGGTCTTTGAGTCGGGAGCGATCCTGCTGTATCTAGCCGAGAAGACTGGGAAGTTCATCCCTGTAGATCTGCGTGGCCGTAAGACAGTGACCGAGTGGTTGTTCTGGCAGGTAGGGGGCCTCGGTCCAATGGCTGGTCAAAATCATCACTTTGTGCAGTACGCCCCAGAGAAGATCCCTTACGCGATGGATCGCTACGTGCGGGAGACAAACCGACTCTACGGCGTGCTTGACAATCGCCTCCAGAATCACGACTACCTAGCCGGTGATTATTCAATTGCTGAAATGGCCTGCTATCCCTGGATTGTTCCCTACGAGCGGCAACAGCAAAAACTTGAAGACTTTCCCAATCTGAAACGCTGGTTCGAAAATATTCACTCCCGACCGGCTGTGGTCCGTGCCTACGAAAAAGGGCAGCCTTTCATGGAACGCCCAACCGTCACTGAAGAGAGTAGGAAGGTTCTGTTTGGTCAGACAGCAGCAACTAGCCAAAATCTCACCAAGCCGCAGTCATGAGCACAACACGAATCAAACTTTATGAGAGCTAGCTTGGTGCTGAGGACGACCGACGCTTCACTCGAAGGACAAACATAGTCTGAGCTTCAGTAAACTTAGCCTGAGACTCAGCAAACCTAGCCTGAGCCTGAGTATGCCGTTGAACTCTATAGCGCTTCTCCTCATCATCTATTTCATCAGGTAGCCGCCTACCTTCTGTTTCTAAATTTGTTTCCAGATTAGCTTTCGACTCGCTTAGTTCTAAAGGATGATTTAGGTTTTCAATCCCTAAAGCCTTATGCACTGTTTTCAAGCTGATCTGAAAAATTTCTTCAATTTTATTTTGGTTTGGTCCGCTTACTTCTTGAGTCATTGGTAGGCACTACATTCTCAATCCTATAAAGATTAATATAACTAAAAAAAGTCAATGCTGAAATTTTCATGCAGATAACAGTCTATTTATTCCTGCCCCAAATCCCTATTTTACTTCAATTAATAAAAGCTGGATAGAAAGCCTTTCGACCCTCTTCGGTCGCAGCTCCGGCGGTATTACGAAAATAGAAAAATTTTAGCCAATTACGAAGAAAGCGATAGTTATTATACTACTGATAATAGCAAAAAATATAGCCTGCTCCAATCGGCGGCTAATAAGTCCTACAACACTTGCAATGGCAATAATAAGAATCCAAACCAGAATTTGTATTACTTTTTCTGTTCTCCAGTCAATCAGTGGGTCTTCAAGACTTGTTGCAATTAATTGGATCAATAGTGATTGAGGTTGTATAGTCATATTAAGGAAGTTGAGTTTTAAATAACGTAAAAGTTGGCAATGTTTTCTGGTCGCTCTTGACTGTTTCCTTTTACCTAATCAAGAGCGAATCTTTTCACAAATACGTCAGGATTTGTGTTTTTTATCCTCGTCACCTAACATTTGGAGTAATTTTCTCGCAACTAGAACACTCACGACTGCTCCACCAACCAATTCCATTGTCCGCACAGCTGTCTTAACCCCATCGCCAGAACTAATGTGGTGGTTAAAGATATCCTCACTCACCCATTCAGCGGTGCTTTTAAAATTATGAATTGGAGTTGGCAATAGCTCTAGATAGGTGCCTTGACGGATCAGGTGACCAAGTTCGCCGGTGATTTGAAAGCGGTTGTATAAGTTAGCCACAGCCTCTCCTAACCCTAGTTTCAGAAGCGTTCCACGGATGTTAACAGTTCCAGGCTTGAGTTTGTCCCCTAAAGCGATCGCTTTTAGGTTACTCGCGATCGCACGTCCTTGCTGATAAGCTACCTGGGCTGTGGGCGGTAGGGAGCTGTCCTGCACAACTGCACAATCACCGCCTGCAAAGACTTCTGGAAAGTCGAGTAGTTGCAATGTGGGAGTGACTTGGAGACGACCCTTGTGATCGCGGTGCTCCTTTGGAATCGGCAGGTCTTTAATCAGCGGATGGGTAGCAGAGCCAGCTGTCCAGATTGTGGTGGACGCTCTTAGCGTCTCGGAGTTGTCATCGCGCTTATACTCAACTGCGTCTGGACCAATGGCAGTGGCTTCTGCCCCCATCAGCATCTCTACTTGCACAGCGCGTTTGTGCAATTCCTTTTCGGCGACTTCTTGCAGATGACTATTAATGTCGCCCTGAAGGATTTCCTTGCCGTGATTGAGCAGCACCACACGGATCTCTTGAGCATTGCCTCCCAAAGCGGCATACCAATTAGGTAGCAGATCGGCTAACGTGGCTGCCATCTCCACCCCGGAAGGGCCACCACCAATCACTGCTACTGTTAGTAGTCTACGGCGTCGTTCTGGATCTTCGATTTGAACAGCTCGTTGCAGGCAGTCGCGCAAATGGCGGTCGATGGCGATCGCATCGTTTTGCGTCCAAAAAGGCAGGGCATACTCTTTGGCACCCTCAACGCTAAAGAAGCTAGTGACGCTGCCCAAGCCCAAAACTAAGTTGCTGTAGTTGTAGCAGTCTCCCGAAGTTAATTTTACCTGTCGAGTCAGTAGGTCAATCGATTGGATCGTATCTTTAACAAAGATCACACCGCTACCCTTGAGCAGTTCCTCAAAACGCGGTACTACCTGATCCGGCTCCATATCGCCACTGAAATACTCATAAAGTAAGGGTTTAAAGCAAAAGCGTTCATTTCTATCAATCAGTATTACAGATCTTGGATAGTGTTGATGGCTCAAGTGCAGGGCTGTACACAGCCCGGTAAAGCCACCGCCTACAATCACAGTTTGATAGATTGGGTTGCTCATAAAAGTAGTTACTATAACAACGCTTCGTATACAAATCTTAAATTAACTTAACATAAAAGAATCTATCTAAAGATTGACTTTAACTGAAAAATCCGAATTTCTCTACGACGGTCGATTAACATTTACAGAATTTACAGTAACTCACGACACATATTTTATATATAAATGATAAATGATTGAGCCAAAGAAGCAAAATTAACTCAAGTCAGATAAAAACGCGGTACTACCTGAAGTATGATAATGTTCTTGAATTCTCAAGTAGTTCAAAGTCATTTAGTCAGATCAAATAATGAAAACAGAGTGAAAATTAAGGTCGATGTCCGCTGCCGAATTGATGGCAGTTTTAATGTCCAAGTATGGTAATTAATCAGAGGCAAGCGATGGGATCAGTAACAAATAGACTAGGACAAATTAACCAAGCAGTTGTTACCGCTGCTCAGATGGGAGACATTGAGGCACGCATCTTTGCTGACGGTATGCCAGTAGCCTCTTTGATGGAAAAAGTAGGAAACTTGATTGCACGGCGGATTCAGGCACTTTATTCAGGCGCTGATTTCCCCAAAATTGGTATAATCGTAGGTCCAGGACACAATGGGGGCGATGCGCTAGTTGTGGCGCGGGAGCTTTACTTTAGGGGTTACGAAATCCGCGTTTACCGCCCTTTGGCAAAATCTAAGGAACTGACTGCTCAGCATGGTCGTTACGTTGAAAGTTTGGGGATTCCATTTTATGAGTCAGTAGATCCATTAAAGGAGTGTGATCTCCTGATTGACGGGTTATTTGGCTATGGGCAGGAGCGATCGCTAGAACATCCAATTGCCGATGCAATTGAGCAGATCAATAAATGGTTACAGCCTGTACTCAGTATCGACATACCCTCTGGTCTGCATACCGATACAGGAAAAGTGCTAGGAACTGCCATTCGTGCCCACCACACGTTCTGTATAGGACTTTGGAAATTAGGGCTGTTGCAGGAGCAAGCGTTAGAGTTTGTGGGTACTACCGAACTCGTCGATATTGATCTACCACTAGCTGATGTGCTGGCAGTTATCGGAGATCCGCCCAGGATTCAGCGATTGACCAGAGAATCGGCTTCAGCGAGTCTCCCCCTACCGCGCCCACTTTCTACTTACAAGTATAAGATGGGTTCTATGCTAATGATCTGCGGCTCCCATCGCTATAGTGGGGGGGCAATTTTGACAGCTTTAGGGGCACGAGCCAGTGGTGTGGGCATGCTATATATTGCCGTGCCCGAATCGCTCCAGCTCTTATTGTCAGACCACTTGCCAGAATCGCTGATCCTCAGTTGTCCTGAGACTGAAACCGGAGCGATCGCCCAACTGCCAAACGGCACTGATCTGGGCAAATTTGACGCGATCGCCTGCGGTCCTGGCTTGACGATGGATGCAAAACCAGTTGTCGAGCAGGTTCTAGCAAGCGATCGCCCGTTAGTGCTGGATGCTGATGGGTTAAACATCCTAGCTGATGCGGGAACTATCCCAACTCTATCAAAGCGCCAAGCGGCAACAGTTCTGACCCCTCATGCAGGCGAATTCAAGCGTCTTTTTCCTGAACAAGCTGAGCAGATGGAAAATCGGGTAACCGCTGCTCGCTCTGCTGCCAAGCATTCTGGGGCAGTGGTGCTGTTGAAGGGAGCTCGGACGGCGATCGCTAATCCCCAGGGCTGTGTCTGGATTAATGCTGAAAGTACCCCAGCCTTAGCGCGAGGCGGTAGCGGAGATGTGCTGACAGGTTTAACCGGCGGTCTTCTTGCCCAAGCAGCTTCCAGACAAATTCCAGTAGAGGCTGTCGTTCAAAGTGCTGCTTGGTGGCACGCTCATGCTGGAATTTTAGCAGCCCAAGAGTGCACTGAACTAGGAGTAGATGCCTTCACGCTAACGCAGTTTTTAATTCCAGCTTTGAAAGCCAATCTGCAATCCACTCCCACAGCCCATCATTAGCGATCGTAAAGATAAATCAACGGGTGGAAAACACTACCGGCAAATGCCATGTCCACCCCAAGAACAAGGCCAATGAATGCAGTTCCAACTGCTAAGACTCGCAAGCATCTTCTCATCTGCCTTAACCTCGCGTCAGGCCGAATATTAGCACCGAAATTTCCACCTAGGGAAATGGTATAATTCTGTGCAAGTGCGATCGCAACTACTGCGCTGAACCTTCGTCCAAATTCAGGGCAGTCGGCACAGATGGATA
This sequence comes from uncultured bacterium, assembly GCA_964250845.1. Lineage (GTDB taxonomy): Bacteria > Cyanobacteriota > Cyanobacteriia > Cyanobacteriales > Chroococcidiopsidaceae > CAXUIG01. The sequence continues at coordinate 14,188 of CAXUIG010000102.1, read as the reverse complement.
ACTGGGTAAATATGCTGCGAAGCCACTATAACTGGTGTTTGGCTAGACCGCGCGAACTCTATAGAATCTCCCGGTACGTCTTTCCGGGGAAGTGTCAAAAGCTAAGGATTTTCTAGAAATGGCAACATATACCATTGCTGAATGCCCAGAAATCAGCGTTACTGTCCGAGGCAAGGATTCACCTACTACCCGTCAGAAGGCCTTGGACAAAATCATAGAACTCATGGATTCTGAGAAATTGCCGACAGAATTACCAGATGGGTTAAGCGCCCAGCAGTTGATTGAACTCAAGGAGCAACCCAACCACACTTCTGACACTGATGAAGCAGAAGAAGATGATATTATAAAGGCTGTACGGGAACTAAACAACCTGGCAAGCCTAAAACTAAAGGTGCAGGAACTCCACCCAGCAGCTGTCAAGGCTAGGAAAGATTTGAGCATCCTGTTTACAGACACTCCAATAGAGCAGGATGTTGACCAACTCAAAGAGTCACTCAAAGGCAACTTCAAAATTCTGAAAGATTTTGCTGTAGCTTCGGTTAACTACAAAGAAGCCAAAATCAAAGCAGAAAATGCTTGTGCTGTACTCGACCAAGCGCTCCAGTTTAATGACCCCCAACCAAAATCAGAATCCTCTACTGACTTGGAATGAGAGTATCAGAAATCCTCCAATTAAAATTTTAGTCTTTTTTGTTACTGCGCGCCTTAACGCTGGCGGCAAGAAGCCCTGCCCCTGCGGCAACAGTTCCCAGAATAGAGCTAGGTGCCGGAACAGGTCTAGGGGCCCGAATGTATATGGGGGGGTTCTCTGTTGAAGAGATAGGAATGTCTTCCGTGGGAGGTGAGGGAGGTGTGTTTGGAAACCCACCACCGGACCGCTCCGTAATCACGGGTGGTAAAACTTGTACCGGAGGGCCCATTACTACTACCGATCGATTCCAAGGTGGTGTGCTCGATAGTTTATGTGTGTGTGGCGGTGTGCCTGATGATATGACTACGGGCAGGAGTATGAGTGGCAGTAGGAGCAATGGTGTGAGTGTAACTGACGGTGTGTGCGGTGGTGTGACTAGGAGCGGCGGGGCAACTGGTGGTGTGAGTGCAACTGACGGTGTGCCCGGTGGTATGACTAGGAACGGCGGTTCCACTGGTGGTGTGAATGTAACTGGCGGTGTGTCCGGTGGCGCGATTGTGGTGGGCGGTATGCCAGGTGTTGTGTCTGGAGGCCGCATGTAGGGTTCAGAGCCGAAACGTAATAATGCTTGCGTCTTATCCTCTGACCTGGCAAACCGCACGGCATCCAAATGATTTGAAACAAACTTTGCTTCGGCTTCAGGCAAATGTTGAGAAACAGTCAGTTTATTATGTAAACGTCTCTCGCTTAAACCATAGGTTGCTACCGCTTCATTAACAATTTGCTCCTGGTAATTCAATTTAGTCTCAATTAAACTTGCTCTGACGCCAGGAGTCAATTTTGGTAACTGATAGTATTCACTGTCTGCGGTTTCTCTGGCCATGTCAGGTTCACCCTTTTCAGGAGCTCTCCAGAAGGAGATGTCCATGAAGTTACGGAGCTGAGGCTCAGTCAACTTCGGCAAACCGGCTTTTCTTTGTAGCTGATTGATAGAGCTACTAAAGTCATTAAACGATTGATTGCCCAATGCACGCTCAAAGGCTTCAACCCGTACCTGCTTCCAGGATCTTAAGCTTTCGCTAGCAATGGCTGCCTCAAGCGCGGAGCTGGACTTGCCATGACCAGGGCCAATGCCATTCTGTTCAGAATCGGTCAGTCCTCTAATGTTACCTTTTTGAATGTATCGGAAAACGTTAGTACCGTTTTTTTTCTGTTCAGCTCTGGCTCTTAGGAATTCTTTCCGAAATCCCATAGGCACTTTCTGTAGTGCTTCTGAGGGCGGTTGGGTCGTGGCAGGATCTGTTGAGGCCACCAGAAAGGATGGCGGTGATGGTGTGATAGCCTCACCAATAGGGCTAAGAATTGCAGCTGTCGCTGGTAGCAAGCCCATTCCAGAAAACGTTACGCCAGCAACTGCAGAAGCTATGGCTAGCGCGGCTACATAGGCAAGCGTTTCTCGGGGCGATGTCAAAATAGGGTCAGGGGTAATATTGTGTTGAGACCGATATTCAGGTGCTACATCCGCTACATCAGCAGCGCCAGCGTTAAAATCTGTTGGGTAGGATTTATTTATCAAGTTTCGGGTAGGAAGTTGTCTGCTTTTGGGCAACAGCCAAAAACTTGTGTTCGCCTTTGAAATTACCTAAAAAAAGTGAATAAATTGGGTAATCATTCAGGAATAAATCGAGAATAACTCAGGAAAAAACAAACTTTGTTTGGATTTAGATTATCATTTTTTTGGCATTTTGCCAACCAGTCTTAGTCAACGTGTGATAGCTTTTTCTATTTTTATTAAAAGAATAAACTCAAATTAATAGACCCACAATCTGCTCCAAAAAAAAATACAATCTCTCGGCACAATATAGCAATCCTAATTGAGTGTTGAAAAATGAATCTTGAGGTCAGGCTCAAAGGAGCGCACTGACCTCTCTGCTCAAATGAGTAATTTAAACTTCGTCATTTTTACGGCTGAGCGTTATCAACCTCCCTCACGGTTGACCAGGGGTTCTGCCTGAGTTGCCACACCTTTTGCTCCACGCTGCTCCTCTGGTTTTCTGGTGTACCACCAAGCCCAAGCGATTAGGACAGCCTGGAAGGGAAGCCTTACCCAGTAAAGGACAGGATAATGGGGAATACCTTCAATTGGAATGCTATTGATTGCCTGGTTAATGTTGGCCGGAAAAACGGCAATAAACAGGGCGATTAGCCCCCAAGCAGCCGCAACACTCACAAACGGAATCAGTAAGCCAATGCCACCCAAAATCTCAAAGAAGCCGCTGATGTAGACTAGTTCAAACGGGTAAGGCAGTTGGGGTGGCACAATTTTGGCATACTGCTCTGGTCTAACAAAGTGTGTAATTCCTACCACAATTATGGCTACCGAGAGGATAACTCGGAGAATTTCTTTACGCCGATGGGGTTTGCTGTTGTCTGAAGTCATAGAATGAGAGATGAAACTCAATTTAAGCTATCTAACATCGTCGTAGAACTGCTTCAGGTAAGTTGGCGAGGCACCAAATCCCCACAGAAAGCCGATGTAGAGGTACAAGGCTGTGGCTTTGAGAGATCCCCAACGTGCTACGCGGCGGTCAGAACTCTGCACGATGCGGTTTACCTGGCGGATTCGCCCCCGCCGCACAAGCTTGAGGCACAGGTCGCCCTCCTCCAAGATCGGCAGGGCAGCGTCAAAACCCCCGCAGTCCCAAAAATCGGTACGGCGACAGAACATTACCTGGTCGCCAAACAGCAAACGTAGTCCCTTGAAAAACAAGTGGGGCCGAAAAATTAGCGGGGCGTAGTAGGTTTTGAGGTAGTTGTGCAGCGACACTCCCCATCGTGTCGTCTGGGAACCTGCCATTAGGGAAATAAAACCCCCGGCGGCAACAGTTTGGTCTGCTAAAGTTTGCTCGATCACTGCCACAAGGTCGTCTGGCACAAAGGTGTCTGCGTGCAGGAAGCAGAGGATTTCCCCCGTTGCTGCCTCCGCTCCTCGGTTCATCTGCACCGCTCGCCCGCGCTCTTTAGATTCAAGGACACGCGCCCCCTGCTTTAGGGCGATCGCGATCGTCTCGTCTTCACTCCCGCCATCCACCACCAGCACTTCCTTGGCTGGGGGAGCGAGGATACTTAGATGGCGCAGAGTGCCCTCCAGGCAGCTCGCCTCATTTAGTGTGGGAATGATGATGGATACGCGAGAAATTACCACGATCTACCTTGAATGATTAAGCAGAGAAGCTCACTCAGGCTGTATTATAGTACTTATGTACTATAAAGCTGTCAGATGCTCACCGCAACCAGACCGAGAACAACCGAACCCTTGAGTCGCAACGATAAGGCAACGATCGCTGCTGTGTTGACCTGGGACTTGTGCAAGCGAGTCACTCCGGAGGAAGTCGAAGCGATCCGAGTTAACCTGGAGTGGGTGGCAGTGCGACTGAGTTGTCAGCGAGCGGTACCCATCCACCGCGATGTATTCCGCTCCATTCTGCAACAGCAACAGGCTTCACTCTATTCCCATCAAGCGTCCCAATCCCAATTGTAAAGTTAATAGTCAAAGTATTAACATAGCGACTTGTAGACGTTATAATAGCTTTCAGTCTATGGGTGGGAGGATCAAATTCGGAACTGTTCAATCGCTTTTCTATAATGTATAGGCAGAACGCACTCTATATTTGCAGCAGGACTAGCAATGACGTGGTGAGAGAGCAATAACTCCTCCTCGGTATTGACTCGCGTGACGGCATCGACTCCAGCCGCGACAGAGGCTTGCACCTCAGAAATATGCCCCCGGACAATGACGGTATAGCGAGCACTGCTAACTTTTTCATAGCCGACTAGCGTCACACGGGCAGCTTTGACCATTGCATCCGCCACTGCTAGCGCGGGAGGGAGGCCTTTGACTTCAACCATACCAACTGCTACTGGCATTGGCTTATCTCCTGAATTGATAAAATATACCAAACTTATTGTACGAAGCAATGCCCTCACATTGTAATGCTTTACTAAGAGAGTTTTTTCTCAAGAGCTGCCAACGCCGCGAAGCCTGATATGCCGCTCTAGCTATAACTGAGCTAGGTGGGAAACACTCAAAAATGACTGTCCAATCGAGACTGCGACTGAAATCGTCGGAAAAAATGCCTGGTAGCTATGGCTTGCCCAATCTAAGGCGAGACTCTTGAGCTGTTTGGGGCAGAAAAACTCTATTAGTGGCGACTGCGATTGTGCCTTAGTGCCAGTTCCTCAAGCAGACAAATTTCAGGATAGTCTGTGGTCGCAAATTATATTTATCTTCAAACTAGCATGAAAAAAAATGATTTGGAATTTTATGACTTGAGTGCAGACAACTGGTGGCAGGAAAATGCCAAAATATATGCTCTCTATCACCTCAACCAACCACGATTTGATTTTTTTGCTCGTTACGTGACAAATTGGCAGGGATTGAAAGCATTAGATGTTGGTTGTGGAGGAGGATTCTCCTGCGAGTTTATGGCGAAAAGAGGCGTCACTGTATCAGGTATTGATCAATCTGTAAAATGTATTATCAAAGCTCAAACGCATGCAGTGAGTAACGGACTTGAGATTGATTACGAGCATGGATTTGCTGAAAACCTGCCTTATAGCGATAATACGTTTGATATTGTCATATGTGTTGATGTTTTAGAGCATGTTGCGGAGCTGCACCTAGCCATTTCAGAAATTTATCGAGTTTTGAAGCCTTCCGGCTTATTTTTCTTTGACACAATCAACAGAAACTTCAAATCTAAACTTGTAATGATTTGGCTGTTGGAGAACATTTTGCAGGAAATTACCCGTGGTATTCACGATTGGCAAAAGTTCATCAAGCCGGAAGAACTAACTGATTTAATGCACAAGAATGGTTTCACCAATATAGAAATGAAAGGCTTCGATCTTTTCGGTGAAGGCTTTCATCGTAACATAATTGCCTACATGCACTACAAAAATACCGGCGGCTTTCAAGCAAAAATAAATAGCAATACTTCGGTAATGTATATCGGTACAGCTAAGGCTGATAAGAAAAATTTATCATTTTCAAGTTAGCAGAAAACGGAAAGGAGGATATGCATTGTTATTGCAACAGAATCTATCTCTCTCTGGGTAGGAACTGACTTTATGCCGCCAGACTGATGTAAGTCTTAAGTAAAAATTAAATAATTGTTACGGAGCTGACAGAATAAATTTCTGTGATGAAGTGGAGGATTTCTATGAACCGATTTATTTCTTTGCTACAAATTATTAGACTGCGCCAGATTATAACTGTTTTTCTGGTAGGGTTGACATTTTTCCTTAGCACTGCTTTTGACATACACGGTAATTCGCTGCAAGCGCAAGCTGAATCAGTAACACCTGAAGCTACTAAGTACAAAGTTGAAGTTCCTGAGAATGATCCTACCTTTAAGGCTGAGAGAATCAAAAAAGAGGCTGAAAAGTCAGCTAAACTTTTAGCTGATGAAGGTAAGCAGGTAAGAAACAGGGCGGCGGAAAGCGAGCAAGATCAGGGTAAGAATCTATTTGATACTATCCGGGAAAAGCTCAATCTTGACGAACCAATTGATCCGGGTACGAAACAGGCAGTTGAGCAACTCGAAGGCAAAACTAACGAAGCCGTTAAGGGTACACAGCAGGCTGTGAAAGATGCTGCTGATAAGGTTAGTGGAAATAGCGATTAACACTACAGTTTTAGATAATATTTAGAACAGTCCAGACAACGTTTGTAGTGGCAGTACGAATCTGGGGCTTGCTGTCGATGTAGCCAACGATAGCAAGCTTGACATCTACGTCTGTTGCGATCGCCCAGAGCATCGAGCGTCAAGCGATCGCGCACAGTCAACTTATCTGGATCAAAGATTGTGGTCATGTCCGGCACCTGGAACAGCCCCAAATCACAGCCCAGCACATTCTCGAATGCGAGCGATGAGCAAGAGACTTAAGGCAAAGTAGCCACGCGAGTACACCCCCATTGGTTTTTACTCCTGAGCCACCTGCTCCATGAGCTTTTCTTTGTCTTGCTTGCGTTTTTTGGCATAGAGGTGAATAGTAGCTGCCATAGCAATAATCATTCCAGAGACGCCCCAAGTGGTGATGTCCGTAGGTAGATTGTTCTTGAACACAGCAAGTAAGACAATCACAACCAGAAATACGGTAGGCGCTTCATTCAAAGCACGCAACTGCTGACTACCCCAAGCGCATTGCTCAACTGCCAGCTGCTTGAGGAGACGACGGCAGTAAAAATGGTACACAATCAAACCGACGACGAAGAGTAGTTTGATGTGTAACCAACCCTGTTTCAGAACTTCTGGTTCAGTAGTCAGTAAACCAATCGCCATCGCTACTGTCACCACCATCCCTGGCGTTGTGATGATGTTGTAGAGGCGTTTCTCCATAATCTGATACTGATTTTTGAGAATCGTGCGAGCCGGTTCGGGCTGTTCGTTAGCCTCAACGTGATAGATAAAAAGACGTACTAGGTAGAATAACCCGGCAAACCAGACTACAATGCCGACAAGGTGAAACGCCTTAAACCAAAAATAAGCCATGAGTGTTAATCTCCATCAAGCGGGGTGTTTCATCCCCCATTAAAGCTTAGAGTATAAAGTCTGACTATACGCAAATGTGCAACGCCGGTTACACAACCTGCTTATTGGTTTCTCCAGGAATGGGCGAAAACGCAGAAAAAAGGTTAACAAAAAAATCCGTTAGAACCAGGGTTGCCCCAGCAGGTTGGAGTCTTTGGCGGCGCTTTTGTCTATCCTGGGATAGGGGAGCAGCCAGGAGTAAAACCTTCTCCAGCAGACCAGGAGCAATGCGATTGCACCACATTGCTAAATGACTTTGCCATCCCACCAAGATTTCAGGTGATTCCTTGTGCAGTCCGGCGACAAATGCCTTCGCTACGTGCTGGGGAGTCATGGGCACCACCCAGCGAAACAACCGTAATTCTCGCACCATGTCAGTATCCGTCAAGGATGGCAGCAAAGCCGTCACCCGGATATTGTGTGCTGCTAGTTCGCTGCGCAAGGCTTGAGTGAACCCCAAAATCGCAAACTTGGTGGCGGAATAGGTAGCCATCGTCGGTGCTGCCACCTTGCCCATCAAGCTAGAAACGTTAACGATTCTCCCTTCCCCAAGTGCTGCCATACGTCGAGCCACTAGACGAGTGATGGTATACATTCCGATTAAATTAATCGCGATCTCTTCCTGCACCTGAGATGGTTGGGACTGCAAAAAAGAAGATTGGTGTGCAACTCCAGCACAATTAACCAGCAGATGAATTGGTCCGTGATCTCGCCAGGCTTGCGCGATCGCAATATTCACCTCTACAGGCTGCGTCAAATCCACAGCTAAAGTCACGATTTCCACGCCCAGTGCGTTTATTTCCGCAGCCACGGCAGCTAAGCGCTGGCGATCGCGTGCCAGCAACAACAGGCGTTGCACTCCTTGTTGCGCTAATTCCAGAGCGATCGCTCGTCCAATGCCACGGTTTGCTCCAGTAACCAAAGCTGTCTTTCCTTGAATGTTCATAACTAAAACCTCTATAATGATCAGCCCTCTTGAATCGAGGGGGTGGCAACGGGTAAGTCCAAAGAGTGATGTGAATTAGCTTCCACTTTCCCTGTAGTTTTGACCAGCGAAGAATTGGTACATTAAGCACTGAACTTAAGCGTTAAAGCTGTCCCGAAGGCAAACCCTTCAGCCAGGGAGCCTTTGAACAGCCCGGAATTTCGCTTGTGTGCAAAGCTACCGCCCTCACCTAAAAATCCACCTAAACTTAAGGACAAAACTTATCGCTCATGTAGGTTGGAAGTGTCGAGAACTGACCCTGCTTCCCGGTGGGCATTGCAAAAATTAGATGCGGCAAGCCCTGGTTCCAGCCCTAATTGAGCAATTACCCGTGAGGGTAGCCACAGAGTCGTGCCTCCCGTATCGCTTAGAGTCACTCATAATTTCATACTCCTGTGAGTGACGAGTGATACTAAAGTTCTTCTTGTTTATGGGTAATGATGGTGCAAGAGGAGGTAGGGCGACCGACGCAGCTGATATGACACAGAACAATATATTAGGTGGCAGGCGTTTATCAAATTGGTCTGCTGTTTCCCTTCCCCCAAGTCAATCCGTATGAAGCAGGACAACGATCTTCGCAACAACTTGAAGCAAACCAGAATCCGCCTGGGTATGAGCCAGCAGGATTTGGCAATGGTCGCTGGGGTTTCTCGCCAAACCATTAGTGGTGTAGAGTCAGGGCGATACGCCCCCTCAGCGACCATTGCCCTCCGCTTAGCTAAGGTGCTTGGCTGCCGAGTTGAGGAGCTGTTCTGGCTAGAGTCAGACCTACCAAACATTGAGGCTGTCTCTGTCAAAACTGTTTCTTACGGTCAACGCCTACCCCTGAGTCTAGCGAGAGTTGGGGGGCAATGGCTCGCTTACCCGCTAGTTGGGCAGGATGCCTTTCGCATGGAGATGATTCCAACAGACGGGGAAGGCGAACGTCAAATAAATACGGACCGTCTTCAGGTCAAACTCTTGGAATCTCCAGAAAAACTCCGCCACACAGTTGTGCTGGCAGGCTGCACGCCAGCAATGTCACTCTGGGCTAGGGCGACCGAGCGCTGGCACCCAGAAACGCGAGTGCATTGGAGCTTCGCCAACAGTATGGCGGCATTAGAGAGTTTATGTAGAGGTGAGATCCACGTCGCTGGGATGCATCTCTATAGTCCCCAGACCGGGGAATATAATACCCCCTTTGTGCGTTGCGCTCCGGCTAACAGGGCGACGGTTCTGTTTAATCTGTTCAATCTGGGTGTCTGGGAGGAGGGACTTTTGATTCAGCTCGGTAATCCCAAGGGATTAAAAACCGTTACCGACTTAGCTCAACCTGAAGTGACCATCGTTAACCGTGAAACTGGGGCAGGTTGCCGCCAGCTTTTGGAGCGGTTGCTGCAAGAGTCGGGAGTTCCATTTGAGGCGGTGAATGGATTTAACCAGATTGTCCGCAGCCACCTGGAGGTAGCCCAGGCAGTAGCCTCTAGGAGCGCGGATGCCGGTATCAGTACTGCCTCCATGGCAGCAGCCTTTGGACTTGGCTTCATTCCCTTACACCAGTCACGATACGACTTAGTAGTGATCAAGGACTATCTGGAGGAACCACCAGTCCAGCAATTGCTCAGTACCTTGGAACACCGATGGATTCACTCACAGTTAAAGGTGCTTGGCGGCTATGATACTAGCCAAACCGGAGATATTGTAGCGACGATTTCGGCCAGCACTGATCAAGGTGAGGGGTAAGCTCTCAAGCTTCCGGCTGCGTACAGGGTGACTGATGGACGATAACGATTCGAGCGGCTGACCAAAAGATTGCTTTGGCATGGTTGTTGTACAAGGAAATAGAGAGAGCGTCCCAGTTGGGCAAATGTGTATCCCCAAGCAGGGGGAGCAGGAGGAGTGAAAAAAAGTCTCCCCCTGCTTGCCCAGCTGAGAATGTTTCTGCTTTCATTGGGATGCTCCCAAGATCGACAAAGACCATGTACTAGCTTTTATATCAAGTCGGATCTCGCCAGGGCGGCGCTCTTAATTAAGGTTGTACTCAACGCCTTAAATTCTTGACTGATAGGTATTCAAAAGATTGTTTGGGGTCGGGGTGCAAGGATTTTAAACAGGTGGCAAAAATACTTGCTCAGGAGGGCCCTGTAATTCTCTGCAAATATCTTCGTTGCCAGCCTTGGTTATGTTGTTTTCAGCCATGCAAGCCAAACCCTAAACAACCCCTCTGCGCATTCTTTCAAAAGGGATGGGTAGAGTCCGATCACTCTTAGGGCATGGGGGCAAAAATGACCCATCCCTAAAAATAGTATAACCAGATACGCAAGAATATTGTACTTTTTGCCAAAATACTTGACTAGGGAGTTCGTCACCTTAGTTCAGGATCTCCGGTAGCTTTGGCTCTTACCAAAGAGTCTCTTATTTTTCGGACATTTTAGGCAACCAATCCTGAAAGAACTTGAAAGCTAAAGGAGTTTATCATGTCACAGTCACACCTTGAGGTTTCACTCATACGTACAGATGGCGGAACGCAACTACGTACTGTTCTGAACCCAGAGGTGGTTGACGAGTACGCTGATGCCATGAGTTCTGGGGTTGTGTTCCCTCCAGTTAACGTGTTCTACGATGGCGAGTCATATTGGTTGTCGGATGGTTACCATCGCCTAGAAGCAGCTAAAAGTATTGGGTCACTAACGATTGCGGCGGACATTCGGCAAGGAACTATACGGGACGCGGTCCTTCATGCGGTCGGTGCAAATGCCAATCATGGGCTAAGGCGCTCTCATGCAGATAAAAGAAGAGCTGTCATGACTCTGCTGACTGACACCGAGTGGAATCAATGGAGCAATAGCGAGATTGCTAGGCGGAGTGGAGTTCACCATCAGCTGGTTGCTTCTTTACGTCGAAAACTCAATCCACTTGATGATTCATCAAGTCAAATTCGCCAAAGTGCAGATGGTCGTACCATCAACACTGCCAACATTGGCAGAAGCAGAAAAAGGGCAAGTTCCCCAAAAGAGCCAGTTCCAACAGCTACAGCCTCTGAACCTGAAGCTATTGAGGTATTCACTGCCCCACTAAAAGTCACACCAGCAGAACGCCAGTCGGAGCAACAAACCATAGACGTAGTGGCTGAGTTGGCTGAGTCTGACCTGACTAGTGCAGAACCAAAGAACTCACCTGAAGTCTCCCCAAAAATCGCTCTTTTCATGTCAAGTGAATCCGAGTCACACTACACCTCGCTACACATCATTGATGCCGCCCTGTCCTGTTTGGGAGAGATTGACCTCGACCCGTGCAGCAACAGTCAATACCACCTCAATGTCCCAGCAAAGGGAGGTTTTACCAAAGAGGACGATGCCCTCGCTCAACCCTGGGTAGGTCGCGTGTTCATGAATCCTCCCTACGGGAACAAGACTGGAGACTGGGTTGAGAAGCTGTGCGCTGAGTTTGAGTCTGGTCATGTCACCCAAGCACTCATCCTAGTTGCATCTTGCACCGAAACCCAATGGTTTCATCGACTACGTCAATACCCACGCTGTTTCATCAGAGGTCGCCTGGAGTTCATCAGCCAAAAGAATTACTATCCTGTCACGTTCGGGTCAGTCGCCTTTTACTTGGGTAGAACGTCACAAGGATTGAATAGATTCGTCGAGGCTTTCAAGGGGTTAGGTGATATTTTCGCCCTTGTGGAAAACGAGACACGGGAAGCAAATTCAGGATGCCGCAATTATACAAATGTGGAATTAGCAAATAGATTGGGGGGCTAAGGCAGAAGAGGCAATACATGGGTAAGAGCAGATCCTGGTTTTGATTGACACCGCTGTTCTGAATCGTTCTGGGCGCACAACTTATCAAGAAATGGTCACGCCAATGAGAAAAAAAATAATTTATCCTGGTTTATAAATAAGTAAATAAAGGGGAGCATTCCACTTTTACAAAAATATCCTCAGTAAAGACAATAAGATAGAAAACAAGAGTAAAGACTATCCCCAAGTCTCCTTATTTACTCCTCGCATTGTCTTTTTTTATGGAGTACACATTTGCCGAATGGGAATGCTCCCCGATAGCGAGAACAGACTATAACATCACTATCTTTTATATCAGCCGTATCTAACAATATCACTGCTATGACGCGGATTAGAATAATTAAATTAATTAAGACTGTACTCAAAGCCTAAAACCGTTATTGCATAAGTATTAAAAAAAAATACGGGGTCGGGTGCTAGTATTTTTGATGTGGGGTACGAGTATTTATGGATAGGGGAACTGGGACTTTAATACTCAAGCTAAAACCATTATTGGAGTAGGAATTCAGGGCGGTTTTATGTATTTTATTTTGAGTTTAATCCTGCACTCAAAAATTAATTAAATTCATCACACCTACTACTCCAGATGCGTTGTTGTAAGTAGATTTAGACAGATGAAAGTGTCTCTTAAAGAAACGTTGCTAAATTAAAATACGTTTGCAGTCTGGAAAGAGATAGAACGATATTTCAGGTAGCGAAGTAAGAAATAAGTTTTGTTCACAATTTGGTCGCAATTTGCAATAAAACAGGGATAAACTTTATAACCATCAGTCACATAAAACTAAGAGTGCCAACATTGAACAATCAACCATAATTGTTTAAAATTTTCTGCACTTCGCTGCTCCCACAACCCAAGCTAAAACGCCTGGTGTGTGGTGATTTACCGATTGATCCAGTCAAACTTTAGGGGAGAGCGATCATGGTTGACCTCACTCAAAGACAACGGCCACTAGGGCGCTATATTCCTCTGCTGTACCTGGGGTTTGGGGTGCTTCTGCTCCTGCTGGGTCTATTCGCCAGCCTAGCTTATGGAGCTGCGTCAATTCCTCTAGCTAGGATCTTCACTGCCTTCACAACATTTGATGACTCCACCGAGCACCTGATTGTCCGCACGATGCGGTTGCCACGAGCGCTGATCGCCTTGATGGTGGGCGCAAGCCTGGCCGTGGCTGGGGCGCTGATGCAAGGACTCACCCAAAATCCCTTAGCCTCGCCCGCTCTTTTAGGCGTAAATGCCGGTGCTGCTAGTGCCGTGGTAGTGGTGATATTTGGCCAAAGCATATCTAATCCGCCCCTAATTACGGGGGCCGCCTTCTTTGGAGCTGCGGTGGCGGCGGTCACGGTCTACCTGCTAGGCTCCTTGGGGCCGGGAGGACCGACACCGTTGAATCTGACCGTCGCTGGGGCGGCCCTGAGTGCCCTGCTGGGCTCAGTGACCACGGGCGTGCTCATTCTCAGCCAGCGATCGCTTGAAGAAATTCGCTTCTGGCTGGCCGGGTCGCTGGCAGGTCGGGACTGGAATCTGTTTCTCACCGTGCTGCCCTGGATGGTGGTGGGACTCTTGAGCGCTTTGGCTCTGGGTAGGCAGCTATCCACGCTTTCCTTGGGAGAGTCGGTTGCCCAGGGTCTGGGTCAGCAAACCGTTAGAGTCAAAGTCGCCACGGCTTTGTGTGTTGTGGTACTGGCGGGCAGTGCGGTGGCTGTGGCTGGACCCATTGGCTTTATCGGTCTGGTTGTCCCCCACCTGGCACGGGGGGTTGTGGGCCTCGATTACCGCTGGGTGTTGCCGTGTTCTGCCGTGCTGGGAGCAGCAATGCTGGTGTGGGCCGACCTGGGAGCGCGCATTGTGCTCAGACCCCAAGAACTGCCGGTAGGGGTGATGACGACATTGTTGGGAGCGCCCTTCTTCCTGTACCTCGTGCGCTTTCAGGTGAAGCGCTGATGAGAACTTCTCAAGTGCCAGAAGAGCAAGTGTCCTCGTCCAAGCGCAGCGATCAGCGTCTGCCCTGGGTGCTGGTGGTATTGCTGCTCTTAACCCTCGCTATCCTGGGGATGAGTCTGAGTTTAGGGGACTATCCCGTTCCGAGTTTAGATATTGTCAAAGCCGTCCTGGGTATGAAAACAGTGGACTCGGAGTCCCCCTTTGTGGTCATCACCCTGCGCCTGCCGAGGGTCTTACTATCTTGGCTGGTAG
>CAXUIG010000101.1:0-21025 GCA_964250845.1 uncultured bacterium | reverse complement strand
GATATCACTACAGCTCCCAAATATTTAGGAATAATGGATTTTATTGCTCAAAACCCTAGTAATTGACAAAGAGGATGGGGAGACAAGGGGGGGGTTCATGCCTCACCCCTTGTGGGGTGGTTTTTCTCCATGTGAGAACTTCTGAAAATCAACTATTTTGTTGTGGCGGTTTGAGTTGATGTGTTGCCGTAGAAATGGGAGACGCGTAATTGAATGAGTTGGGGCTCTATTTCGGGATCGAACCCACCCTCGCGGCAGTTAATCAGATCAGCCCAAGGGAGGGTTTGAGTTTTGGCATGTAATTTTTTTACCAAGTCTTCGACACGACCGATGGGTTTGGCGGGTACGCCAGCGACGATGTCTCCTTGAGCTACGTCCTTAGTAACGACGGCACCGGCAGCGACGATGGCATTTGGGCCTATGGTGACGTTTGGGAGAATGATAGCGTTGAAACCAATGAAAACATTATCATGAATGTCGATCTTGCCGACGGAATCAAGCTTAATGTTGTAGGCACGGTTGAGCATTGCGATAGACCCATCGTGACCAATCAGGGTACAGGAGGAGAAGTGGACATTATTGCCGATGCGAACGTAGGCCGGGTCAGTGAAGACGGTTGTCGTGAGGATACTGCAGTGTCGGCCAATCTCGCAAAGATTGCCATGGCGGCGGAGATATTCAGCGTATTCTTCTCCCATCGGTTGGCAGAGCTTGCGGTAAAGGCTGGGGAATTTGCCGTAACGCCAGGCGAGTCTACGGACGATTTTCTTAACAAGAGATCGCATAAGTCCTACCTATAAGACGGCGTATGGTTTGGATATAGCTGGGAATAGCGGAGCTTGCTTTCTGGATGTTTCACTTTGCTCAAAATGACAACAATCATTGATCGCGATCAAGTTGGCCACATAGCATGGATAGTCAAATTCAATCACGCTATTCTTAGGTATTCCGCTTAGAATTCGTGGAAATGATAATTTTAGCGGGTACCCCAACTGCCGTTGCCAGTGCTGGCACATCATAGAGAACCACAGCATTGGCACCAATATTCGCATGGTCACGGATGCTGACTGCGCGAATGATTTTGGCACCGGCACCGATATCAACATGACCTCCGATTTTGACTCCCTCAACAATTGTTACCTGTTGAAAAATCAGGCAATTTGCTCCAATAGATGCACCTGGGTGAATCACGACACCATTAGGATGAGGCAGGAGTAGTCCCCCTTCGATTTTGCAATTCAGCGGAATATCAGCTCCAGTTACAACGCTCCAAAACCGATGCTGCATCACGTTATAAGCACTTAAAAAGCGTCCTACAATTCCACCGCGTGCCTGCTGCTTTTGATACCCACGGATAGATTTGAGAAGTTGGCGGCTAGGATCCCACCATCGACGACATTTTTCACGGCTCCAATCTGGCTGTGTGGCAGAAACGAGTGGAAAAGTTACTGATTCAAGCATTTTTTCCGATTATGATAGTTACAAGCGGGTGCAGGTCATTAAGATACCAGCGCGTGGAGTGTCTTCAGTTGTGACAACTCGTTAACGAGACATTTGGGTAGCGGAATATCTAACTGCTCGAGCATGCTTTTGATGCGAAATCGCCAATCATGCCGAGCCAAGTTTTCGACATAGTTGCGTTTGTGGATAGAATTAAGACGCGTCCTGTTCTGTAAGAGTTCCTCGACAAATTCGACACTTTCTTTTGGGTCATCCGGCAACTCAATTGTTGCATCCTCCCAGTCCAACAACTTGTCAGCGAGGGGTGTAGTTGGTCTTTTACCAATTATCACGCAACCAGCAGCTCCACACTGAAACCATCGCAGTGTAACAAACGAATAGGGAAACTGCCGCATACCGGGGTGCATTGTGTCAAACGCAAACGCTAATTTAGTCCTGATCAGGATTTTAGACAAAAGTATCTGATCTTCGTTATCTATACGCTCTTCATATGGTGTTTTTGGAAACATTTTCTCACGTCTAGGCGTGGACCTATAATAGATTTGCCTCGAATCCGGCTGATTAAACTTACTAGCAAATGCCTTATGGTACCGTTGTGGAATTCGTCCATAACTAATCAAATCAAATGGACGGTTGAGTTCACCCGAACCATGAGTGAGGACATCGGCTCCAAAAGGCAATAGTGATACTGGTATCCTAAAGTATTCATGGAGAGGAGCAATAATTTCCGGCATCGGTACAAATAAATGATCTATGTGACGTGTGTATTTAGGGTAGATATGAAATCCCCAAGCGTCGAAAATATATGCGACAACAAGGTCAAAACGTTTTCGCCACCTGGGTATGCTTGAGAGTATTGTTAGATCGTTTCCGCTGATCCCAATGATGAATAAAACATTCCCCTTGTCCAGCGATTGTAACGAATCATCCAGTGGCTTGTAGGGCCCTATCGTGCGCCGGATTATCTTATTTAGGAATTGATGCACATACCTCGGGCGTTCATACGCCCACTGTGTAATACCGTGGGCGGTTGGCACCAGGAGCTTCCCGCCACACGTTTGCACCAGCACGTTTTCTAATTCAAAAAGGGGGTCATAGGATACGCTCGAAATCAAACCTCGTTGAGAAAGTACGTAAATATTCATTGGGAATTAATCCTTTTTTTCTATAAAAACCTGGACTGTAAAGAGGATCAGTCTTTCTTCTATCTTGCAGTTGGGTGGGATATCAGTTCGAGTTACAACGCTCCAGAATGATGCTGCATCAAGTTACAAGCAACTGAAAAGGCTGTGTGGCATAAATGAGTAAATGAGTCTAATAGTCGCTGATTCAAGCATTGTCTCCGTAATTTGTGGCGCTGATAATTTTGGCGGGGATGCCAACCGCAGTTGTACCAGGGGGAATGTCTGATAGAACCACAGCGTTGGCACCAATGTTTACGTCCGAACCGATAGCCACCGCACCGAGGATTTTCGCACCGGCACCAACATTAACGCGATCGCCCAATTTTGGGGCCTCAAACGGACGGTCCAAGTAACGATTCCCCAGAGTGACTCCTTGGCGGATGATACTGTCGTCCCCAATGCAACAATACCCATGAATAACGATTGCCCCTTGGTGTTCAATGATCACACGGCGACCCAGCTTAACAGTGAAAGGCAAATCAATCCCATAGACGTTTCGGATCTTGCGATACAACGCCCTGTAGAGAATGCTCAATGGAGCCCGAAGCAGTTTGGGTTGGATCGTCATTCTCCAGACACCAAAACGATGAACAGCTACCGCCCGAAATCCAGGCCTGGTCCAATCGCGTTCATGAGCATCCCAGTCTTCTTTAAGAATTTGCCAGAACCCCAGGGTAACGGTTTGTGGAGCGCTCGAAACCTGCCCTCCCTTAAGCAACACGCTATTAAGCAGGAAATCACTCAGGAGCTTTGGCGGATCTGTGTCTGGTTTGCGTTGAATCACCCGTCGCCACCTCCACAAGACAAAACCAAAAACCCAGGCGACATCAGCTAAGGCGGAATACAGCCAACCGTGGTTCTTGAGAAAGTATCGTCGCCTGGAATCAAACCAGTAACCGGGTAGGCGCTGAGGTGGGCGCTTGGTGTCGGTCACTCCTGAACTTTGTCCGACAAGATGCACAACTCGGCTTTTCGGCACGTACCAGCACGACCAACCTGACTTGTTAGCCCTCAGGCAAAAGTCTACCTCTTCGAAATACAGGAAATATTTCTCGTCCAGCAAGCCCACTGACTCAAACACTTCGCGGCGGACAATCATGCTCGCTCCAGCCACCCAATCGGTTTGACAGGTTTCTTCACAAACCGGAGGCGCAACCACCCACTTTGACAATAACTTAGATACCACTCCAATCCGCAAGCCGGAATCAAGCTCACTCAGCACGCTATGAAAGCGAAAAGCCGAACACTGAGGTTTGCCATCAGGGTCTTCCAAGCGGCTTCCCGCAATCCCCACCTCGGGATGTTCATCCATGAAATCCACCAGTACCTGTATCGCACCGGGGCGAACAATCGTGTCTGGGTTAAGCAACAGAAAATAGGGTGGTGGATTGGTTGAGTGTAGCGATCGCGAGATCACAGCATTGTTGCCGAAGGCGT
Organism: uncultured bacterium; assembly: GCA_964250845.1. Lineage (GTDB taxonomy): Bacteria > Cyanobacteriota > Cyanobacteriia > Cyanobacteriales > Chroococcidiopsidaceae > CAXUIG01. Next base: position 16,943 of record CAXUIG010000101.1, on the reverse strand, counting down.
AGCCACCGTTATGCTCTAATGGCAGGAGCGATGCCCATTCACCCCAGCCCTCAGTTTCAATCGCTGCTCCAATTTGTTCAACTGACCCATCGCCAGAAGCGTTGTCGGCAATTACAACACGGGTACCTGGTAGCGATCCCATTTCACCCACCAAGGAGCGCAAGCAGTCAATCGTCAGACTGGGCGTTCGGTAGTTAAGTATGACTACCATCAGACGGGTCAAGCTATCTGGCACAGTCTCGTCAGACATAGATTTTTCTGTGTGGCGGTTTCAGATTTCGTTATTTTAATCTTTTCCGAAATTTTAATGATTTTAATTTTTTTTCTGGTCTAGCACCAGCCCGGCGATGCCGCCACACGCGAGCGTGTAAATTGGGTTGATCATGGCATTCAAAACACAGTCGAGCATGTATAAAACTAAAAGCACTGCCAGAGCAGCGGCTGGTGCCACTTTGGGGTGACTCCACAGCTTGGCCGGATAACGTTGCACGAACGCGATCGCCGGAAGTAACAGGGATGCTGTTAAACTGATTAAGCCGACTGCACCTTTAGTGCCGAACGCGATAATCCACAAACTGTCGGTGACGGAGATATCCTTTCCCCATTCGTCATTCACACGGCTCCGTCCCCATCCTCCCCAGCCAAAAACCATTCTTTGGCGCGCTTTATCCGAGAGGATCTTTTCATTATCAAATCTAAACTCTAAAGACTGAGCCCGGTCTTGATTGACCCCAGTGGACACAATGGAGACAATCTGATTGCCAGAAAAGGTTCCGTTCGCTCCAACGAATATATATAACGATATGGTCGCGATCAGCAGCAACAGCAGCTTAGAGGTGCGAAACCACTTGGCAACGAACAATATGACCAGCCCCATTACTAGTAAAAAGCATGCACCCGTTGCTTTTACCAACACAACTGTTATCAGCAATGCCACCACAAGCCGACTGGCTGGAATGCCCCACATCTGCTTGATCACGCCAGTCTTCCACAGCCAAACACCGATCAGCGCAGCTGCCATCATCCAGGCGCCAACCATGAGACCGCTTTCCATAAAAACCGTTGCCCTATATCCTCCGTAACGAATTTCTTGGGCAAAATTCTCCCTAGCAGCAAAGCCGTAAACTATCCGGTGCAACTGCGGACTAATTCGGATTTCAAGCAGGCATAAAGGAATGTATATCAGGCCACCAGTGAAAATGCCAATGGCCAATTTGCGTAGCCCCTCTAGGTTATTCAAATACAGCCGACCCAGGTAATACGGCACTCCCCAGGTCGTAGTTTGCGCATTAAATTCTGATATCCCATCGTACCAACCCAGGCCATTAGTGATTGATGACGCCAAAGGGCATAAGCACCAGACCAACATCGGCAGGTCAAGCCAGCCGATCTGAAACGACTTGAAGCGTTCGACATCGAACACAATAGTTGCCAATAAAACACCGTAACAAGTTGCCGACATCTTGGTGTACTCTGGGAACACAGGCAGCGGAAACTTTGCTTGCGGTAGGAATAGCCACGCTGTGATAAAACTGACGACAAGTGCCCGTTGAGCTGGCACCCACCTGAACAGATAGAGCACAACTGGAATCCAACCGAACATCACGATATATACCAAAGGACCCATAAGCAATACTATGTGCCTCTTTATGTCGGTACCCTAATGTTTCTTGAATTGCTGCATATTCCCCAGGTAGTTCCGTGCATCAATCAAAATCGGCGGCAATAGCTTCTTTAAGACAGCTTTGAGTGCAACATCGGAGGGGGTTTTTTGCCCGATTTGTTCTCCTGGTCGAGCCTGGAACAAAGTTGAATGCCCATTAGAAGTCTCTGCATCTGGTCGTCCATTGCTGTAGTAGTAAAGCGCCAATGACTTCCGTGTCTGTCCCTCTGGACAAGTTAAGGGCTCAGGATGGCCGTGATATGAAAATTCCGTCGTATTAAAAATGACACATCGATTAAAGATTGGGAGGATCTTTTTTTCACACCGAGTCATATCCTTGTCCCACAATTCTAGATGACCTCCATATTCTTCAGACCAATTTTTGTTGAGATATAGTAAAATATTTAGTCGGCGATCAAGGTGAAGTTTGCTATGCCGATTAAAATCCACATGCATTTTCAAGTACCCACCTCTTTCGATTTGATGAAGACCACCGCCCTCAAAGTGGGGGTCAGGTATGATTCCATCAATCCCCGTCAGATTCTCTAAGAAATTAATGAAAGTTGAAGAGTTCAATTGGTAAAGGAGAAGGCGTGTAGTGTCTCCCATTTTCATTTCATCTTTGGACGCCAGCTTCTTTTCAGGAGCAGCATCAAATTTTTGCCAATCAATTGAATGGACTTTCGGGAACTCCTCCAGGATCTTGTCTAATAAATCTGACTGCAAAAAATTATCGATTGTAATATGTGGAAATGGCGTGGCTTGAGCGTAAGATTCACGATACTTACTCGCCAAATCTTTTAAGTAATCTGGATCAAGACGAAACATCAACTTTGAATTCATATCGTCCTCAATTTGTCTCTTTTAAGGGGAGCATCGTCCCAAGTTTAAACCTTAGTACCAGCGAACCACAAGCAATAGGCACAGAACAATCTGACCAAAAGTTCTGGTTAACATCACCAGAGATGTGTTTTCTTGGCTAAAAATAAAGGTTAAAATACCTGCCAACAAGAACATTACTACAAGACCAAACCATACAACCCTCTGTTTCTGAAGAAGACGCATTATGCGGCTGAGGTCTTCTACAAAGCGAGCTAGTAAAAAGCTCGTAGTCAAAACCCCTATAGCTAATATACAAAAACTGAACAAGCCCAACTGCTTTACTCCAATGACGACCACCAAGTCAATCAGGAAATAATGCACTGGAACGACTGCTAACGAAGCAATACCCCTCAGAGATAAAGCATTTTGGCATCCTTTTAACCCAGAGCTTCCACACATCGCCAATGACCATGCAAGGCCGCTAAAGATCACAGCAAAACTTACAACGTAAAAACCAAAAGCCACTGTTCCCCAACGAAAGAAGGAAGTTCCGTGTCGTGACATGATTATCCCAGCCAATGCTGGTAAAATTCCCAGCATTAACAAACCAGAAACTACTTGCAACCGATGGGTTTCTATGAAAACCTTGTAATGCGTAGCACCAACACCGATAAAGTAGCCTGCAAATGGATAGGCCAGCCAGGGTGAAAGCGGATAAGATACCCCTAGGGTTTCAGAAGTGCCAAGTATAAAACCAAGCACCCCCCACAGCTGCTGATCATATCCAAGAGAGTGAATATAAGGACCCAGCAAGTAGCGCATGAGGGAAACCGAAGCAAAACCTACAGTGCAATAAGTCAGAGGGAACCTTGAATTTCTGATAAATTCCAACACTAAACTCTCAAGACCAATAAACCCAAGAAAATCAAGTCCCAGCCATCTTCCCTCGCTCCACTGCATTAATAGATCCGCAAGAACTAGTACTACCACCTTGTTAAGTGTTATATACCAGTGAGAAGCCTTTTTCCTCTGGCTCGACTGGATACCGTAACCAACACCCGTTACGAAAAAGAAAAGTACTGGAGCGAAACTGCCAATAAAAACTAAATTTCCCGACAAGCTGCCATCAATCTGGTTGGGGTTCAGTGTCTTATATCCCAGATGATTCACAATCATTAAAATCGCCGCCAAGCCCCGCAAAACGTCGAGTTCTCTCCAATGAACACTTATCTTATGAGTATTGCTTGTCATAGGATGAACATTTCTAAAAATCGGCACGCTCGGTTCGGTCTGGCTTTCGATAGTTAGATAATTTTATACCGTTTTAGATGACATTTCAAGTTTAATATAAGTAAAAACATGCTGCATCTCCATTTTTTTCCTGGTTAAGCTGTATAGCTTTCGCCTGAAACTCATCGATTTGTTTTTGAGAAAAAATAGATGCCTCAGGATTTATAGCATAAGATTTACTATCGAGCACGGGTATATCTCTCATCAGTTGCTCACTCCCCCAAAATTGATAAGCGTGGGAATCAAATTCAATATCTGCTATTTTAAAACCTACTTGCTTTACTAAGATTTCGATACTTTTAATCGTATGCAAGAAAAAATGACGCGGAGCATCAATTTGAACCCAATGAACGCCATATTCTCGCCAAGCAAAAGAAGAAACTAAAGGAACTCTAATTAAAACATATCTGTTAAACTTCAATATCCGGTATAACTCTTTTATTACATACAAAGGTGAGGGCATGTGTTCAAAAGAATGGTTTAACATGATGAAATCAAACTGTTGGTCTATCTCGGATAATTCTTTTTTTAAAACCTTCACACCGTTTTCGTATAAAATATCATCTTTAATGAAGGGGTCGGCACCTATGAGGTTGGTAAATCCTTCGGCTTGCATACTAAGAAGAAGCCCCCCAGCTCCACTCCGACTCAATCCAACTCGGATTTGAATTCGATCTAAGTTTAAAAGAATAATATTCTTCAGGGTAGTATTTTGAAATATTAACCGGAATATCTTTAATTTGTAGGCATCTACATTCTGCACATTCAAAATATTCAAATTCATCTCTAAACCCAAACATCATTTCTCGGACCACATAAGATTTGTTGCCAGTTGAATTATTGCAGATTTCACAAACAGTCATTTCGGACTCCAGCCGGATTTCATGGTAGTAGCTTTTCCACAGACAGACTTAATTCTTTAAATTACTTTCTTACTAAAAAGCTAAGCTCCTACTGAGGGGGAGCCCATAACCCAAACTGACTCGACCCATCAGTACTAATGCGATCAATATAAGTAATAGCACTGTAGCCTGGATATCTTGTTTGAAACTGCCAAGTCCTTCACGCCAAAGACCATAAGCTATTACCCCATAAACAGGAATGTCATTGAGCGCCACCACGAGCACAGCACCCGTAATTCCTATGAGGTCAAACCCAAGCGGTAATCCAATGCACATATAAATACCTTTAAAAAGTTGACCGTAGGCTTGGTAGCTAGGCTGACCAATAGCGACAAGGGATTGGCGAAGCGTCTCGGACAGCAAGTTGGGCCATATACCTAGTGCCAGCAGTGGCAGCATCCAAGCCGCCTCTGTGTATCTTTTGTCATACAATGTCAAAACCAGCACGTCTCCAAAGCTAACCAGCACTGTCAAGATTAACGCCGACGCGACCAGCACAAGTCGGCGGTTGTGTAAAATCTTGGTGCGAAGGGTTTCACGAGGAAGGTGGACAAGCTTCGAAACAGCTGGAAAAATCACCTTGTTGCTGAGCGCCCCAATGACTTGGGACGGTATAGAAGCGAGCGTCAAGGCAATGCCATAAACACCCAACAGCTCAAGTGAAATTAATTTACCGAGAATCAGTCGGTCTACTTGCGTACCCACAAATGTTACAGCCGTCGAAACAAAGATCCACCTACCAAGGGAAAACAGGTCATTGGCTGCCTGTTGATCCCAGGCAAAGCGGTTAGAAGATCCGGCAATCAACCGATGGCTGCACACCATCCGGACTACATCCGACACAAGTCCCCCAATCACGAGAGCCCAGATTGTCCGACTGAACCACGCCCAGACAACCATCACCACCAGGGCGAGAACCTGCACCCCAAGTTCAAAAATTTCCAACCGACCGAAAGCCATGTGGCGGTTAAGCGTGAACAGGGCAGTGGAGTTGAACCCAGAGATGATCGTGCTTAGACCAACCACCGGGATCAGCCATAAGAGCTGGGGCTCTGAGTAGAACTTAGCAATCGGCCAGGCAATCAAAACGCAACCAAACCACAGACCAAAGCCCCGCATAACCTGTAAAGTCCAGGCAGTGTTGAGAAAAGCTGGGTCATCCCCGCGCTTATTTTGGATGATGCTCGGACCAACGCCGATGTCGGAGAACAGATGCAAGCCCATGATGAAAATGTTGACCAGAGCCATGAGGCCAAACAATTTTGGGAACAGCAGGCGAGTCAGAATCAGGTTACTGCCGAGTCGCAGGAGTTGGCTCGCTCCATAGCTAGCAATAGTCCAGGCTGTCCCACGGATAGCAAGCTTCTTCAGTGATGTCATGAATTCGTTAAGGCGGGGAAATCGATTGCAGAGAAACTGCGTCGCAATTGAAGCATTGCTTAACTCATAGGGATATGAATGCCACCACGAACAGTGGGTGGTACATCAATTTGCTGGTTCTGTAATTTCTCGACACTAGACCGAAACAGCGCCGCTAATTTGCCTGCCTCGATCGCGGCATTATGGTATTTAGCCACCCTAATTGCACCCTCTGTGCCCATCTGTTCCAGCTTTTCCACTGGTAATTGCAATGCTACGCGCATCGCCCCCGTCAGCGCTTCGACTGAGCCAGGGGGCACCAGCCAACCGCAGACGCCCGGTTGCACTAGCTCAGGAATCCCGGCAACATAGGTGCTGATCACAGGACGACCCAGTGCCATTGCCTCCATCAGCACTACTGGCAAACCTTCAGCCAAGCTGGGCAGCACCATCGCCCGTGAAGCTAGGATGTGTTGACGAACCTCATTATTGCTCGCCCAGCCGATCACTTCGACATGAGCTTGCAAACCCAGCCGTGCGATCAGGGTTTCGATTTCGGCCCGCAGCGGCCCATCGCCTACCAACACTAGCTTAAACCTCAAGCCCTCGGCTGCTAACTGGCCCACGCTATCGAGTAGAAGCAGATGTCCCTTCGCTTCGCAAAGTCTGCCAACACAGATTAAGCGCGGTTCAGGCGGTACGGCGATAAATGGCTGAGCTAGAAATCCAGCGTCTACGCCACAATGAACCACATGGATTTTTGACCACTGACTAGGAGCGCACCAGCGATAAAGCTGACTCTTGCCGAAGGAGCTAACCGTCACCACAAAAGCAGCCTGCTCGACTTTTTCTGCCAAGGCGAGAGCCTTGACTTTATCGAACTCTTCCGGACCATGAACCGTGAAGCTGTAGGGTGGCCCACCAATCGCGCGACACAACATCGCCACGGTGGTTGAATTCGTCCCGAAGTGACCATGAACATGGACTACGCCCGCATCTGAAAACCAACCTAGAAGAACACAGGCCTCAGCTAAGTATGCTATATGATGCAAAACGCTTCGTTCTGACCCCCAGCTGAGCCTCAGCGTTAGCCACAAAGCCCGAAGGAAACGAATCGGTTTGGTGACGGCGACACGGAGTAAACTAAACAGCAATTCTACCATGCCAATTCCTAAAACTACCCGAGTCCGCTCCAGCTCTACTTTGTCCGCTTTGTCAACCAGCTCATTGCTGCAAGAACGGATCGAGAACCGCGCCACTTGAATCCCGCCAGCTTCTATGCTGGCGATTTCTCGCCGAATGAAGCTATGACTGACTTTGGGATATTGATTTATCAGGTAGGCGATCACTAAAGACATCGGCTCTAGGTAATACGTTGAGCCAAATCATAACATCGATTTTATCTAATCAGATTAAAATGATCAGATAATTTATGATTGCGAGGGGCTCCAAAAAACCTATGCCATTGTTGGTCATGCTTTATACTCCTGAGTTATGTAACTAAGCCTGGCAACTCTAGACTTGGATCAAAAACATCTGTTGGTTGTTTCGGACATTAAAGTAGCAAAATATACAGAGGTCAAAATGAAGCCTGAACAAGAAGATCTTGCCTTATCACTTAGGAAGGGTGGCAAAGAGTCGGAGTACCTGACATCAGTCAAGACAGATGATTTCGCCGAGCTGAAGAAAAGAGGGTTGAATCTGCGTCCGATCGGTCGGCTAATTCAGCGGAATGCCCTTTTATTTACTGGCATTACAGCTACGATTGCTGTTGCCACCTTATCCTCAGCCCTGACCTCAACGCACAATTATGAAGGTGAATTTCGGCTTTTAGTCGAGCCGATAACGTCTGAAGCAAAATATACTGATCCTTCGGTGCTCTCTCGCAATGGAGAAGCTTCTAATACAACTGTTGGCGTTGATTACCCGTCTTTGATTCAGGTTTTACACAGTCCTGGGCTGCTGGATAAGATTGTTAAGCGGATTCACGCCCGGTATCCCGACGTTAGCTACGATTCACTTAGTAAAAATTTAGTGGTTCAACGCGTCGGAAAAGACATGCTGGACTGGACCAAAATCATAGAAGTTACTTACAAGGGGGAAAACCCCGAAAAAGTTCAATTTATCTTGGCAGAAGTTGCTAAAGGGTATTTAAATTACAGTCTTGAGGACCGGAAAAGCCGCATTAGTGAAGGTGTTAAGTTTATTGACGAGCAACTCCCTCGTTGGCAGGAGCAAGTCAATAATTTGGCAGGAAACTTACAAATGCTCCAACAGCGGTACAAGCTGAGTGATCCTGCGAGTCAGGTCGCAGAATTATCTAAGCAAGTTCATGAAATTCAAGCGACTAGACTAGACTCTCAAAGAGAGCTGCAGGAGCAGAAAAGGCTCTACACGAACTTGCAGTCACAACTAGGGCTAACACCTAATGAAGCGATCACTGCATCGACTCTAAGTCAAGAACCTCAGTATCAAGATCTACTCTCACAGCTGAAGAAAACAGAGAGTCAGATTGCGGTCGAGTCAGCTCGGTTTAGCGAAGAGAGCCCAGTGATTCAGAAGCTGCGGGAGCAGCAAAAAAGTTTATCCCGGCTGTTGAATCAGGAAGCCCAAAAAATTATAGGGCAAAACATACCAAGTACAGCGAGATCTCCCCAATTAATAAATTTTCAGAATTCCACTCGTTTGGAACTGATCAAGCAACTGGTTGATACTGCCAACAGGGTTCAGGTGCTAGAGGCTCGTAATCAGGCAGTTACAAAGTCTGAAGCTTTCCTCGCTCAGCAAGTACGGCAGTTCCCGGCTAGTATGCGCACTTATAATGATCTACAGCGGCGATTAGAAATTGCCACCAAGACACTCAACCAACTTTTAATTCAGCGAGAAACCCTGCGTGTTGATGCGGCTCAGAAGGAAGTGCCTTGGGAAATTGTTTCTGAGCCTAAAATACCGCGCGACGCTAAAGGCAATCCGATACCAGCTAGCAGTGGCAATCCCAAGAAGCTAGCTATGGGAGTGATTGCGGCCCTGATGTTGGGATTGGGGGCTGCTGTGATCAAAGAGAAATACTGCGACGTATTTTACACTATCGAGGACATGGAAGATGCTCTCAAACTGCCTCTGTTAGGGGTGATTCCTTTGAATAAGGGTGCCAAAAAAATTCCCAACTCTTCAGCGGTTGTTAAGTCAATTGAAGGAACCCAGGCCCACCATTCTGATGCCTCTCTATTTCTGGAAGCATTCGACTCTCTCTACGCCAGCATCCATTTTATGGTTTCCAACCCGCCGGTTCGCTCCTTGGTAGTTAGCTCGGCTGCATCTGGGGATGGCAAGACTACTACTGCTTTGCATCTGGCCCAAGCGGCAGCACTCATGGGTCAGCGCGTCTTGTTGGTAGACGCAAATTTGCGTCAACCTCAGCTCCATACTAGCTTAGGCTTGCCTAACGTACAGGGACTAAGCAACCTCCTTTCCCAAAACTTGGATCCTAACCCTCTGATCCAGCGATCGCCCCTGGAAGAAAACCTGTTTGTGTTGACTTCTGGTCAAATCCGAGCACAATCTACTAGACTGCTTGCATCTAATCGGATGCAGGATTTAATGGAGCAATTTCAAACAGCTTTTGACTTGGTTATTTATGACGCACCCCACCTGCTTGGTCTCACGGATGCTAAGTTTTTGGCTGAACATACAGATGGGGTGTTGATGGTTGTAGGAGTTGGCAAGACCAAGCGTTCTGTAGTCATGCAGGTACTAAACGGATTGAACACTTTTCGCTTACCAATCTTGGGTATAGTTGCTAATCACGTCAAGACAATCGCAAATACTTCATACGATTACAATAAACGGCACTACGAGCACAATCATCGGGTGCGTCCCACTTTTGAAGAAATACCCAAAGTATTCACAACAGATTTACTCAATTCGGTGAAGGCGACTGATGAGGTCCTCAGATAGTAGAAATCGAGGGAGGTAATGGCATACGAAGAGGCAACAGTCGCTCTAAATCTAAATTTGACGCAACTTGAGCCAGTTTAGACAGGTCAGTTGGGTTATCTAAATGGGGCAAGCAGCCCAAGACTGGAACATTCGTCAGCGATTGAATCAGTTCAGCTGGTGCCCAGTCAGCGATTTGGGCTGTGTCACGAGGTTGGACACAATTGAGGACAATCCCTTTGAGGTGGACGCGAGTCTGACGCGCTAGGGCGACATTGGCAACTGCTTGAGCGATCGCCCCCAATCGCACCGGCACCACCAACACCGTTGGCAACCGCCAGTCTGCGGCTAAATCTGCCACAGTGAGTTCATCACTCACTGGCGAGCCCAATCCTCCCAGTGCTTCCACCAGCACCCAGTCGCGTGACGAGCGCAGGTTTTCAAAAGCTTGCCAGACAAGTTCCAACTGCACCCTACGACCTGACCGCGCTGCCGCCAGAGGAGGAGCCAGTGGTGCCTCGAAGTACAAAGGTGTGATTTCTTCCAGGGATTGTTCTAGGGAAAACAGTGCGAGGTACAACTCGCGATCGCCCAACCCAGCTTGAATCGGCTTCATAATCCCCAAGCTGCGGGAACGCTGGTATGTCTGCCAATAAGCAGCCAATGCCGTCGTCAATACTGTTTTCCCAGCCTCGGTATCGGTTCCCGTAATCAGTAATGCGTTCAAAATCTCGAGCCAATCGGCTATTAGTTATTTGTTGTTAATTATTACAAGAAAAGATGGTAAGTCTTTCATCCCCGCGTCTTTAGATGCGGGGATGAAAGACTACCCAGGGGACTTTAGTCCCCGTCTCTTTTTGTAGAATTATGTTAACTTCTTTATATCTTACAACGCAAGTGCTAGTATAACTACATGATTGTACTAGAACTCAAAATCCAGGCTAAACCTATTCAGTTCGACGCTATTGAGTCAGCGATTCGGGCGGCGCGTTTTATCAGAAACAAGTGCCTGCGGTTCTGGATGGATAATCATGGAGTAGGTAAAAATGACCTGCAAAAACTCTGTGCTAAGTTAGCCCTCGAGTTTGGTTTCGCGGACGAGCTTAATTCACAAGCGCGTCAAGCTTCCTCAGAAAGAGCATGGTCATCTATATCTAGATTCTACGAAAACTGTAAAGCTAGCAGTTCAGGGAAAAAAGGATATCCAAAATTTAAGCCTGACAGCCATTCGGTGGAATATAAAACTTCTGGGTGGAAGTTAGATTCATCTAGAAGATACATCACATTTACAGATGGCAAGAAAATAGGCTAGTTTTAACTAGTTGGCACTCGGGATCTTAACTTCTACCAAGTTGAGCAAATCAAACGGGTTAGGCTAGTACGTCGAGCAGATGGATACTACGCGCAATTCTGCGTTGCCATTGATGTTGTAGAGACAACCCTGCCTACTCAAACTGCTGTAGGACTAGATGTAGTACTAAACTTTTTCTATACCGATTCTACTGGATACCAAGAAGAGAATCCACGCTTCTATAGGTCATCAGAGAAGCGGCTTCAGAAGTTGCAGCGCCGCGTTTCCAAAAAGTTTAAAAAACCTAAGAAGAAAGGAGATCGACAAAGCAATAATTACAAAAAAGCTAAAAAACGTTTAGGGAAGCAGCACCTCAAAGTAAGTAGGCAACGTGTAAGGATTCAGGTAATGGGGAAATGACTGAAAAGCTTTTCCCGTAAAGGTTTGGAGGATAATTCAGCTTTTTTTAATTTTCAATAAGAATCGGTGGAATGGCCATTTCTCGTTGCTTGTTGAGAATATCAACTTATTTATTCTAGAAGTACGGATCTGAAATGCAATCCAGGCAAGGGTTTCAACACCTGAATCCTTACGGCAACGTGAAGAGCATGCCAAAAGACTGGCACGCTGCGTATGTAAGTCTAACGATTTTATCGCCTATGAAGATTTGAAGGTGCGTAATATGGTAAGAAACCAGAAACTGGCCAAATCAATTCATGACGCTGGCTGGTATCAGTTCCGCCTCTGGATAGAACGTTTTGGTAAGAAGTTTGGCAAAGTAACTGTTGCAGTACCACCACACTATACGAGCCAAGAATGCGTAAAGTGCGGCACTAACGTCAAAAAATCTCTCAGTACTAGAACACATATTTGTAAGTGTGGTTGTGTGCTAGATCGAGATGAAAGTGCAGCCTTGATAATCTTAAGACGCGGGTTAAGTACGGTAGGGCATATCGGAACCTTGGCGCTAGATGCCTTAAACGCTTGGGAAGATGAACCCTCTACTGGGGTTGGCGAGAGCCTGCCTCAGCAAGGATTGTCGGTGAACCAAGAATCTCAGTCTCTTTAGACCTGAGAGTGTCAAAAATTTATCTTTCAAACAAATATCGTAAATTGCGAACACCGACATTTAGAGTAAAATTGGTGCCTTGGTCTTGAATTGAAATCACATCAATTTGATAATTACCGCTCTTGCGCACTGTTGCTTTCCATTTCAGAACGTTGTTAGCGTCTTTCACCAGCTCACCATCGGGATCGCGAATATCCAACGTTACTGCCCCTTGTTTAACGGCAACTGACACCACCTGCCATTTTTTGGCGTACACCAGGTATCGCTTCAGAACCTGCCGTCTGGTCTGACCAGAAATTTGCTTTGCCGTCTCACCGGGGTTGAAGTTAATCAGTTCCTCTTCAATAGTGGGGGTCGGCATCGATGTGGGTGTGGTAGTCGCTGTTGGCGTGGGTGTGTTGGAGGCAGTGGGTGTTGGCGTCGGACTTGCAGAAATCAGCGGTGACGGGAACGTTTGCGGCGGCGCTGGACGCTGAACTGGACGCTGATTGGTGAGGATGGAACTCACCACCACCCAAGAACCAATCCCAGAAAGTATGGCGACAACGGTTCCAATCACAGCGATCGCCCACGGATTATACCATGAGCGGTCTGTGGCTGCCGGAATCACTCGAGGAGGTGAGGAAGGTGTACTAGTAGTGCTGGACTCAATCAAGTCAGGGCGGCGACCGACAGCGACAGTTTGCACTCGCGAGATGTTGGGATTTTGGGGTTGGTTGGTGTGCGACTGGAGCGCCTGAGCCACTTCAGCTACAGATTGGTAGCGATCGCCCGGCTTGTAACTCAACATCCGATTCAATACCCTAGCCAATTCCGGGCTGAGTTTCACCCAGCGTTGCCAATTCCACGAGAGCTGGGTGTCATCAAATAGTTCTTGTGGTTCTCGACCAGTAAGTAGCACCACAGATGTGACTGCAAGCGCGTAAAGATCGCTACTGGGATAAGCTCTTCCGGTTTGGATTTGTTCACTGGGCGCATAGCCTAATTTACCTACGCTCGTTGGCTGGTAGGTTGGATCTGGGGATTGAAACCGGGTTGCCAGCTCCTTGACGACGCCGAAATCAATTAACACCGGCAAGCGATCGCTTGAGCGCCAAATAATATTGTCCGGTGAGATATCGCGGTGAATAATCCCTCGACTATGAAGATGCGCCAGCACCGGCAACAACTGCCACAACAACTGTGACACTTCTGCTTCCGAAAATGTTTGACCAGCAGCCTTGCGCTCATCCAGCATTCTTGCGTACGTTTTGCCTTCAACGTAGTCCTGCACTATAAAAAAGCGCTGATCTTGCTCAAACGTGGCTCGGAACTGAGGGACTTGCGGGTGCTGAATCTGGTATAGGATGGTTGCCTCTCGTTGGAAAAGCTTTTTTGACTTTTCTAGGAGATCATTTCCCGTTTGAGCTGGAATCAGTTCCTTTAGCGCACAAAGTTCGTTAAAACGCCCCTGGTCTTCTGCAAGATAGGTGCGCCCCATACCCCCTTGACCCAAAATCCTAATTAAGCGGTAGCGGTTTTGGAGGACAGTGCCAATACTAATGGGTGGTTGCATGGTCGATTTTTTCCTGTGTAGACAATTTTTTTTGCTGTTATAACAAGAGACTTTTCTTGTGATACATTAGTAATTCGAGCGTTTGCTAGATAGCATTTGATTTATATATAATTGGGTTTTGCTATCAATCTCAAGTTAGTCTTCTCAGGTCCAAAATGATAAAACTGCCGTGAATGCGCATAGAGGTTCTGCCATGCTCCATTCTGCAACTTTGGCGCTTCAGCCAGCTCCAACAGTGGTTGCTGACAATAATCGCCTGCGACTGTTCTCTGGCTCCGCCAACGTACCACTCTCCCAGGAAGTAGCTCGATACCTGGGTATGGACTTAGGACCCATGATCCGAAAGCGGTTTGCTGATGGGGAACTCTACATTCAAATTCAGGAATCGATCCGGGGCTGTGATGTTTACCTGATCCAGCCAAGTTGCAGACCGGTAAACGATCACCTGATGGAATTACTGATCATGGTTGATGCCTGTCGTCGGGCTTCGGCGCGGCAGATTACGGCAGTGATTCCCTATTATGGCTATGCTAGAGCCGACCGCAAAACGGCAGGGCGAGAGTCGATAACTGCCAAGCTGGTTGCGAACCTGATTACCGAAGCGGGAGCAAACCGGGTTCTGGCCATGGATTTGCACTCCGCCCAGATTCAGGGATATTTCGATATTCCCTTTGACCATGTCTACGGTTCGCCAGTGCTGCTGGATTACCTGGCGAGTAAAAACCTATCTGATCTTGTGGTGGTTTCGCCCGATGTGGGCGGTGTGGCAAGGGCTAGGGCGTTTGCTAAAAAGCTCGATGATGCGCCGCTGGCGATTATTGATAAACGCCGCCAGGCTCACAATGTGGCAGAAGTAATGAATGTAATTGGAGAGGTAGCGGGCAAAACAGCGGTATTAGTCGACGACATGATTGACACTGGTGGCACTATTTCAGCGGGAGCTAAGTTGTTGCGGGAGGAAGGGGCGCGTCAAGTCTATGCCTGTGCGACTCATGCAGTGTTCTCGCCACCGGCAAGCGAGCGGCTCTCTAGCGGTTTGTTTGAAGAAGTGATTGTAACGAATACGATTCCAGTTCCCGAAGGCGATCGCTTTGAACAGCTAACGGTGCTTTCGGTGGCAAACTTGCTAGGGGAGACGATTTGGCGGATTCATGAAGATAGTTCTGTCAGCAGTATGTTCCGCTAGTAAATCAAGGATCTTTACTGCCCAAACTCATCCCTTGCCTGCTCCACCAACTCAACCGTCACAATTTCTAAGGCAGCTGCACGAGCCAGCTGCTCAATCCGTTGGCGAGCTTGTGTGCGGACAAAAAAGGGAATATTTTTCAGCTTTGCCTTGGCTTCAGGAGTCCATTTTAGGGTGTCCGTGAAATCTGAATCACGCATGACAGATTAACCACTAGGTTGAGCGGTCAACTTTCACCTGTTCTTTTGAGCTGACCATAACTCATTTTACTTGCAGTTTTTGAATCCTAAAAGCGAAAAAAAAGGCTCCTGTGTAACAGGAGCCTTCAAACTAACTATCTCTCGAGCGTGAGCAGGAAAACTAATCTGCCAACCTAGTCAAGGTCACCCATAGCCAGTACTGGCTCGGTTTCACGGTTAATGCCTTTTTCAAAGCCAGCAACTGCCGCACGGGCACGACCCGCGTGCCACAGGTGTCCTACTAGGAAGAAGAAGGCCATGACAAAGTGAAAGCATGCCAACCAAGAACGCGGAGACACGAAGTTAAAGGAGTTGATCTCCGTAGCCACACCACCCACAGAGTTCAAAGAACCCAGAGGAGCATGGGTCATGTACTCAGCGGAGCGACGAGCTTGCCAGGGCTGAATATCGTTCTTGATCTTATCCAAATCCAGGCCGTTGGGACCGCGCAGCGGCTCCAGCCAAGGAGCGCGGACATCCCAGAAGCGCATCGTTTCACCACCGAAGATAATTTCGCCAGTGGGAGAGCGCATCAGGTATTTACCCAGACCAGTCGGACCTTGAGCAGAACCCACGTTCGCACCCAAGCGCTGGTCACGAATCAAGAAGGTCAATGCCTGAGCTTGAGACGCTTCTGGACCCGTAGGACCGTAGAATTCGCTGGGATAAACGGTGTTATTAAACCAGACGAAGCAGGTGGCAATGAAGGACATTAGGCACACTGCACCCAAGCTGTAGGAGAGGTAAGCTTCTCCAGACCAGATGAAAGCCCGACGTGCCCAAGCAAAGGGCTTGGTGAGAATGTGAAAAATGCCGCCAAAGATCAGCAGCAAGCCAACCCAAATGTGACCGCCGACGACATCTTCCAGGTTATTGACGCTGACGATTGAACCTTCACCACCGAAGGGAGACTTCAACACATAACCAAAGATGACAGCTGGGTTGAGTGTCGGGTTAGTAATGACGCGAACATCACCACCACCAGGCGCCCAAGTGTCGTACAAGCCGCCAAAGAACATAGCCTTAATCACCAGCAGGAAGGCACCGCATCCTAATATGATCAGGTGAAACCCGATAATGCTGGTCATCTTGTTCTTGTCTTTCCAGTCGTAACCAAAGAAGCCAGAGTACTCTTCTAAGGTTTCCGGACCACGAACGGCATGATAAATACCGCCGAGACCCAAAACAGCGGAGGAAATCAGGTGCAGCACACCGACCACAAAGTAGGGGAAGATGTTGACGACTTCACCACCAGAGCCAACACCCCATCCTTCAGCAGCAAGGTGAGGTAACAGGATTAAGCCCTGTTCGTACATCGGCTTTTCTGGAATGAAGTGAGCGACTTCAAATAAAGTCATCGCTCCAGCCCAGAAAACAATCAAACCAGAATGGGCAACGTGAGCACCGAGCAGTTTGCCAGACAGGTTGATCAAACGGGCATTACCGGCCCACCAGGCAAAACCGGTCGACTCTAGGTCACGACCGCCGCCCAGGGTGAGAGAACTATTACCAAAAGGTGCATTATAGGGCGTTTCCACGGGGCAGTACCTCCTCAGGGAATTGGAATTGCTCATGAGGCTGATCTTGAGGTGCCATCCAAGCACGGATGCCCTCGTTCAGCAGGATGTTCT
>CAXUIG010000100.1:0-21187 GCA_964250845.1 uncultured bacterium | reverse complement strand
CTACCCGAGTAGTTACTGAGTAACTTTACTTAGTTCGATTACGCGAATGGTGAGCAATTACTATGGAAAACTACGATGCCACCGTACAGCGTGTTCCCGGCTCCCTGGTCAGTGGACAGGGGACATTAGCCGAAGACCTGGACAACGCGAAGCTTTGCGTAGAGGAACTCGCAAGCTCCCCCCGGCCCCTACCGGACGAGCTGACCCCCTACCAAGACGTTCTTTCCCTTCCCTCTATCTACGATCTGCGCCCAGCAGGAGCCGTAGCCCATCAAACCGTCACCCTCAAGTCCGCCACTGTCCGCTTCTCCAAGCAACTCGGCTTCACCACCGCTTGGACTTATGACGGCACCGTCCCTGGACCGACGTTCCTGGTGAACCGGGAACAAATTGTGCATGTTCGCTGGCATAATAACATCGACAAACACACCTCACTGCCGTACCGGGTCGCCGTCTGTCCGAACCCACAGTCGAACGATCCAATCCCGCAAAATTTTCCTGGTGTACATCAGACTGCCACGCTCAACGCTAAAGCTGCCGCCATTCGTGCTGCTAGCGTGACCCACCTGCACGGCGGTCGCACGGCTGCCGACAGCGATGGTTGGACTGAGAACGTAGCCCGGTATAAACAATCCCAGTGGACGACTTATGAGAATGACCAGCGGGGTACGACGCTGTGGTACCACGACCATGCGATGGGCGTCACCCGCTTCAGTGTCTATGCTGGACTGTTTGGATTTTGGCTCGTCCGTGACCAAGTCGAGGACACACTGGTCGCGGACAAGATCCTGCCAGGCGAGAAAGACGAGTTGTGCTTGCTAATCCAGGACCGCAACTTCGACACCGACGAGGCGGGACGATTGACCGGCGACCTGCTACACAAGACCGAGAACAGCACTGCCGAGATGTTCGGACCATACACTCTCGTCAACGGAACGCTCTGGCCCCGTTGCCCAGTTGGTGCCCGCCCAATGCGCCTGCGTCTGCTTAATGGCTCTAACGCTCGCACCTATTGCTTACGGTTGGTGGAGGTCATGGAGGTTGACGGCAAGATAGAGTACGGTGAAGACCTCACTTCTCAGGTGCCAATCTATCAAGTCGGTACAGATGGAGGTCTGCTGGACTTTCCCGTCAAACTGCCAAACCTCGGCTTGGTCCTCGCGCCCGCTGAGCGCGCAGACCTCGTGATTGATTTCACCGGCTTTCCAGACTTGAAGCTGGCATTTGTCAACACTGCCTTCGCCCCCTACCAAGGCACGACGGTTACGTCTCCAGGCAATGACCCGCAGAACCATCCGATTCCCCCAGCAGCTGCTGGGACAGCCAGTGGCGAGCACCGCCTGCCCATAGTCCACGTCCTGCGCTTCGATGTCGGACCGGACGAGGGTGCAACACCGTCCCCGCTGAGCAAGAACTTGCCGCTCGACCCAAACTTCGTGCGCTACGTTCACACCGCAGGCGACTCAAATGGCCGGAG
Organism: uncultured bacterium; assembly: GCA_964250845.1. Lineage (GTDB taxonomy): Bacteria > Cyanobacteriota > Cyanobacteriia > Cyanobacteriales > Chroococcidiopsidaceae > CAXUIG01. Next base: position 19,710 of record CAXUIG010000100.1, on the reverse strand, counting down.
GGAAATGGTGTTACCGAAGGACCACAACCACCGCTGGATCGCCCTGACCGAGTTCCCGCCAGGCAACCTGCTGTTCCGGGAGTTGGAGGAGGTCACGAGCGAAGCGGCCACCGCCACCGCCACCGGCCTGCCCTTGATCGCGATCGAGACGGCGATCCCCAAGAGCCAACATCCGCCCTCAGGCCCGATTACCAAGACCACCTGGTACCGCACGACGGCGATGGCCTTCCACGACGCCGTCCGCATCCAAATCTCCTACGATGGTTGGGAAGTGTGGAACATCCTCAACTTGACCACTGACACTCACCCGATCCACCTGCATCTGGTGCAGTTCCAGGCGCTGCACCGGCAGAAATACCTCACAGATGGCTACGTGCCCGGAGGCGGCTACACGCAACCTGACCAGCCGATTAAGCTCGATGGGTCGCCGTCCGATCCTGACCTCAACGAACAGGGCTTTAAGGATACGATCCGCGTCAACCCCGGCGAAGCGCTGTCAATCGCTGCTCACTTCGACGGCTACTGTGGGCGCTACATGTACCACTGCCACATCCTGGAACACGAGGATCACGATATGATGCGCCCATTCGTCGTCGTTCCCTCCGAAGTCCTGGCCTTGATGGGCGACGGCATGGGCGGCATGCAGATGTGAGGCGCGAGCAATAAGTTGCTGCGGACGGTGGCCATGGACCCACTCCACCTGACGAGCGCGAGTGCAGGTGGAGTGGATTCACAAGGACTTTATTCAATGCGCTAGAACTGTTGAGATTGAGCCAGCGAGAAACTGAGGTTTTATTTTTGGTAATCCGAGGCAAAGATAACTTTGCGATCGCAAAAGCGCTCGGTCTCCAGATCAGTACAGTCCGAAAGCATCTGGAAAGTATTTATCGCAAATTGGGAGTACAAAGCCGAACAGAAGCGATCGCACAGGCATTGGAAAACCTGGGATATCTCAATTCTCCACCACTAATCTGATTGTTCAAAAGAGTTTGTTTTTGGCATCAAAAACTATTTTCCGAATGGATGGAGAGCCTATGAGAGAAATCTCCCATAATTCAAGCACGAGATTGGCAAAACAAAGACACACAGGATTTTATTTCTCACCTGCGGAATGAAGTATTCGGGTGCGATAAAATCTAAAATCAGCAATCTAATATTGCTAGTCAACCCTGATGCCGACGTGTTGCAATATCTGAGCAAGTGTTAACGCCAATTCTGGAAAGGTCGGTGACAGAATGCGTTCATCACCTCGAAACAACGTCACCTGATATTCACCATCCACCCACTGATAGACCGAAAACGTGGGTTGCTTGGGTGTCCCAATGTATCGCCGTCCGCCTAAACCCAAATAATCAACAATCCAAAACTCCGGAATGCCCATCTCCTCGTAATCTGCTGCCTTGCGTTGGTAGTCATCCCGCCAATTGGTGCTCACCACCTCCACCACTAGGGGCATGGATACCCCTCGAATCAAGGTGGATTCCTGCTGCCAGCGGGGTTCATCAGCTAATTTCGTCTGATCAACCACCACCACATCTGGCAAATAGCCCGACTGTTCACTAAACGGCTTCACCGTGCAACTTTTGGGAATGAAATACGGCAACTCCAACCGATCCATTTCCACCGACAGTCTGCGGTTCAAGTATCCCCCCACCTGTTCATGTGGCCCTGTCGGTTTCACTTCACACACCCTCCCATTGATTAATTCATACCGCCCATGCTCTGGGTACCAAGCAATAAACTCATCAAAGGTTGCGAGTTGGGGAATGGCTTGAACCATGACAACCTCCTGCTTAAACGTTATTTATGTTGAGTTGTATCGGCATGATCGCAGGGTAAGCGCATCTAAATTTTGTCAAGTCCTGTTTTCGGTTCAAGTTTGATTTCTAGGCTCCTTCACTCCTACAATTAAATGGCCAAACCACCATGTCAATAGGGTTTGAGATCCGCTTACCCTGTGCCAGTGGATGATCTGTTTGCTTGATCGGTTGTTGCCGAAACGCATTTTTCATCTGAGCCTTGATAGCAGCACAGTTTCTTAACGAGTTGGACCCAGCACATTGTAAAGCAGTGCAACCATTTCGGTCCGAGAGGAAACCTCAATCTTACGAAACATCCGCTTCAAAGCTTGCTTTACAGAGTTTTCAGTAATCCAAAGTTCAGCACCGATTTCTGCATTGGTTCGCCCTTGAGCCACAAGTTCAGCAATTTGCCGTTCACGCGGCGTAAGGCGATCAGTCTTTAGCATCGGGTATGGCGATTTCCCTACGGCAACGGGAAAGCGAATTTCCTTCAGCAATGTTTCGCGATCGCACGGCGTTGCAAGCCAGGTGGAAAGGTGCAGACAAAGCGCGCTCAAATCCGTCAGATTTTCTGTATCGAATGCAGGTGTTCCTTGCTCACGGGTAAAGCCTACCCCACCCACTAACCGACCGTTGCTTACTAGTGGTCCTGCCATAACGTGCCAATGATCAGCACGAGGACAGATTAGTTTCCAGGCTTTGGGCGATACCACTAATGCTTCGTGGACAGGCGCGTGTCGCTCCACCACATAGCGCAAAACCGGGTTGTGTTCAGTGGATAGCGCCAATTGAAATACTTTCTGAAGATTACTATCCGCTAAGGGGAGTTGATCAAAGAAAAATAATCCCCAACGTGTAGCAACAAAATACTCACTCGCTAGTGCCAGAACCTGCGAGCGCAATTCCTGTTCACTTTTTGCTTGAGCGATTGCCCAAAATAAAGCTTGTAAGTTCACCATCAAGAGCAAAGTGTACCCGTTCGAGGTCTAGGCGCAGTCAATCAACTCACCTTATCTTAGCTTTAGTCTCAAGCACGACTTAAAGCGCCTATCTGAACTGACCTCTAGCCTTATAGTTTAACCTGAAAAGGAGATATTCGTGTTTAATTACGCTCATCCTGAAGTTTTAGTCGATACGCAATGGTTGGCGTCTAACCTAAACGAGCCCAAGGTTCGTGTGGTTGAAGTCGATGTGAGTCCAGAGCCATACAAGAATGCTCACATCCCCGGCGCAGTCTTCTGGAATATCTTTACTGACCTGCTACTGCCCGATCTGCGCATCAATCTCGATCCAACAGCCTTAGAAGGACTGCTTTCGCGGTCTGGGATCACGAATGAGACGACCGTAGTTGCGTATGGCAGTGACCCTGGGACTGGAGCCTGGATCTTCTGGCTGTTGAAAGTTTTTGGACATAACGATGTGCGTGTCCTGAATGGAGGGTATCAGAAATGGAGGGGAGAAGGTCGTCCCCTGGCAGTGGAGTTGTCAAACTTCACGCCGACTCAATACCGTGCTCAGGAACCGGATTCTAGCCTGCGGGTGTCACATGAGAAAGTTCAGGCATCCATCGGTCAGACGGAGCGCGTGTTGTTGGATGTCCGCACAGATCAAGAGTACCATGGTAAGTGGTTTATGATCAAGCCACCGGAAGGAACAGAACGCGCGGGACATATTCCAGGTGCAGTGCATATTGAGCACGTACTAACCCTGAATGAAGATGGAACCTTCAAGTCGAACGATGAATTGCAGACTCTCTACAGTGGTAAAGGCGTCACGCCTGACAAGGAAGTATTTCCTTACTGTGCCATTGGTGGGCGTTCAGGATACACCTGGTTTATCTTAAAGTATTTGCTGGGCTATCCAAATGTCCGTAACTACGACGGCTCGTGGAATGAGTGGAGCTGCCTCCCTAATGCACCGTTCGAGCAATAATCACATTTGCATGATTGTGCGCCCAAGTTTTAAGGAGAAATCCATCACCAAAACTAAAGTTGATCTGGGATTGGTTCAAGAAACGGCTTTGATAACGCTCTGGGCGAGAGTACTACTAGTACTCTCGCAAATCCACCATTAGTCAGGAGTCGGGAGCCTTCTAAATTCTGAATTCTGACTCCTGACTCCCCTGCACACAGGTAATGCAAGCTAAATGCACATCAGCTTCGTCATGTCTAATTGGTTTAGATCATTTCAATTGGCTTCGAGTTTTCAAGCAGGGCGATGACTTGTTCTACTCGTGACTTGGGGACACGCATAACGACTGTCTCCTCTCCCCACTTACCACAGCCTTTCTTTCTACCTGCTCCGAATCTACGCCCACCACGACGACATCCTCCTCGCTCGTCACTAAGTTGCCTATCCCGGTTAAATGCCCTAGCTTTGTATGCTTCCATGGTTTGATTAAAGTACACTAATCAAATGCTCCTCTATGGTTGTCACAGGCCGCATCGGTAAGATGGGGAGTTTGGACCCTATAAAAATGGCTAGGAAAGTGTCATTTCTCGACAAGGAAGTTTTTCTAGCGAAGTCAAATATGCAGCAGCTATTTCCAAACTACAGAGGAGCGAAAAGCTGTCTCGATCGCGCTAGCCATTTGCATAAAAACCTGACCCACGCTAAGCCGTTCAGTGTGAACAAAAAAGTATTGCTAAAAGTTTGTTCTGTTGCAAAAATTTCTGGTAGTCTGAACAAGGTCTTCTCTGTCCCCCAAAACATTTTTGCAACAGAACCCCTTGTATATACTAGGGAGCCAGTGCGTTACCGCGAATTAGGCTACCAAGGGTCTTGGCAGTAATTTTCATCTGGGTGATGGGGTTGGCTGGTACGACCGTCTTATAAAGATAGCTATCGAATGTTAGCCGCTGCACATCTAAATCAGAACACATCTCTACGAACGCTTCACGGCTAGCGTCAGAGCGATAGAAGACGGTTTGCAGGATGTCCAGCACCTTGTAGGTAAGACCGTACTTTTTATCCCAGCGTTTCAAGTAAAGCTTGAGGTCGTTTTCTGTAGGGATGCGATCGCCCCCGTTGGAAACCTCGACTATCGTTTCGGCACACATCCGCGCCGACTTGGCGGCAAAGTAAATTCCCTCACCAGAGGACTTAGTAACGTAGCCAGCCGCATCTCCTACGAGGGCAACTCGACCAACGACACGGCGGGGTCTGGGATGTTCGGGAATCGGATGGGCTTCTACCTTGATGATTTTACCTCCGAGCAGTTTTCTCGCAGCACGGGCGCGGATACCCGCTTGCAGCTGTTTGATGCTGGCTTTGTTTACCTGCATCGTGCCGGTGCCAACAGCAACGTGGTCATATTTGGGGAAAACCCAGGCGTAGAAGTCGGTGGAAACGTCGTCGCCCACGTACATTTCTGCCAGATCATTGTAATAGGCCATTTTGTCAGCAGGGAGGCGAATGCGCTCTTGGAAGGCGATCGCATAGTTATAATCCCCGGCATCAATTTCCTTGGCAATGCGGGAATTCGCCCCATCCGCTCCGATGACTACGTCCACTTTCAGAGTATGAGCTATCCCCTGAGCGCCACCTTCTGTGTGATCGACATAGTGGATGGTGTAGGGGTCGGTCTTATTCGTGGGAATATCGAGTTTATGAACCGTGGCATTAATCAGGTTTGCTCCCAACTGTGCCGCGCGATCGCGCATGAAACCATCCAGCACCTCGCGGCGGCACATCCCAATATATTCGTCTTCATTTACCAGATTAATATCCACCTCTCGATTCGAGGGCGAGATCATCTTCATCTTCCTCACACGGCGGTCAACGATGTGCGGCGGCAGGTCAAACTCACCAACCATACACAGCGGAATTGCACCGCCACAGGGCTTAGCATTGTCTAGCTTGCGCTCAAACAGGTATGTTTCAATCCCGGCTTTCGCCAAGGTCTCGGCGGCAGAGGAACCAGCTGGACCTGACCCAACAACAGCAACCCGTAGTGTCAAAGGTTTTCTCCCAATCTTCAAGAGCTAGGAATGCATCGTATCACGGACTTTTGAATAGCCTGACTAGGGTTGCGTCAGATCCGGTCAAGTTGAAATAGAGCTTAACAACTCCGTGTAAAAATACTTAACATTTAGCTTCTAGCCCCCAGGGTGATTAATTTAATTGTAAATTTGTCGCTAATCGCTGCTCTCGAATCTCTAAATGCATATCCTAAACTGGTCAGGTCTGCCCCGTAGACATTTGGGGGCGATTGTCAAATTCTTGAGCTTATTCTGTCTGTGCTCCTTACTGATTGTGAGCTGTAACAATCGCCCAGCGCCAGGACCAACAGCAAGTACGCTTTTGGCGGGGGGTAATGATCACCTCAGCGTTGGCACAACGCTGAAGCCACGGACGCTCGATCCGGCGGATAACTACGAGGTTGCGGGTAGCAACGTCTTGAATAGCCTGAGCGATCGCCTATATACCTACAAGATAGGCACCAGCGAACTGGAACCCCAACTTGCCACACAACTGCCCAAAGTGAGTAAGGATGGTCTAACTTACACCATCCCGTTACGCCACGGGGTTGTCTTCCACGACGGTACAGCCTTCAACGCTGAAGCGATGGCGTTTTCCCTGAATCGGTTGATCAAAAACGGTGGCAAACCCTCAGCACTGCTGTCCGATATTGTTGCATCCGTCAAAGCAACTGGTAAGTACGAGATCACGATCAAACTCAAAAACTCGTTTGCGGCGTTTCCTTCGCTGTTGGCTTTTTCCGGTATGTGTGCTGTCTCCCCCAAGGCTTACGAGATTGGCACGGGAAAATTCAAGCCCAGGGAGTTTGTAGGAACTGGTCCTTACAAGTTAGTTCAGTTCACTCCGAATTTGCTGCGGCTGGATGTTTTTGACAAATACTGGGGCAAAAAACCTGCTAATAAAGGAATTGACTTTCAGATCCTCACCAGTCCCGCTAATTTGTTTAATGCATTTCGCACAAGTGCGGTAGATATCGCCTACGAAACATTCGATCCGGAGCAGGTTGAAAGTCTGAAACACGGGGCGGCATCGAGCGAGTGGCAGGTGATTGAAGAGAAAAGCAATGTGGTGGACTATCTGGTACTGAATCTGAAGCAGAAGCCCCTAGATAACCCCGTGGTGAGACAAGCGATCGCCTCCATGATCGACCGTCCCCTCCTAACCGAGCGTGTCTATCAGAAGCAAGCTGAGCCGCTCTACAGCATGATTCCTAATACCTTTGACAGTTACAAACCACTTTTCCAAACAACTTACGGCGACGGCAACTTGCCTAAGGCTAAAAAACTGCTAGCTCAGGCGGGATACACCAAAGACAACCCCTTAAAATTAGAGGTCGTGTACCCTGCGGATTCACTAACGCGGGAGCAGATTGCTAGTACGCTGAGAGAATATGCGGCACAGAAACTCGAAGGGATAGTACAGATCCAACCGCAAGCTGAGGAGTCAGCCACCTTATTTGCCAACATTGGTAAGGGAATCTATCAGACCGTTTTGCTGGACTGGTACCCTGACTTTGGGGACGCTGACAACTACATTCAGCCGTTCTTCAGTTGTGCCAAAGGAACTGCAGCAACTGGTTGTGAGCAGGGAGCAAGTCAAACTCAGGGGTCGTTTTACTACAGCGATCGCATGAATCAGCTGATTTCACAGGAACGCAAGGAACAAGACAAACTTGCCCGTAAAGAAATTTTTGCCCAAATTCAAAACCTTGTCGCTCAGGATGTACCCGCTGTTCCGATCGCGCAAAATAAAGATTATGCCTTCGCCCAGAAAAGGATACGGGGGTTGCAAATAGATCCAATTTTGAAGCTTGCCTTCTCAGATATCAGTAAATCCTGAGATTTAACAAATTATGTCTCGTTCCCGTTCCCTGCAATATTACATTTTGGCTCGTCTGCTTTTGGCTCCGCTGATGCTGTGGACGATCACGACAGTGGTGTTTCTGCTGCTGCGTGCGACCCCCGGTGACCCGGTAGATGCGGTGTTGGGTAGTCGCGCCCCTGATAACATCAAGCAGGAGTATCGTCAACGGTTGGGGCTATTAGACCCGTTGTGGTTGCAATACCTCCGCTATCTAGGCAGTTTACTACGCCTAGACTTGGGGACTTCGATCACCAGCCAGGGTGAACCTGTCTGGGATACCATCCAGGAACACTTTCCGGCGACGGTGGAACTCGCAGTGTTCAGTATGGCGATCGCGCTTTTTGTCGGAATCGCCGTCGGTGTGCTTTCCGCCTCGCACCCCGGTACTGTTCTGGATGTGGGAGGACGCCTGTTTGGCATCATCACTTACGCCCTGCCATTGTTCTGGGTGGGGATGCTGATGCAGTTGATCTTTTCTGTGCAGTTGCGTTGGTTCCCTTTAGGCACACGCTTTCCTACAGCGCTTAGCGCTCCCCAAGGTCCGACGGGACTTTACACAATCGATAGCCTGCTGAGTGGCAACCTCATGCAGTTTTTCACAGCCCTGTACTATCTCTTTCTCCCTAGTCTGACACTCGGCGTCCTTCTGAGCGGTATCTTCGAGCGTATTGTTAGGGTGAATCTGTTGCAAACGCTCCAAGCTGATTATGTAGAAGCAGCCCGCGCCAGAGGAATTCCCGAACGGCGGATTGTGTTAGCCCATGCCCTGAAAAATGCCCTAATTCCAGTGATCACCATTCTGGGGCTGACGTTTGCTTCCCTACTGGGCGGCGCGATTTTAACAGAGGTAACGTTTTCTTGGCCTGGATTAGCCAACCGGCTGTATGAAGCAATTTCTTTGCGTGATTACCCAACTGTACAGGGTATTCTAGTCTTTTTCGCCACGCTCGTGGTGCTTGCCAGCATCCTCATTGATATTTTGAACGCCTATATTGACCCCCGCATTCGTTACTGAGCTTTCTTTTTGCAAATCGCGTTCTACTTGAGCCGCGATTGCTTGTCGTAGCCATTCAGCTCGATTAGGTAGCGAGCGAACAAACGCATCTAGTTCTGGTGGCAGCTTAACCGATATTGATCTTCGCGCCACCTCTCCTACCTGGTCATTCCTAAACTTGTATTTTGGATTAGGGTTGCTCATAATTGTGGTCTTCCCAAATGATTTGTGATATAATATTTTTTATCACATGGTGAAGCCAGAGGAAGAACGAGTGGGCACTCTTGACACCTCTGGCTCAGCCTCAAATCACGGTTTACTGGAGTCGAGGTCTAAATGAATTCTAGCTTTAAAAACCAGCAAGTGATCGCGCCAACAGAGTTAAAAAAATACCTAGAGGCACAAGCAAGTGCGATCGCACCAGAACTAATCCCCTTGGTTCGTGTCAACATCAAGGTTGAGCGTGTAGGTTTTACCCGCAACGCTTCAAACACGCCGTACATAGTCTACTGGGTTGGCGATCGCCGCTGCTGCACTTTCATCAAGCGACGAGTTTTTCTGGAGTTGGTACAGGTATTGCTGCAACTGAAGTATGGTATAGAAGATCTGATTTGCAGCGTCTACTCGTCCCCATATTTTGGCCTGCACGTATCTACTCCCGAACAACGCCAGTACATTGCTAGCAGCTATGTCAATAAATTCTTTGAGCGCTACAACCAGGTTGCTCTTGAGAAGACGGCACCACAACCTTGTGATTGCAACGATTTGTATGAAATGTGCTTGCACTCTCTAGCAAAATTTTTGCAGCCGACCATTGCCGACTATCTGGAAGTAAATAAGCCCAATACTCAGACTCAGCTGCGCTCTGATCTCTATCCCAGCGACACTAAAGCCTACGCTCAGAATCGGGAAGCGTACCCGCAATTCAGGGCGACTGCTTCGGGATCATGTCTATGGCAGGCTAAATTTCGCTTTGAAACCGGCGATAATCATGATTAATATTTTGAACGCCTATATTGACCTGCGCATTCTTTACTGAGAGAGAGACGGCGCCATCTCTCTTGCTTCAACCGACTACCTGAATCCTTACACTTTTTACTCTGTGCAATTGTGCAAGCGTAACCATATAGTTCGTTGCACCACGTTGCTTCGTAGTCGTCGTCAGTTCCGAACTGCCACGATTGTTCTAATGGATCTACTAAAATGAAAAGCGCTGTCTTCGTATCAGTCCAAAACGAAAAAACGTCTTTTAGGCGTTCGTAGTCTTGATACGATTTGTATACATTCAACCGAAATTCGTCGGTCATGAATGTATAAGTCTCATATTGCGCTGGGCGGAAGACTTGTAATACTTGGAACTTTGTCCGACTTGGTCGCGGATTTGCTTCTAACCATTGAAAAAGTGTAAGTAATTTAGGCCCTGAGTTTGTTTTCGGCCCCCACGTTTGCATTGCCATAAAATGCTTCTATTCTAATGTTACAGCACCTGCATAGTAGCACAATTATGACTTTATGATGATTTTACTCTGATTTTTACCGATTGTCAAAGTAGTAAAACTATCGAATTAGATTAGGGTGTCATTTACAATTGGGGAAATTCACATTATTGACCCACGGATTCGGTGCCCAAACCAAGGCTGTGACTACTCTGAAGCTTACGTCCGACACTGTATAACTGGTATTTATTCAGTGAGCGCTTCGCTTTATAAGATTTGTTAATAATTGTGATAAGATAATTTAATATAAATCAAGGGTGCAAGTACAGTAAATTAATGTAACAATAATGAATACAGGCAGAAAAGATTTAGCCTGATTTATTCTCAAACAACTAGTTTTTAGTTAACCAAGCACTCATAAAACCATGACAACAACCTTACAGCGTCGCGAAAGCGCCAATGTATGGGAGCGGTTTTGTAACTGGATCACCTCCACCGAAAACCGCCTGTACGTAGGCTGGTTCGGCGTATTGATGATCCCAACCCTGCTCTCCGCTACCATCTGCTTCATCATTGCCTTCATCGCTGCTCCTCCCGTGGACATCGACGGCATCCGTGAACCAGTAGCAGGCTCCTTGATCTACGGCAACAACATCATCTCTGGTGCAGTTGTGCCTTCTTCCAACGCCATTGGTTTGCACTTCTACCCAATCTGGGAAGCGGCTTCCTTAGATGAGTGGTTGTACAACGGTGGTCCTTACCAGTTGGTGATATTCCACTTCCTGATTGGCGTGTTCTGCTACATGGGACGTGAGTGGGAACTATCCTACCGTCTGGGCATGCGTCCTTGGATTGCTGTAGCTTACAGCGCTCCAGTCGCCGCCGCCACAGCAGTGTTCTTGATCTACCCACTGGGCCAAGGTTCATTCTCAGATGGCATGCCCCTGGGAATCAGCGGTACATTCAACTTCATGTTGGTGTTCCAAGCTGAGCACAACATTCTAATGCACCCGTTCCACCAACTAGGTGTGGCTGGTGTGTTCGGTGGTGCATTGTTCAGCGCCATGCACGGCTCGTTGGTAACCTCATCCTTAGTGCGTGAGACCACAGAAACCGAATCTCAGAACTACGGTTACAAGTTCGGTCAAGAAGAAGAAACCTACAACATTGTGGCTGCTCACGGCTACTTTGGTCGGTTGATATTCCAATACGCCAGCTTTAACAACAGCCGCAGCTTGCACTTCTTGCTAGCAGCATGGCCAGTAGTGGGGATCTGGTTTACCTCACTGGGAATCAGCACCATGGCCTTCAACCTCAACGGCTTCAACTTCAACCAGTCAGTGATCGACTCACAAGGTCGTGTGATTGGCACTTGGGCAGACGTGCTCAACCGCGCCAACCTCGGGATGGAAGTAATGCACGAGCGCAACGCTCACAACTTCCCACTTGACTTGGCTGCTGGTGTTGCTACTCCCGTAGCATTGACTGCGCCAGCAATTAATGGTTAATATCTAAGACTTAGCTAAATCAAAAGCGCCCTTCGCAAGGAGGGCGCTTTTGATTAGATGAATCAAATCATACCGTTTGACTTAGCGATTTGTGGCAATTTGATGGTGTATTAGTACAAGCATCTGACTGATTCGAGGAGAACGATCGCGTTACTTAGCATGGTAGACCTGACCCCTAACTCTAGCTTTAGTTTGACGATTCGCTTGCAGATTCCAAATCGCGTTGGGATGTTGGCTAGCGTGACGCACGCCATCGCCACAAGTGGCGGTAATCTCGGTCAAATTGATTTAATTGACCAAACCCGCCAGACTTCTATCCGCGATATCACCGTCGATGCCGCCAGCACCGAGCATGCTGAGAAAATTGTGCAAGCGGTTAAGGTATTGACAGACATCAAAGTGATTAATGTCTATGACCGTACCTTCAATTTGCATCGCGGCGGCAAAATCAGCATTCAGAGTCGAATTCCGCTCAAGAGCCTGGGCGATCTGGCTATGGCCTACACGCCGGGAGTGGGACGCATATGTAATGCGATCGCCCAAGACCCAGAACAAGTTTACAACTTAACCATCAAACAAAACACTGTCGCTATCGTCACTGATGGCAGTGCCGTATTGGGATTGGGAAATCTTGGCCCAGCTGCTGCCCTGCCGGTGATGGAGGGCAAAGCCATGCTATTTAAAGAATTTGCCGGGATTGATGCCTTTCCGATCTGCCTTGCCACTCAAGACACAAACACCATTGTCGAAACCGTAAAACAGATTGCCCCGGTATTCGGAGGGGTGAATCTAGAGGATATTGCGGCCCCTCGCTGCTTTGAGATCGAGAGCCAACTGCAGCAGTTAGGTATCCCGGTTTTTCACGATGATCAGCACGGCACAGCGATTGTTACCTTGGCAGCGTTGATCAACGCCCTGAAGCTAGTCAATAAGCCAATGGATCAAGTCCGCATCGTCATTAATGGTGCTGGGGCAGCTGGGGTAGCGATCGCGAGGTTACTCCGCAAATATGGGGCACAGACGATCTGGATGTGCGACTCCAAAGGCGTTCTCTCGACTCAGCGCTCAGACCTGACCGAGCAAAAGCGAGAATTTGCCGTTACCCAGATGGGTTCTTTAGCCGGTGCCTTAGTAGGAGCGGATATCTTCATTGGAGTGAGTGTACCCGGTGTGCTTACCCCCGACATGGTGCGTTCAATGGCGAAAGACCCGATCATCTTTGCGATGGCGAATCCAATTCCCGAAATTCAACCGGAATTAGTCACAGATGATGTAGCTGTAATGGCAACCGGTCGCAGTGACTACCCAAATCAGATCAACAACGTCTTAGCCTTTCCAGGCGTGTTTCGTGGTGCTTTAGACTGTCGGGCAACCTCGATTACGACCACCATGTACTTGGAAGCCGCAGGGGCGATCGCGTCCTTGGTTAAACCATCAGACCTTGACCACGAACATATCATCCCTTCTGTCTTTGATGATCGAGTCGTCACTGCCGTCGCCGCTGCCGTGCAACGAGCCGCCCGAGAAGAAGGTATCGCCCGCAGCTGATTCAGACTTTATGTGTTGACATCTTCGTGGTTAATCCTACAGATAGAGCTGGTCTCACCTAGAAATTGAAAGAATTAGGGGCAATACTGTGTTATTGCCCCAACATGACTTTTAGTTTGTTTGACTTATTCTGGCTTTTCCTCGCCCTGTCTTCACTCCAGCCCGTGTGGCAGCGCCGCCAGACAGAATTTCGTCGCGTCCAAGCCCTAAGGCAGTTCGAGCAGGGGCGCGACAGCCGGGTGATTTTGCTGATTCACCGGCAAGAATCCCTTAGTCTTTTAGGAATTCCCATATCGCGCTACATCACCATCGAAGACTCCGAACAGGTGCTACGGGCGATTCGCCTCACTCCACAGGATGTCCCGATTGACTTAATCTTGCATACGCCAGGTGGTCTGGTTCTGGCAACCGAGCAAATCGCTAGAGCGCTGATTCGCCACAACGCGAAAGTCACCGTCTTTGTACCCCACTACGCCATGAGTGGCGGCACGATGTTGGCAATGGCAGCTGATGAAATTGTTATGGATGCTAACGCCGTTTTGGGACCGGTTGATCCCCAGTTAGGTAACTTCCCAGCGGCTAGCATCCTCAAAGTCTTAGAAGATAAGCCAATCAGCGAAATTGACGATGAAACGCTGATCATGGCAGACCTGGCGCGCAAAGCGATTCAGCAGGTGCAGCGGTTTGTGCGAACCCTGCTCAAAGACACCATCCCTCAGCAGAAAATTCAGCCGGAAAACATTGAATCGATTGTCGAAGCGCTGACTACCGGACGCGTCACCCATGACTATCCGATCACGGTTGAGGAAGCGACAGAAATGGGTTTGCCGATTACGGTGGGGCTACCCAGAACTATCTACGACCTAATGGAGTTGTACCCACAACCACAGGGGGGGCGTCCCAGCGTGCAGTACATTCCCATGCCCTATGGTGACCGGAGCCCAGCTTTACCCACCCCTAAGGGAAGACCGTTTCAGAACCCGGCTGATCCGATGTGAGCCAACGGGAGCCCTAAGTCGTTAAACTTTTGGGTTACTGTTGTGGTGACGACATTGTTGCTGGTGTCGCCTAAGTTTCTGGTGACTGCTCTAAAAACGGATTGGGGATCAGCCATGTCATCCTTGCAACAACTGGCTAAAACAAAAACCACAGGTCGTCGGAATCTGTGGTTTGAGCGATTGATGGCGATCGCTGCCACAGTGAACTTGGGCTTAGTGGTGTTTAACTTGAGTTACGTCCCCTGGCGCGACTTCTACCTGCGAAAAATTCCCAGCCTCACGCAGGTGTATGACCCAATTAAGGGTATTGAACCCTATAGAGATACCCAGGACTATCTCAAGACAGTAGACGCACTTAAAGAGCAGGTGAGCCAAACGGGGTTACAGTCGCCTTCGTCAGAAACCCTACTTAAGGAACTGCGCCGCCAAAGCCTCGAAATGATTCAGACCAATCCGTTTGCTCTGGCTAATAAGAGTGGCACTCTCGAAAAGATAAAAAACCGGATGCGCACTCGCATTTATAAAAAATCTTACCTAGGCAAAAAATCCGCAAGTCAAGCTTTTACCATTTTTTGGAGTCAGGCGCATCTATCTACATATGGTTGGCAAGGAGAAATAAACTTTTTTGAGCAGCAAATCCAGCCCTTGATTGAGACGAACTACTATCGCCGCGTTGGGGAAAATGGCGAATTTATTGACTCTTTCTGGCTGATTGACTTACCATTTGTAATTTTATTTGGCTTAGAATTCCTGGCTCGTACCTGGATTATTTATCGCCGTCATCAGGGATTGAGCTGGAAAGACGCAATGCTATGGCGTTGGTACGACATTTTTTTGTTGTTGCCTTTTTGGCGCTGGCTGCGAGTGATCCCAGTGACGATTCGTCTTCATCAAGCGGACTTATTAGATCTCCATCCAGTGCAGGAGCAAATTAGCCGGGGCTTGGTGGCGAATTTTGCTGGGGAACTAGCGTCCGTTATAGTTATTCGGGTAATTAATCAGCTCCAGGGCTCGATTCAACCCGGGGAGGTAACACGCTGGCTGTTTCAAAGGGAGAATCGCTCCTACACAGATATTAATATGAATAATGACGTGGAAGCGATCTCTTCTCTGCTGGTGCAGTTGACCGTCTACCAAGTGATCCCCAAAATCCAGCCTGACATCGAAGCAATCCTGCGCCACAACATCGAAACCGTCCTCAATCAATCCCCAATCTATCACGGCCTCCAGAACGTACCAGGACTGGCAAATTTGCCCACTCAGATAATTGAGCAGTTAGCAACTCAAGTCACTCAGACCACCTACAACGCCCTAGTCGCAGCTGTAGAAGATCCAGTCGGGGCAAAGCTCTCTAGCCAACTGGTGCAACACTTCAGTGAAGCTCTGCAATCCGAAGTGCAGAAAAAACAGACGCTGCCATTAATTCAGGGATTAGTCTTGGATATGTTGGAGGAAATCAAGCTCAACTACGTCAAGCGTTTGGCTTCGGAGGATGTAGAGCAAGCAATGGAAGAAACACGACAACTGCGAGCTATGCCACAGGTTGAGAATACGGTGGGTAACAACCCGGTTCAGCTCCGTCGAAAATGAGCTCAGTATTGTTGGTCTCAAGAGGACGCTCTCGTATGCGTTAAACTAGAACCAGGGGCGATCTCGTTACCGGTTCGTCTCCAGACTTCTTGGAAAATATAGGTTCGCAGGAAGTGGGTTGAGACCCACTTTTTTTGTTGGAATTGTGAAATGGCTCATCCCCTCATACCACAAATTATTGATTTGGCAACACCAGTGGCAGAACAGCTGGGATTGGAAGTAGTCGGGGTGGTTTTTCACACCAACCAACGCCCGCCAGTTCTACGCGTGGACATCCGTAACCCCCAGCAAGACACCGGTCTGGATGACTGCGAGCGGATGAGCCGTGCTTTAGAAGCAACGCTAGATCAGGCGTCCATGATTCCTGATGCCTATGTGTTGGAGGTTTCCAGTCCTGGGATCTCGCGGCAGCTGATGAGTGACCGGGATTTTATCTCCTTTAAAGGGTTTGCTGTGATTGTCAGTACTTCCCAGCCCTATGAGGGACAGCAGGAGTGGTTAGCTCAGCTCAAAAGTCGGGATGACAAGGCAGTTTACTTGAACCAAAAAGGTCGTGCGATCGCCATTCCCCGCTCTCTAATTACCAGGGTGCAGCTGGATGAGCGCCGGTAGTAGCTGACCGGTTACAAAACACATTTATGGAGGTTTGTTTATGTCAATGGTTAATTTGCCTGGACTTAAAGACCTGATTGAGAATATCAGTCGCGATCGCAATTTACCTCGTCTTGCTGTTCAATCAGCGCTCAGGGAAGCACTCCTGAAAGGGTACGAGCGTTATCGTCGTGCTCAAAGTATGGAGCGACGGCAGTTTGATGAAGAATACTTTGACAACTTTGAAGTTGAACTCGACGTTGAAGAAGAAGGCTTTCGCGTCCTTGCCACCAAAACCATCGTCGAGGAGGTAAGCAACTCCGATCATCAAATTTCACTGCGAGAGGTTCAGGAAGTTGCTGCCGAGGCTCAGTTGGGCGACTCTGTGGTTTTAGACGTGACGCCAGACCAACGAGAGTTTGGTCGCATGGCGGCGATGCAGACCAAACAGGTGCTGGCGCAAAAACTGCGCGACCAGCAGCGCCAGATGGTTCAAGAGGAGTTCCAAGACCTGGAAGGGACTGTGCTACAAGCCAGGGTACTGCGGTTTGAACGACAATCAGTGATCATGGCAGTCACCAGTGGGTTTACTCAGCCGGAGGTGGAAGCCGAATTACCCAAGCGGGAACAGCTGCCCAACGATAACTATCGAGCGAATGCGACGTTCAAAGTTTATCTCAAAAAGGTTTGCCAAGGCCAGCAACGCGGTCCCCAATTGATAATTTCAAGAGCCGATGCCGGTTTAGTTGTCTATCTTTTTGCCAACGAAGTGCCAGAAATTGAGGATGAGGTCGTCCGGATTGTTGCCGTGGCGCGAGAAGCAAATCCGCCCTCTCGTTATGTTGGCCCCCGGACTAAAATTGCGGTTGACACCCTAGAGCGTGATGTAGACCCTGTTGGCGCTTGTATTGGAGCGCGTGGATCGCGCATTCAAGTAGTAGTGAATGAATTGCGCGGTGAAAAGATTGATGTAATTCGTTGGTCACCCGATCCCGCGACCTACATTGCCAACGCCCTCAGTCCCGCACGAGTGGATGAGGTGCGCCTAATGAATCCAGAATCACGTCAGACTCATGTCCTGGTAGCTGAAGATCAACTCAGTTTAGCGATTGGCAAAGAAGGACAAAATGTCCGCTTAGCCGCCCGCCTGACCGGTTGGAAAATTGATATCAAAGACCGGGCGAAGTACGACTACGAAGCTGAAGACACCAAGTTCGCCAGCTATTCAGCTCAATATCAAGCACAAGCAGCGCCAGAAGACGAAGAAGATGAAGGAGCGGATGAAGTGGAAGATGAAGCATTTGAGGCAACGGAGGCTCCAGCTTAATGAAAAGGGAGTGGGGTAGCAGGCATCCCTACTCCCTACTTTACTTAATGAAACCTAACTACCGGCGTTGTATTAGTTGCCGCAGGGTGGCTTTGAAACAAGAATTCTGGAGAATTGTCCGCATTTACCCGTCTGGACAGGTAGAATTAGATCAGGGTATGGGGCGTTCTGCCTATATTTGTCCCCAAGAGCGGTGTTTGCAAGCGGCTCAGAAGAAAAATCGATTGGGGCGATCGCTTCATACAACCGTACCGTCAGCAGTTTACCAAACTTTGTGGCAACGCCTAGGCAGGCATCAAACAGAGCAGCCCAACTGAAACAGGATTTATCTGATCCATCCCCCCCCTTACAATCCCACTAATCATTCGAGCGGTAACTTTTTTGAGAGAAATAAGCATTTTGGCAGCATCGGAGCTTAATAACTCGCAAATATATGGCAACTGCTGCCAAAGCGGGTTAGTGCCAAAATAGTAAATGAGTGCGAAGGAGCTGGCTTAACACAGCTCAAAATTAAGGCGCTCAACACTTTGATAGCTAGGTGGTGCAAGATTAGAAAAGAAGCCACGCACACAATGGCAATATTACTAGGGCGTAAGCGTAGCGTTAGCGGTGCCATCGCTCTTGGGATGCCATTTTCAGACCAAAACATCTCTCTTTATATGTTGGAGGCACGGGCAAAAACTTGAACGGCAACCAATAACACAGGACTCAGAGGATGGAGATGTCGTAAATCCGGGCAACCATCCGGTTATAACTGGTACGTAAAGGGGGAAGAGTGGATGAACAACGGCAAAGTAAGAATCTACGATCTATCAAAGGAATTAAACTTGGATAACAAAGAGCTATTAGCAATTTGCGATCAGCTCAATATTGCGGTAAAAAGCCATAGCAGCACCATAACCGAAACCGAGGCAGAGCTTATTCGCACGGCGGCAGAAAAACAGGCCGCTAGTGTCGCCGCCTCAGGGAAAGAATTAGCTGCCACAAGCCCAAAGGCGAACACACAACCCACCAAAGCGACGAGACCGAGGCTAGCTGTGCCGCACAAACAGCAGATTTTGGAGATTCGTAAACCCAAAACTATAGAGCGCACCAACCCAAATCCCTCAGAGCCTCAAGTTGCCATTGCCCCCCAATCGCCGGTTCGCACCTCAGCTGCCTCACCTATAAAGCCAACGGCACCGACTCGACCAGTGCGTCCGAGCCCGTCTGAGGCCCCGCAGGAGGGCCGAGACGACGTTACCGCTGATAGTCCAAACCAGTCACTGGATTCACCCAAATCGAATCTTCCAGAACGACCGCAACTGGCAGGACCGCCGTCTAGACAGAGTTCAGAAACAGCAATGGTAGCTCCCCAGCTGAGTCAGTCTGAGCGGCCTATACTGAAACGGGATCAGGTAAATCAAACGCGCACTCAGCCGGTGGAGAGAACAGCGGATGCAGCTGAAAAACCGGCTCGTCGCACTCCACCTACCTCAAGATCGGAGCAGGCGACACCTAAAACGCAACCATTATTAGAGCTGCAGCGACCCAAACCAGCACGTTCTCTTGACCCCGTAACTGCAAGCCCCATTCGTCCTAAGACTGGTGGGTTAAAGGCAGACCCAACCGCAGTAGAAGCGGACCTGGATAATGCGGCGCTCTTAGACTCGGACGAAGAACTACTGAGTCGGCCAACACCGCCGCGTCCGGTCAAAGGGGGGAAAAAGTGGCAGGAAGAAGAAATTATTGACGAGGGACAAGAATCTGCTGGCAAGGCTGGCAAGGCTGGCGTCAAGGCCAAGCGGATTAAGCCCCTTGTCGATGTTGACGACGAAGAGGATTTGGACGATAGCGAACTGGATCTAGATGCTCCCATCCAGGTCAGCCTTTCCGTCGTGCGTCCTCCAAAACAAAAGGCCGCCCGTGCTGGGCATTCCTTACCTACCACGGCTGTGTCCACTGCAGTTGCTGTTAGGAGTAAAAAGTCTGGGAACTCGCGTGAACAAAACCGACGCCGGGAACCGGAGCAGAAGCGTGAGCGCCCGGAAAAGTTGGTGATGACAGGCAATATGACAGTCCAAGAGCTGGCT
>CAXUIG010000099.1:0-21229 GCA_964250845.1 uncultured bacterium | reverse complement strand
GGCAGAGGGAACAGGGTGTGGGGTAAGGAAAAAAACATATTCCCTCTTTCCCTACACCCTACACCCTACACCCTACACCCCTTTGTATCTCCAGGAGCTTACCATGTGGGATCAACAAAGAGATTAATTGTCAGTTGTGAGCGCCCAAGTGGCACTGCCGTAATACAAGCACGGATCGTATTCCCCCCCTCTACCTCCACCTCACACGCATGACATGTACCCATTAGACATCCAGTGGTAATCAAAACCCCAGCACGTTGAGCCACATCCAACAGCGGCTCTCCCACCTCTGCCTCGACTGTGACATCATTCGGTAAAAAACGCACAACGCAGCCCATAATTCCCACCTTAAGACGACAAAATTGGTGTTAAATCTAAATGGGCTTTAACCGTAGCAGCGAGGGAGTCCAGCATACCTTCTCGCTGTTCGCGGTAGTTGGAAACACCCGTCGGCAAAGCCTTTAGCCCCCGTTGTTGACGTAGGCGATTTAACCAGGCGCGTCGCCACGGTCCACTATCGAAAATTCCGTGTAAATACGTACCCCAAATTAATTGAGCACTATCTACCATCCCTAAGTAGGCATCGTCAAATAGGTCTTGGTAGGAATCTACCTCTTTCGCTTGGAGTTCAGCCCGGCGCGATCGCCCCTGATGGATTTCATATCCAACCACTGGTAACCCTACGTAGGGAAACTTCGACGTCGCTTCCCGCTGCCGGGCGATTTTCTGTCCCGTAATCACAGTTTTAATCGGTAACAGTCCCAGTCCCTGGTATCTTCCCGCCTCCCCCTCTATCCCCTCTGGATCAGCTATCATTTGACCCATGATTTGGAAGCCGCCGCAGATTCCCAAAACAGTGCCACCAGCGGCAGCGTAGTTTTTAATCGCTTCTGCCATCCCGGTTTTTTGGATAACCATCAAGTCGGCTATCGTTGTCTTCGAGCCAGGGATAATTACCGCATCGGGATGTCCCAAATCTTGCTTAGGGCTGATGTATCTCACACTAACGCTGGGTTCTGCTTCGAGGGGGTCAAAATCAGTAAAGTTAGAAATCCTCGGTAAGCGGAGTACGGCGATGTTGATGTCGGTGTGGGATTTCTGGGATTTACGTTCGAGCAAGTCAAGCGAGTCCTCGGCGGGGAACACTTGATCAATCCAGGGAATGACACCGACAACTGGTATTCCCGTGCGTTCTTCCAACCACTTAATACCTGGCTCCAGGAGCGATCGCTGTCCCCGAAACTTGTTAATCACCACACCGCGAATTAAGGCTCTTTCCTCCGGCTCGAGCAACTCCAAGGTTCCCACCACATGGGCAAAAGCACCACCGCGATCAATATCAACTACTAGTAGGGTTGGAGCATTCAAATATTTCGCCACCCGCATATTGGTTAGATCGCGGTGCTTGAGGTTAATTTCAGCTGGACTCCCAGCCCCTTCACAGACAACCAAATCAAATTCTGTCGCTAAATGCTGTAGTGATTCCTCAATTGCCCGCCACCCCACCTCAAAATATTGCTCGTAGTAATCTGCCGCGCTCACTTTTCCCACGGCTTTCCCCTTGATAATTACCTGAGATGTCATGTCACCTTGGGGTTTGAGCAAAATCGGGTTCATCTCCACCACAGGGGCAACACCTGCCGCCCAAGCTTGTACTGCCTGAGCGTAGCCAATCTCTCCACCACCAGCGGTGACATAGGCATTTAGCGCCATGTTTTGCCCTTTGAACGGTGCCACCCGCCACCCACGTCGCGACAAAAGGCGACAAAGAGCTGTGCACAACAACGATTTTCCAGCGTGGGATGTGGTTCCCACAATCATAATGGCTTTCATCAGCAACCTCCAACACACCCTTAGGTGGTGATGTGCCCTACGGCAATTGGTACAACTTCTTAACACGGCGATGCGATCTTAGGAGCAGATATCGCAGCTATTGCCACTCCCTGCTAAAAAGGAAGCCTGAACCACCGACTCAAGGCATTATAAAAGTGATCTAACCATGAGGGATGACGCGGGTAACTTCCCTGATACTGCTCCACCAATTGCCGTCCCAAAGGTGTAAGGCGAAAACTATCGGTAATACCCTGACCATCTACCTCTCGCCTTAGTACACCCACCTGAATTAGCCACAAAAGAGCATTTTCTGCTGCCAACTCCGACAGGCTCCGTCTAGTATAGCCATGCTGGATACCGTTTTCACCAGCGATCGCCTTCAGGGGAACTCTGGAAAAACGCATCTCCTCAAATAAAGGCACCTGGAAGGGGGAACATAACAGCGATCGCTCTGCCCGTTCTAAGGTTCTACGCTTATAATTTAGCGGTTTGGGGCTTTTAGCATCAAAAATAGTCATGACTAGCTTTTCTATTCTTCCAAGCGTTAAAAATTGTTAAAAAGTATGGAAATTGATAGAATACCCCCGGTCTAGGGAAAACAGTAACAGCCATTCACAGCTTTTCACTTGCCTTGCCTTGACTATAGCAGCACTTTTGCTCTCAGAAGTCAAGGCAGAATCACTGTGATCAATGCGGAAGGTAAAATACTGGTGATAACTAGATCTTTAACTAACCTTATACTCGAGAGATAATTAAGCTATGCCTTTAGCAGTCGGTACAGATGCACCTGCGTTTAGCGTCAAAGACACCAATGGCAAAACCGTCTCCCTATCGGACTTTGGCGGTAAAACAGTAGTTTTGTATTTTTACCCCAAAGACGATACTCCAGGCTGCACCAAACAAGCCTGTAGCTTCCGGGATGCCACTAGTGATTATCAGGGCAAAGATATAGTCGTACTAGGAGTGAGTGTGGATGACGAAGCATCCCACCAGCAATTTACTCAAAAGTATGATCTGAATTTTCCTCTACTGGCTGACACCGAAAAAAGCCTGATCAAAGCTTACGATGTCGATGGTGGTGGGAAAGCGCAGCGCGTCACTTATGTAATTGACGGCAACGGCAAAATCACCCACGTTGACAGCACAGTTAACACCTCCAGCCACGCTAGCGATGTCTTAGCGGCAATCGGACTATAGGCTCCAGGGGGCGGAGGGTGCCCCTCTGCCCCTCTGAATTACCTAGATTTTTTACCTTGAATCTGTTCTAATTGCCTTGCCCGGAACTGGGAGGCTGCCGAATCTAGGTTTTCGTTTTGTTGATTAGAGTAGTCCTCAACGCTGAGTTTGCTGCCCTGAGTAGCGCGTCGCACTAAGTCGAGCGTGCCTAAACTATCCCCCCGAGATTGACTCGAGAACGGATTACTATTCTGTTGTTGGGGGCTCAAGTAGTCTTGGAGGGGCTGAGTATTAACATTTTCATCACTACGCAGTTGAGCCCAACTACGCTGAGCCAGGAGCGAGGAAAATAACCCAATTCCTGCCAAGGTGCTAAGAATGAGTCGGGTGAGGTGTAATCGTGACACTTTCATAGACTGCTAATGCTGAAAGCTCTGAGTGACTGATGCTTCTATCTTAAGCAAGAGTTCGACGTAGCAGGGGTTGAATACTCAGCAGGGCTACTACAGCGAAGCCGAGCAACAGCAGCAGCGCCCCACCAAAGCTAACGGCACCCCAAGGAGCTTGCATCACTACACTGCTCAACGTCCAATCACTGTGGAGATAGAGATAGCGAATCGGTTCGATCGCGTAGCTCAGGGGATTGAGTGTAGCGACAACCTGCAACCATTTGGGCATGAAGGATACGGGAGCCAAAGCCGTGCTGGCAAACATCACTGGCAGATTGGTTACAAAAATTACCGCAATCAGTTCGATATGACCGGGTAAAGCAAAAGCTAGCCCCAAGCTCAGAGCTGTCACACCCAAAGCTAGCAGCAAGACAATCAACGAGATCGCACCCAAACCTGCTGCATCTGGTAGCCCAGCTCCCAAAAAGGCAGCAGCCGTAACAATCACTGCCGCTTGCAGCAAACTCTGACTCACGATAAAAATTGCTGAGGCTAAAACTATTGAAAACCGCGACGCCAAGGGAGCCACCAGCAAACGGTTCAGGAAGCCAAATTCCCGGTCAAACATCACCGGCAACCCAGCGTTGAGCGCTCCAGCAAAGGCAGTGAACACAATCACCCCAGCGCTCAGAAAGTGCCCATAGCTCTGGCTAGTGCCAAATAATCCCTGCGGCGCATTCTGAAACAGCGCCCCAAACAGAACCAACCACATAATTGGCTGAATAATCCCAGCAATCAAAGTCGAGGGACGCCGCTGCAACTGAATGAACAAGCGACGAGTTAAAGCCAAAGTTTCTTGAACCAATTCACTCAAAAAACTCCGAGAGCTTTCCCTAGCATTAAGCTGAGCAGATGCCGTTTGCTGCCAGCCGATATCGGATTTAGGAGGTGTAACAGTACCACTCATCTAAAATTCCTCACAGGAGTATGAATAACTGTTCCTTTGATAGTCAAAACGGATACTAAGCGTGACTGAGAACAAGGTGTAGGCAACTTTTCGCTATCTCATATTCTGCTTACGTTCAGCTTTCGGATCGCGACTTCCAGCTGCCGCCAGTTCAGCATCTAGCAGCGTTCGACCCGTAGCAGCGAGGTAGACATCATCCAGACTAGGTCGAGATTGGGCAATCCCAAACGTAGGCAACCCAGCTGAGTTGAGCGATTTCTGAATGGTGCTCAAGGCGTCATTCTGAGGCTTCACTACCAAGTTGAGTGAGTTACCCTGAGCGCTGTTAATGATCACTTCTTGAACGAAGGGCAGGGATTGCAGCAAGTCTTTGGCAATTGCTGCTTCTTCCAGGGGGGAGAACTCGCGGATGCGGAGAGTGATGCGATCGCCTCCTACCTTATCTTTTAACTCCGAAGGCGTACCCGTCGCAATCACCAACCCTCGGTCAATAATCGCCACTCGATCAGCTAGCGCGTCAATCTCTTCTAGATAGTGGCTAGTAATCACTACAGTTGTACCAGATGCCCTCAACTGACGTAAGAACTCCCATACCACGACCCTGCTCTCAATGTCAAGCCCTACCGTGGGCTCATCCAAAACCAGGACATCTGGTGCATGGAGCAACCCAGCTGCCAAGTCCAGGCGTTTGCGTAGACCCCCAGAGTAAGTCCCTGTACGTTTATTAGCCCATTCTTCCAAGCCCAGTAAGCCCAGTACCGTATTAATGCGCTCTTTCGCCATCGTGTTGGGCAGGTGATAAAGCGCCGCTTGCAGTTGCAAAAGTTCTCGTCCAGTCAGGATCTTATCCAGAGCAACTTCCTGAGCCACATAGCCCAGCCGTTGTCTTGCCGCTCTGGGATTATCCACCACAGAAATGCCAGAGACTTCAACTCGTCCTGCGTCCGGTGTGGTTAAGGTACATAATACACGCAGGGTGGTGGTTTTACCTGCTCCGTTGGGACCCAACAAACCAAAAATTTCCCCTGGTTCTACCTGAAACGAAATATCCTTAACGGCTTCAACAGAGCCGTAGCGCTTCTGGAGGTTTTGAATGAAAACGGCGGCAGCCATAAATATTTCTATGCCTGGGAAATCGATACAAATCTCAAAAGTCTTTCTTCTTATTCTAGGTGGGCATTGCCCACCCTGCCGTAACTACTTGACTCTAAAGACTACTTTTGAGCAATGGGAATGGCATTCAGGAGCGTCTGAAGATTTGACGCCAAAGCGGTGATTAGCTGATGGGTGATGGGAAGGCTGTCAACTACCATGGCAGTGCAGAGCAACATCATGTAGAGGAGCGAGTAAAAGAAGAGCGATCGCGCCACTTGTCGATCATCGGGGTAATGCATCAGCACCCAAGCTTTTTTGAGGAATATGCTTCCCAGTACCAAGGCAACACCGCCATACACAATACCCGTCACCTTGAGGGGATATATCAGTAAAAGTGACACTGGGAGCAAAATCAGCGTGTATAGCCAAATCTGACGAGTAGTGGCAGCATTACCAACTACAACCGGCAGCATCGGCACACCGACTTTGGCATAGTCATCACGGATCATCAATGCCAGCGCCCAGAAGTGGGGAGGAGTCCACACAAACACAATTGCAAATATCACCCACGCAGCCCAGCTTACCGTGCCAGTTTGAGCTGCCCAGCCGACTAGTGCGGGGATTGCCCCAGCTGCCCCGCCGATGACAATATTTTGGGTGGTATGGCGTTTTAGCAAGTGGGTGTATATGCCGACATAAAAGACAATGCCGGTCATTGCTAACAAGGCAGACAGGAGGTTGGCAAAAACACTCAACAGGGCGAAAGATAGACTTGCCAGAGCGATCGCAAAGATTAAAGCATCACGCTGCTGCACTCGACCTGACGGCAAAGGTCGATGGCGCGTGCGCTCCATTGCATAATCGATATCTCGATCATAGATACAGTTGAGAGTCTGGGCGGCACCAGCGGCAAAAGTACCACCAGCAAGGGTTACTAGCAGCAATACCGGGTCTACCTGTCCCTTGGCTGCAATCCACATACTACCCGCCGTGGTAATCAGCAGCAGGGGAATAATCCTGGGCTTTGTCAGCTGGTAGTAGGTTTGAATAACTTGTAGAAGATTTTGATGATGGCGGGAGACGCTTGTCCCAATCATGTTTGCACCAATTCCTTGTTTGAAAACGACTTAATGTCATTGCCTTGGGCTTGGTCGCGCAGCGCCAAAACGGTAAAAGTCACCAGCGATCCTAGCAAAGCGGCTCCCACAGCTTGGTGAGCGACAGTCAGCGGCTCTACTTGGAGATGCAACCGGAAGGTAGCGACGCCCAAAACGATTTGCAACACCAGCAACCCACCGGCAAGGGACGCCAGCTGCCGTAGGGCTGGATGCAGTGCTGGTTTACGCCAGGACAGAAAGACAACGGCAAGAGTTGCCAGGGTTGGTGGAGCCACACCGACGATATGGCTATACATTACGCCACACAGCTCTCGACCCGCCAAGCACTGGTGGAGCGCCCACTGAGACCCTACCAAGGCACCCAGTAGACTTTGCACGTAGACCAAAACGGCAGCACCTCCGGCCACAATCGGCAACTTACCGACACTACCATTCCCCTGATACGGGGTTAGTGCCGTGCCAATGACGAGCAGGGTGGTGAAAAACAACAGCGCCGTTCCCAGGTGAGCGGTCACAATGTCAAACCGCAGGAGTTCCGTCACCGTGAGTCCTCCCAAGATGCCTTGGAAGAAAATTAGACCGAGTGCGAAAGTGGATGCCCAGGGCAACCAACTGGGTAGGGAGCGGCGATGCCACCACGATAACCCCGCCAGAGCTAGAGCACTCAAGCCAATCAAGGCAGCATCTAATCGGTGAAACCACTCTAAGAAGACCTGAAGATTCATCTTAGAAGTTGGCACGAGTTCGCCATAGCACAAGGGCCAGTCGGGGCAAGCAAGACCAGCATTCATCACGCGGGTAGCACTTCCTATTGCCATCAGGATCAGGGTGGCAAGCACAATTTTCCAAACCAGGCGACGGATGCTAGCCTTGGCCTTGGACACCTCCACCTCAGGATTGATTTGTTGATGCAGGACGGATTCGGTCATGGACAATACCTTACGCCAATCTAATAGCGATGAAATTTAACTATTTCGTCAGTATCAGCTCATCCTCACCCTAGCGCATGGCACCTAGTTATATAAGTGACTCTCTTGTAATAATATCTAGGACGCTCAGAAGCCAGATGGTTGGAAATGCCTAGCAGGTGTGCGTGATAGCGATCCCAAAAAAATAAATAAAAATCAAGGTCTTCTGACTCATCATGGTTATTAGCTGCACTACCGTGGTAAGTAAGCAGAGCTGACAATAATAGTTTTTGAGGCATCAACTAGGTAACCGTGAACATCCCAAATTCTATTTGGACCTTACTCATTGGCATTGTGCTGACCCTAGTCAGCCTCTGGTATGGTCAAAATCATGGTCTATTACCAACAGCGGCATCCGACGAAGCCGTTTTGGTGGACGGCCTGTTCAACACGATGATGACGGTCTCTATCGGTCTGTTTCTGCTCGTCGAGGGCATTCTAATTATCGCTGCCTTTAGATTTCGGCAGCGTCCGGGCGACAACACAGACGCAGAACCAGTTTTTGGCAACGTGCCGCTAGAAATTCTCTGGACGGCGGTACCGGCGATTATCGTCCTCGGGATTTCTGTTTATAGTTTCGACGTTTACAACTCCATAGGAGGCTTGAGTCTCCATGACATGCATGACACCCCTGTGACGGAGTCAGCGGTGAGCATGCCTGGGGCAGCGATCGCTGCAACCCTAAGCGATTCACCCCTGGCACAGTCCCAAGTTGCAGACTCGAATCAACAGAAATCTGCTGAAGCTAGGCTTGACCCCGCCACGGCATCCGTCCGTAATGATGACCAAATTCCCCAGAAGCAAAATGCCCCAGCCACAGGTGTGGTTGCTCCCACGATTGGACCGAGTCCTAATCGCAAAGGTAAACCACCCGAATTTTTGGTTAACGTAACAGGTATGCAGTACGCCTGGATTTTTACTTATCCAGAAACTGGAGTCGTCTCCAGTGAGCTGCATGTTCCCGTGGGGCGTGAGGTTCTAGTCAATATGTCAGCCAATGATGTGATCCACGCTTTCTGGGTGCCAGAGTTCCGACTCAAGCAGGATGCAATTCCCGGAATGCAGACTGAGATTCGGTTCACACCTAATCGCGTCGGTGAGTACCCTCTAATTTGTGCGGAACTTTGTGGTCCATACCACGGAGCAATGAGGACAAAAGTCATTGTTGATACATTGGAAGCGTTTGATAGCTGGATGACTGAGCAGCAATCATCTGCCAGCAAAGAAGAGCTGAATCAGGCGGTTGCGGTTAATCCAGCTGATTTATCGCCAGCTGAATTTTTGGCTCCTTACACCAAGGACATGGGAATCCAGTCTGAGATGCTAGAGCAAATTCCCGCTTCTGATCACCACCCTATGAAGCCATGACAACAGAAGTACAGCTGCTAGAAAGAGCAAATCTACCTGCCCTCGACCAAGAACCCCCACACAGGAATTGGCGAGACTACTTTAGCTTTAACACCGACCATAAGGTAATTGCGATTCAATACCTGGTTACGACGTTCGTTTTCTACTGTATTGGTGGCGTGTTGGCAGACTTGGTTCGCACGGAACTGCGAACGCCAGAAAGCGATTTTGTCAGTCCTGAGCTGTACAATCAACTGTTTACGCTCCACGCCACGATCATGATTTTCCTGTGGATCGTACCTGCAGGAGCCGGATTTGCTAACTTCCTGATTCCCTTGATGATTGGGGCGAAGGATATGGCATTCCCACGTCTGAATGCAGTCGCCTTCTGGATGATTCCGCCAGCTGGTTTGTTGCTAATCAGCAGTTTACTGATTGGCGATGCGCCACAGGCGGGTTGGACATCCTATCCTCCCCTGAGCCTAGTGAGTGGACAGGTGGGTGAGGGGATTTGGATTATGAGCCTCCTCCTGCTTGGCACATCCTCAATTCTGGGCGCACTGAATTTTCTCGTCACCCTGTTAAAGATGAGAACCCCAGGCATGGGGGTGCATCAAATGCCCTTGTTCTGCTGGGCGATGTTTGCCACCTCCGCGATCACTCTGATATCGACACCGGTGCTAGCAAGCGCTCTGATTTTGCTTGCATTTGACTTACTAGCGGGAACGACATTTTTTAACCCAACCGGGGGTGGAAGCCCAGTTGTGTACCAGCATATGTTCTGGTTCTACTCCCACCCAGCGGTTTACATCATGATCCTGCCTTTCTTCGGGGTGATCTCGGAAGTTATACCGGTGCATTCCCGTAAGCCAATTTTTGGTTATAAGGCGATCGCTTACTCCAGTCTGGCAATCAGCTTTTTGGGGCTAATTGTCTGGGCGCACCACATGTTCACCAGTGGCATACCTGGTTGGTTGCGGATGTTTTTCATGATCACCACTATGGTCATCGCCGTACCAACTGGGATTAAGATTTTCAGCTGGCTGGGAACGCTCTGGGGAGGCAAACTCCGATTCCGCACAGCCCTGCTGTTTGCCATGGGTTTTGTCGGGGAGTTTGTCATCGGCGGCATTAGTGGCGTGATGCTGGCGGCGGTGCCGTTCGATATTCACGTCCACGACACCTATTTTGTCGTGGCTCACATCCACTACGTTCTGTTTGGCGGTAGTATCTTAGGCATTTATGCTGGGTTCTACCACTGGTTCCCGAAAATGACCGGGCGGATGCTGAACGAATTCTGGGGCAAGGTTCACTTTGCCTTGACCATTATTGGTCTGAATTTGGCCTTCCTACCCATGCACAAACTGGGGATGATGGGCATGAACCGCCGAGTTGCGATGTACGACCCCAAATTTACCTTTCTGAATGAACTCTGCACGATTGGGGCTTATTTGCTAGCGGTTTCTACCTTCCCCTTCATTATCAATGCGATTTGGAGTTGGATGTACGGCCCCAAGGCGGGTAACAATCCTTGGGAGGCACTGACCCTGGAGTGGATGACTACCTCACCGCCAGCGATCGAGAATTTTGAAAAACTGCCGGTGCTAGCAACCGGACCTTATGACTATGGCATGGGTAACCGTAAGACTGAGGTGGATGTGCCCTTGTCTGACGAAAAAAATCCTGTATTGGCTGCTGGTCCTAAATCGGTCTTGCGGGCTGACCCCGACCCATCTGTTGCTGCCAATCCAGAAGACCGCAAATAAAGTTAGTAAGGCATTGAAGATTCATGCAAAGTCCAACTCTTGACCCAGCTAAGACTACCCTCAATTATCATCCCCCAGCAGAGGCGGCAGCAGCTCATCATGAAGAGCATCCAGATTTGCGTCGCTTTGGGCTACTTATGTTCCTGGTAGCTGAGGGGATGATTTTTCTAGGGCTTTTTGGCTCCTATCTCGCCTTCCGCTCTGTGTTACCCACTTGGCCCCCAGCAGGGACTCCAGAGTTAGAGCTATTGCTGCCTGGAGTCAACACCATAATTCTGATCTCTAGCAGTTTTGTCATCCACAATGCCGATACAGCGATCAAAAAGAACGATGTGTCAGGCATGCGAACTTGGTTGGCGATAACTGCCGCAATGGGCGCAATTTTCCTAGGGGGCCAGTTGTATGAATACAGCAATCTGGAATTTGGCCTCACCACCAATTTGTTTGCCAGTGCATTTTACGTCCTGACTGGCTTCCACGGTCTGCACGTTTTCATTGGAGTTTCGGCGATTATTGCCGTGTTGTGGCGATCGCGCGACTCAGACCACTACAATAGCGAAAAACACTTTGGTGTAGAAGCCGCAGAAATCTACTGGCACTTCGTTGATGTCGTGTGGATTTTCCTGTTCGGACTGTTGTATCTCCTCTAAGCATAAAGGGATGTGCGGTACAGGGGAAACTCCTGATTCCCCACACCCCACACCCACCCCTGTTTAGGGGCTTTTTTATTTGATCATAATAATGTGGTTCTTAGAATCGAAGATCATCTTCCCTTGTTCTTGTAGCTTGCCGAACAGGCGTGTGATTGTCACCCTAGTGGTAGAGCAGGCATCGGCAAAATCCTGATGCGTGAGGCGAACCGAGAGACGAACTCCTTGCTCCACTGGTTGACCAATTTCCTGTTTTAACAGCTGCAACAGCTTGTATAAGCGATCTTTTACGTGTCGCTGTCCAGAAATGGCTAAAAGAGATTCTGTCTGTCGTAACCGCTGATTAATTTTAGGTAAAAGGGTAACACTCAAATCAGGGGAGGCTGCTATTTCTGTGAAAGAAAAACACACTAGCTGAACCTCCGAAAGGGCTGTAGCTTGGTATGTGTGTAGCGATGTCAAATCAGAGCCAAATGGCATTGAAGGTCCTGCAAACCCTACAATTATCTCTTCGCCATTTTCACTCATCGTACTTAGCTTCACAATGCCCTCACCGACTTGCCAAATAGTTTCGGGTTTGAGGGGGATAATCTCCCCCTTTAAATAAACATGCTTTGGGTGCTTAAGACTAGAATCGTATCCACTCCTTTGTGGCGTTACCTCCGCTCGCTTGCGATTGGTGATATCGCGCACACATATGCGTAGAGCAACCAGCTTGCCTTCCCAGTTCCGAACAGTAGCCACGGTCAAGTCGGCGTCAAACGGCTCAGTGTGACGCGGACAAAGACGTAATCTCAACTCCTGTGATTCTTGCTCTTGTTTTAGGCAGTAAAGTTGCCCATGAAAAGCCTGACGCTCTTCCTTCGCCACAAAGATGATCAACGGTTTCCCTACCAAGAACCTCTGGTCGACGTTGAAGAGCGTAGCGGCGGCACGGTTTGCTTCCCTGATCGTCCCCAGCGCATCGGTCACCAAATAGGCATCCGGTGCGAACTCGAACAGCTCTTGGTAGCGCTGGCGTTCCGCTTCCAGCGCCGCTCTTGCAGCTATGAGTTCATCGTTTTGCTGCTGCAGCTCTTCTACCGCCACCTGTAGTTCTTCGGAGGCGGTACCAAGCTCTTTAAAGGCTACTGGCAGTAGATCTGGTTGTAGCTGTAGTGGGGCGTAACTGCCTTGGTAGAGAAAATCCAAGCGTTTGTGCATACCCTTGATCTGCTGGGCAAATATGTCTACGTTCACCTTATGCCTCCTACACTTGTTTGCTCAGAAGGGAAGTACAGAAAAACTTTTACAGCAGCCCCCCTGGTCATTTGTAAATGTTGGGGCAGATAGTCTGAGCGACGAGATCAGAGGGCGGTTGATCTTCCCAACCCAAGAGCAGCCGTTGCAACTGGGATTGTAATTTTTTTAGTTCTTCAATCTGGGTGGCGATCGCCTGTACTTTTGCCTGCAACTGCTGCTTGACTTCAGGGCACGGTAACTCGCCCTGATCGTGAACCGTCAGGAGCGATTGAATCTCATGGAGACATAACCCCAGTGATTGTGAGCGTTTAATGAATTCCAGTCGCTTGAGTACCTCCAGATGAAACATCCGGTAGCCAGTATCTGAACGCTCCACAGTTGGCGCTAGCAGCCCCATATCTTCGTAATAGCGAATAGTTTTCACTCTTACGCCGCTAAGCGCTGCTACTTCACCAATTTTGAGCCGTTTCCCTAAAACCATTGTGTCCATTGTCTTTAGGTCTAAAATCACCCTGCCAGAGGACAAGAGTGCTTATTTGGGTGAATTTTTATTGGCAGGGGTCAGGTTCGGTAACACCGGGCGGGAGGATTGGGGTGGCAGGTAATGTTGCGGCACCGACGAGACCGAGTAGGGGCGACTCTGCCGGATTAGCCACCAGCGCAGTGCGAGCGCTAAACCTACAGTTCCCAATCCAAACGTGAACAACGACCAGCGCTCATCCAAACCACCAATCACAGCATCAACAATACCGACTGTGATCGAAAAGCTGGGCAGCGGTTCTCTGCGGTAGGCTGACTTCAAAAATCGAGGCAATGCAGCATTCATCACAATTTGCAAGGTTTCCGGTTCAGCTTTGATCTCAAGTTATCTTTGATCTTAAGACAAGAGTCTTCCAAGCCGCATCTGAATGTCTGAGCGCTGGTTTAACTCGACTCTCAGGCGGAAGGAGAAGGTCTGATTCGGAACTACTCTACCTCAGACCAAGCCAAGCCAGTACGCCTTGACCAGTGACGTACTCAATCAGCACCAGCAGCATGAAGCCAATCATCGCCGCTCGACCATTCAAACGCTCGGCGTATTCATTAAAACCAAACTTTGGCTCCTCCAACTTAGGCGTGGTGGTGGGTTGTGGTTGTGTGAGCATTATATTTACATTTATTTACTATCCATTATATCTTTTGACAAAGAAGTGGTCCCCTTGTCCCCTTGTCCCCTTGTCCGCTCTTGATAGGCTTAAGCTAAAGAGAGGAGAAGTTGCAAATGGAAATTGGTGTCCCCAAAGAAACGAAGGATCAGGAGTTTCGCGTTGGGCTGAGTCCGAGTAGTGTCCGGGTGCTGGGCGAGAAAACTCATGCAATCTTTGTCGAAACAGGAGCCGGTGACGGTGCTGGGTTCACAGATGATGAATACCGGCAAGCGGGGGCGCAAATTGTTCCCACACCAGAAGACGCCTGGAATCGTGAGCTGGTTGTTAAAGTCAAAGAGCCGAGAATGCCAGAGTACCGATTTTTGCAAAAAGGGCAGTTGTTGTTTACCTACCTACATCTGGCAGCTGACCGAACCTTGACCGAGCATTTGATTGATTGTGGTGTAACTGCGATCGCCTACGAAACCGTAGAAACACCAATGTACGGTCGAGCTGGTGGGTCGCCGGTACTACCCCTCCTGACACCGATGAGCATTATCGCCGGTCGTCTGGCGGTGCAATTTGGTGCCCGGTTTCTGGAGCGTCAGCAGGGGGGTCGGGGTGTCCTCTTGGGCGGTGTCCCTGGGGTCAGACCGGGCAAAGTCGTGATTTTAGGTGGCGGCGTCGTTGGCACAGAAGCCGCCCGGATTGCCGTGGGTATGGGTGCTGCTGTACAGATTTTGGACCTCAATGTGGAGCGGTTAGCCTACCTAGAAAATTTGTTTGGTTCCAGAGTTGAACTGCTCTACAGTAACTCCGCCCAAATTGAAGCCGTGGTTCCAGAAGCAGACCTGCTAATCGGCGCGGTGTTAGTTTTGGGTCGTAAGGCACCTATTCTCGTGTCACGGCAACTAGTTAAACAGATGCGCCCCGGCTCTGTACTGATCGATGTCGCAGTCGATCAGGGTGGTTGTGTGGAAACATTGAAGCCTACTTCCCACACCAATCCCACCTACATCGAAGAGGGTGTCGTGCATTATGGGGTTCCCAATATGCCAGGAGCTGTGCCTTGGACAGCAACACAGGCACTCAACAACAGTACCCTCCCTTACGTGCTGACTCTAGCCAATCTCGGGCTCAAGTCACTGGAAATTGACTCCGCCTTAGCCAGAGGCGTGAACGTTCAAAACCATCGCCTGGTTCATCCCGCCGTGCAGGAAGTGTTTCCCGACCTGGCGTCTTAGGATCATCTTTCTTCAAAGCGAAGTCACAACGGTAACCGGACAGTTGGCCTGACTGAGGAGCGCATGCATTACATTACCGAAGAAAACACGACCCGTGACTATTTGGCGATCGCTACCCAAAATAATCAGGTCAACACCCTCATTCCGGGCAAACTTGAGAATTTCCCGCGCTGGATGGGTTCCTGTCAGAACACGGGTGTTCACTTGCGCACCTAGTAGGCGTCCGATTTCAGCTTGCTGTTTAACCAGCTCATCGGCAACCTCTTTAACCGGGTTCAGCGTCCGTTGCTCATAAAGGATGTACTCCACCTGAGGCAAATTAATCACATTCACAAGCGTGACTAACGCCCCAGTCTCAGCAGCAATTGTACTTGCTACCTCAACAGCATTTCTGCTATCTGTTGTCCCCACAGTCGGAACCAAAATATGTTTGAGATTTATTGGTTGAACAGTAGTCAAGGACTTGCTCTTGGACGGGGGCAGATGCGATTTCACCACCAGAGTGGCACAAGGAGCCTCCTGTACTATCCGCTGAACCAGCAAATTAAAAAGTGAACCGTAAGAGCGCTTTTGTTCCGTCGCCCCCAGCACGATCAAGTCATAGCCCTTACTGGCTTCTTTGAGTATAACCTCGGCTTTATTGCGCCCAGATTCTACCTTAGTTTGTAAGGTTGTGCCAGCAGGAAGCTGCATCTCCTGAGCTACGAGGGCGAGAGCTTCATCAGCTATGGTGTCCTGATAGATTGCTGCCGCTTTCGCTACTTTACCTCCAGGCTTCTTGTTACTGACGGCAAACAGAGCAGTCACTTCTATTGGGTTCTGGTGGGCTATGTAGCTAACCAACTGGGCAGGTAGCTGCATATTGGCTCCACCCCCAATAGGTAGAAGCACGCGGTAGATGCGCTTAATAAAGCTGTGGCTCGCCTGCTCTTCTTGCTGTAGACGCTCTCGCTCCTCAACACTTATCTCTACTTTTGAAAGTGTCCAGCGCAAAAGAGGCGGGGCGATCAGAGAGGTCACAATCGCCACCATGACGATAATCGAATACATTTGCTGGTTGAGTACCCCCAGAGAGAGCCCGATGGTGGCAACGATGATTTCCATTGCCCCACGGGCGTTCATGCCAGCACCCATTGCCAGTCCTTCCCAGTGGGTTAAGCCACCTAAGCGCGAACCAAAGTATGCCCCAGTCAATTTACCAACACAGGCGACAGCCAGAACAATCAGACCAATCATTAACGTCTGAGGCACCAACAGTTGCCGCAAGTCAACCTTTAAGCCAGCGCTAGCAAAGAAAATCGGAGCCAAAAAGCCTGCTGTGACCAGTTCCAGAGTGTGGCCTGCTTCTCGGCTAAAGCGGGGAGACTGACCTGCGAGAATGCCAATTACAAAAGCACCTAGGGCCGCTTCAAGTCCCAACCAGTCGGTGAGCGCTGCTGCTACCAGCGCCAGGATCAGCAAAGCCGATAAACTAGCTGTTGGCCCACCGATATAATCGTCCACCCACCGTAAAACTCGGGCCATTACACTACGCCCGACTGTAAAGGCAACACCCAAAAATATCACGGCACTCCCAACCGAACTGAGAACCGTACCGAAGTTGACCGTGCCACTGCTGGCTAGACCGGATACCACAGAGAGTAAAATCCAGCCGATTGTGTCATCAGTCATCCCAGCTGCTAGGGTTACTTGGCCGATGTCGCGGCGGATTAGCTTCAAGTCCATCAGGACTTTCGCAATCACTGGGATCGCCGAGATGCTCATCGCCGTGGCAATAAACAGACTGAATACCAAACGCCCAGAAGGGTTAACCAGAAAACTTGCTGGCAGTAAGTAGCCGAGGCCCAACCCCGTCGCGAAGGGTACAATAATCCCACCTAGGGAAATCAGCAGAGCAGTTTTTCCCTTACGTATAATTAGGTTCAGGTCTGTTTCTAGCCCGGTGACGATCAGCAAAAATAGCACCCCCAACCAGGAAACCACTGAGAGCAGATCAGACTGCGTCTGGCTTTTCGGAAATATCTCCGCTTGCACAGTTGGGAATAACCAGCCAAATAGTGAGGGACCAAGCAGTACGCCTGCTAGTAATTCACCCACAACGGGCGGCAGGTCAATCCGACGCATGCACTCCCCTAATCCCCTGGCGACAAAAAGCAACAGTGACAGTTGCAGTAGCACCAGAAGCAACTCGTGCTGACCGAGGGGCTTGATCAGACCTTTAGCTACCGCTGCCTGCACAGCGAGTACAGGCACAAACACTGGGGTCAGGATTTCCATATTAGAGTGCATCACCCGTAGAGGGATCAAAGATAAACAGATGATCGAGGTTGAATTGCAAAAATAGGCGATCGCCCGGACGGGGACGCACATCAGGAGTCGCCTGAATATTCAGATGGACGCCTAACCCTGGTAAATCAGCACGAATCAGAGTTTCTCTTCCTAGCGGCTCCACCACCTTCACCTCAACCACTAGCCCAGAGACCTCTTCTTCTCTGCTCTTGTGCGGTTCAATGATCTCAATATGCTCTGGACGAATCCCCAAATCAAAGCCCTGTCCCTGATTCGGTTGCAATTTGTTTTTAACAACTGCTGGACATGGCAGCAATTGGCCACCCAGCACAAAGCTAGTACCGTCGTAGGTAGCAGGCAGGATATTCATCGGTGGACTGCCTAAAAAAGTCGCAACCATCCGGTTAACTGGTCGAGCATAAATAGTCTGAGGATCGCCGATTTGTTGAATCCGACCTTGGTTGAGCACCACAATCTGATCAGCCAACGTCATCGCCTCTACTTGATCGTGGGTGACATAGACAGTAGTAATATTCAGTTGGTGGTGCAGCTGTTTCAGTTCTGCCCGTGTATCGTCTCTCAACTGGGCATCCAAGTTAGATAGAGGTTCATCGAGTAGAAACACTTTGGGTTGACGTGCGATCGCTCTGCCTAACGCCACCCGCTGTTGCTGTCCACCCGACAACTGCTTGGGTTTGCGGTCGAGGAGGTGGTTAATGGAGAGCGATCGCGCCACTGTCTCCACCCGTTCTCGAATCGTTTTAGGGTCTACCTTTCGCATCTGCAACCCGAAGGCAATGTTCTGAGCCACCGTCATGTGAGGGTAGAGGGCGTAATTTTGGAACACCATCGCCACATCCCGCTGCCGTGCCGGGACTTGGTTGACCAGCAAATCACCAATGTACAGCTCCCCGTCTGTAGCGGTTTCTAAACCCGCGATCGTGCGCAAAATTGTAGACTTGCCACAACCAGATGGCCCAACCAAAACCCAAAACTGTCCATCCGGCACTTCAAAAGTAATATCTTCAATAGCGGTGACGTTGTTAAATCGTCGCTTAATGCTTTCGAGACGAACGTTTGCCATTTTTTTGTATTAGGTTTTAGGTCTTGGCTTTAAGGATAAAGCATCGCTATTATCTCTCGAGAATCGCCTGGACATTATTATTCAAGTTATAAACTGCAAATAATGCGGCTCATGAGTCACCGAGCACTGCTTTTGGTAAATTCTCACGCCCGCCAAGGACAAAAGCCGCTATCCGAAGCCATTGACCAATTGCAGACACTGGGCTTCGAATTGATGCAGGAGTCCACACACCCTGGGCATCTGTCTGACGTCATCCGTCGTTACCAGAATCAGGTTGACTTGGTAATCATTGGCGGCGGCGATGGCACCCTGAATGCGGCAGTAGAAGGTCTGGTTGATACCCAGCTACCTTTGGGAATCTTGCCGCTGGGAACTGCCAACGACCTCGCTCGGACGCTGGGGATTTCGACCTGTCTACCCGACGCTTGCAAGATTATTGCCACCGGGCAAGTCCGGCGCATCGACTTGGGCTGGGTCAATGGTAAGCACTTCTTCAATGTTGCGAGTCTGGGGCTGAGTGTACAAATTACGCGGCAGCTTAACAAAGAAGCCAAGCGCCGCTGGGGGGTGTTGGCTTACGCCGCCACAGCGAGCCAAGTGATTTGGCAAGCCCGACCTTTTAGAGCCGAGATTCGTTTTAAGGGCGAATCCATTCCGGTGAAAACGATTCAGATAGCCGTGGGCAATGGTCGCTATTACGGGGGTGGGATGACGGTAGATCATGATGCCGCTATTGACGATCAACGACTGGATCTGTACAGCCTGGAAATTCAGCACTGGTGGCAGATTCTGGCATTACTGCCTGCCATGCGGGGAGGACAACACACGAGTTGGCCTGGAGTCCGCGCCCTTGATGCTGAGGAAATTGAGGTGTATACTGATAACCCGCATGCCATCAATACTGATGGTGAAATCACAACTTATACACCGGCTAAGTTCCGCGTTATCCCTGACGCTTTAGGCGTTTTTGTGCCCCACACCCCTTGCCCCTAGCGATCGCACCACCCAATAAGATAGAATTATTAAGGCTTCTTAACAGGGTGTAGATGTGCTGCAAAATTCTGTTAATGAGTCTGTAGAGATTAAATAAAAGTCTTAACTCTGGAACGCTCCTATGACGCTCCCAATTCGCAACGTCGCCATTATTGCTCACGTCGATCACGGCAAAACCACCCTCGTTGATGCCCTCTTGAAACAATCCGGCATTTTCCGCGAAGGGGAAGACGTCCCAGATTGCGTTATGGACTCGAACGCCCTAGAGCGGGAAAGGGGCATTACGATTCTTTCCAAAAATACAGCGGTTCGCTACAAAGACACGCTGATCAATATTGTTGACACCCCTGGACACGCCGATTTTGGTGGCGAAGTTGAGCGGGTGCTAGGCATGGTGGATGGCTGTATCCTAATTGTGGATGCCAACGAAGGCCCCATGCCCCAAACTCGATTTGTGCTAAAAAAGGCGCTGGAAAAAGGACTGCGCCCCATCGTCGTAGTGAACAAAATCGACCGTCCCCAGGCTGACCCCCACGGTGCCGTAGATAAAGTATTGGATCTTTTCCTGGAACTGGGTGCAGATGATGCTCAGTGCGACTTTCCTTATCTATTTGCCTCCGGTTTAGAAGGCTACGCCAAAGATGATATAGATGCGGAGGGGGTGGATATGCAACCCATGTTTGAAGCAATACTGCGCCATGTACCGCCACCAGTGGGCGATGCCAGTAAGCCGTTGCAACTGCAAGTCACGACCCTAGATTATTCCGAGTATGTGGGTCGGATTGTGATTGGCAAAATTCACAATGGCGTCATCCGCATGGGGCAGCAAGCAGCCTTGATGACAGAAACCGGCGAGCTGGTTAAAGCCAAAATCACTAAGTTGATGGGGTTTGAAGGACTGAAGCGGGTTGACCTAGAAGAGGCATCAGCTGGGAATATCGTAGCAGTCTCCGGGTTCGCAGGTGCCAATATTGGAGAGACAATTACCTGCCCCAATGATCCGCAGGCGTTGCCGCTGATTAAAGTGGATGAGCCGACATTGCAAATGACGTTCTCAGTGAATGATTCACCATTTGCTGGACAGGAAGGGTCTTTTGTCACCTCGCGGCAGGTGCGCGATCGCCTCATGCGCGAACTAGAAACAAACGTCGCCCTGCGCGTGGAAGAAACTGACTCCCCTGACAAATTCCTGGTTTCTGGTCGAGGCGAACTGCATCTGGGCATTCTAATTGAAACGATGCGGCGCGAAGGCTTCGAGTTTCAGGTATCTCAGCCGCAGGTAATCTATCGGGAAGTCAATGGTCAACCCTGCGAACCCTACGAGTGCCTGGTGCTGGATGTTCCTGAAGAGGGCGTCGGCAGCTGCATTGAGCGACTGGGACAACGTCGCGGCGAAATGCAGGATATGCAAGTGGGTGGCAACGGGCGTACCCAGTTAGAATTTGTCATCCCTGCTCGTGGTTTGGTTGGTTTCCGGGGTGAATTCATGCGCCTGACTCGCGGCGATGGCATCATGAACCATAGCTTCCTTGACTACCGTCCTATCGGTGGAGACATTGAAGCCCGCCGCAATGGCGTCTTAATTTCGTTTGAAGAGGGCGTTTCTACCTTCTACGCGATGAAGAATGCGGAGGATAGAGGTGTATTCTTTATTACCCCCACCACCAAAGTTTACAAAGGCATGATTGTGGGAGAAAACAACCGGGCTCAAGACCTGGAACTCAACATCTGTAAAACAAAACAGCTGACCAACCATCGGGCATCCGGTGGTGAAGAGCTAGTGCAGCTGCAAACGCCGGTGGACATGAGCCTGGAGCGTGCTTTGGAGTACATTGGGCCAGATGAACTAGTGGAAGTGACCCCGAAGTCGATTCGGCTGCGGAAGATGGCGAAGAAACTGGCTAAACGCTGACGGCAGGAGAGGGGGAGAGGGGGAGAGGG
>CAXUIG010000098.1:0-21248 GCA_964250845.1 uncultured bacterium | reverse complement strand
TCAAATTCCACCGGATTGCTCATAAAACCCAACTCTAGCAGCACAGCTGGGGCAGATGTGGGGCGGGTCAATGCTAAGTTGTCCCAAAACACACCATAATTAGGACGATCCAGCTTATCTACTATATAGTTATGTAAAAATACAGCAAGGCTGTGGGCTTGGGCGTTGTACCAAAAAGCTCCCAGTCCCTGAATGTGCTGGGCATCCCCCTCATCGGGGAGGGAGTTGTAGTGGATCGAGACGGCGATCGCCGGTTCGAGCTTGTCAATCATCCCCACCCGCTCTACCAGCGACACTGACCTATCCTCTTGGCGGGTAAGATACACGGTAGCCCCCCGTGAAATCAGCTGTTCTCGCACCAACTTCGCCATGATCAGGGTAACATCTTTTTCCGCATACCCAGTTGGTCCGGTTGTGCCAGAGTCTGTGCCGCCATGTCCTGGATCGAGGAGGATCTTGATGCCAGATAAAGGTGAGGAGTTCTGTTCCTTATCCTGACGCCTTTCTCCTGACGCCTTTCTCCTGATTCCTGAGGGATGACGCAAATACAGTACCAGGCTGGTGCCGTCGTATCTCAGCTTATAGCCCCACTGCTGCTGGGATTTGAGATTAAAGGTGTATTGCACTTGAGTGGGAGCTACCTGTTGCCAATCGAGGCGGGAGATAACTGGGTCATCATCCAGGTGAATGATATCGGTTTGGGCAGTGGTGTTGTAAAGAGTCAGGGTTAAAGTGCGATCGCCCTGCTGCACACTCACGGGCACAGGTACTTGTAATGGAAACACTACTTCTGTAGCACCGGCAACCTGACGGGCAACTACACTGCGAATGAGCGATCGCGGTGGCACCGAACCTGGCAAGATCCGCGTCTCCTTACTATTAATCCAACCGCCATAGTCAAGGCGTAACCACTCACCTTCGCGCCCAGTAATGGTAGCCCGTGTTCCTTTGGGCAGAGGCGTGATGCGAGAATAATCTGTACTAGGACCAGTGCGGGCGACACCTGAGTCTGCTGTCACCTCAGCAATTTCCAACTGGGCTGGTGAAAGGACTGAAATCTTTCCTGAACCCAGTTGGTGGGTTGTAGCGCCATTCATCGTCAGTTGAAACTTAGGTTGCCCCAAAGACGCTGCCGCTCCAGAGAAAGTCGCACAACCCTGGTAATGTCCTGCCGCCGACTGGAAAGAGGGACGATTTTGCTGAGTTAGCGCTGCAGAATTTGCTGGCAGGTACACCTGCTGAGATTCGGGCAGCAGGGGAATTGTTTGATTAGCTAGCACAACAGAAACAGTGGCGTTGGGCGGTGCAATCGCGCCAAAACAAATCAGTTCCCCCGGCAGTCTAGCGATATCAACAGCTGGGATCAGGGAATCTTTTCCGAACGCTAACCCAGAGTAGGGCTGAGGCTGAGTTGAAAGCCGTTTGACATTTATCTGGACTTCCTCTTTCTTTCCAGTCACACTTTGATAACGCAGAGTAAATAGATTATCTCCCAACTGCAACGGAAAACTGGGGGCAAAATGCCCCGCCGGGCTGCGGCGAAGGCGAGCGCCATTCACCAACACCTCTCCCGCCGGTGGAGCGGTGCCCATTAAAAAGATTCGCTCCGATGTAGTTTGGTAGTCAGTTGGTGGAAAAGCGATATAAAGGGATTTATTGGCATCGGCGGGAAATGCGATCGCTGCACTCGTTGCCACAACAGTCAATCCTAAGATTTTTTTCATTGTGGAATTCCAGTCAAGGCGCTTCGCCCCCTCTTCGGCAGTCAATCTTCAAAAATCTTTGTTGGTAGCCCATCAATACTTTTTTCGTTTTTATTTTTCCAATATTCAATAATACCATTCTCCCCTTTTTTCTTCGCCCATTGAACCAGCGTTTTCCTTTCTGATTTCAATTCATAAAGCGGTACAGCGTAGCCGCAAGATGTTTGAACAGAGTTTATATCTAAAACAATTATTTGACGTGCTCCCGGTAGAGAATCGAACAGCTCATAGAAATTATCCCATTCTTGATGTCTTGGCGAGATAACTTTCCCGTGCCCGTATAGACGAAGAATCAATGGCTGTTCAGAAAAGCTGCAAAACATAATCGTCATTCGCCCATTTTCATTTAAGTGAGCAGCCGTTTCGTTACCACTACCAGTTAAATTAAGATAAGCCACTGTCCTAGTATCAATGCATCGAAAGGTATCCATTCCTTTTGGGGATAGATTAATCCGGCCTTCTATTGGTGCAGTTGCCGTAAAGAAGATTTTTTGTTCTTCAATAAACTTCCGTAACGATTCGTCCAACTCTGAGTAAAATTTTGCCATTAAATCACCTCTGATGACTCCTGACTCGGATACTCCTTATTCAAAAAGACTGTGGCACAATTGAAGGGTTGTATTTCTAGAAGTCTGTATTATAATAAGTTTATGACTAAATTCGTCTTTGTCACCGGCGGTGTCGTCTCCAGTATCGGCAAAGGAATTGTAGCAGCAAGCTTGGGGCGGTTGCTGAAGTCGCGGGATTATTCGGTTTCGATTCTGAAACTCGACCCTTATATTAATGTCGATCCGGGAACGATGAGCCCCTTTCAGCATGGGGAGGTGTTCGTCACCGAAGATGGCGCGGAAACAGACTTGGACTTGGGACACTACGAGCGCTTCACCGATACGTCCATGTCGCGCCTCAATAGCGTCACCACTGGCTCGATTTACCAAGCGGTACTGAATAAAGAGCGTCGCGGCGATTATATGGGAGGCACGGTGCAGGTGATTCCCCATATCACGAATGAGATTAAAGAGCGCATTCAAAGGGTTGCAAAAAATACTAATCCAGATGTAGTAATTACGGAGATAGGTGGTACGGTGGGAGATATTGAATCGCTGCCATTTTTGGAAGCGATTCGCCAGTTCCGCAAAGATGTAGGGCGGCAGAATGTGCTTTATATGCACGTAACGCTGGTGCCCTGGATTCAGTCAGCGGGGGAAATGAAAACAAAGCCTACACAGCATTCGGTGAAGGAATTGCGGTCAATAGGGATTCAACCGGATATTTTGGTGTGCCGGTGCGATCGCCCACTACCATCGGGTTTGAAGTACAAACTGTCGGAATTCTGCGATGTGCCTGTAGAGTGCGTCATTACCTGCCAGGATGTCAAAAGTATCTATGAAGTACCGCTGATGCTGGAACGGGAAGGACTGGCTGAGCAGGCGTTAGATTTACTGCAACTCGAGCAACGCCAACCGAATCTAAGCCAGTGGCAAACGCTGGTGGAGCGCCTGTATCGCCCTACGCATCGGATTGAAATTGCGATTGTTGGTAAATATGTTAGACTAGGTGATGCCTATCTTTCGGTTGTGGAAGCGCTACGCCATGCCGCGATCGCGATGGGTGGCGACCTCCACCTGCGTTGGGTTAACTCTGAAGATTTGGAGATTGAGGGAGTTGAACGCTATCTGGAGGGGGTAAATGGTCTGGTGGTGCCTGGAGGTTTTGGCAACCGGGGTGTGGATGGGAAGATTGGAGCAGTTAAATATGCCCGCGAGCGCCAGATTCCATTCTTAGGCTTGTGCCTGGGAATGCAATGTTCTGTGATTGAATGGGCACGGCACACAGTTGAAGGATTGGAAGATGCCAACAGTGCCGAGTTTGATCCCCATGGCAAGAATCCAGTGATCAACCTCTTGCCGGAACAGCAGGATGTAGTCGATTTGGGCGGTACGATGCGCCTAGGGTTATATCCTTGTCGCATTGCACCGAATACCCTGGCTTTCAAACTGT
This sequence comes from uncultured bacterium, assembly GCA_964250845.1. Lineage (GTDB taxonomy): Bacteria > Cyanobacteriota > Cyanobacteriia > Cyanobacteriales > Chroococcidiopsidaceae > CAXUIG01. The sequence continues at coordinate 17,484 of CAXUIG010000098.1, read as the reverse complement.
ATCAGGAGGAGGTGATTTACGAAAGACACCGCCATCGGTACGAGTTTAACAATGCCTATCGCAACTTGTTGTTAGAGACGGGCTACGTGATCAGTGGCACTTCTCCAGATGGACGCTTGGTGGAAATTATTGAACTCCCCAATCACCCGTTTTTCATTGGCACGCAATTCCACCCGGAGTTTCAATCCCGCCCCAGTAACCCGCATCCCCTGTTTAAAGGGTTCGTTCAAGCCGCGATCGCCCGTTCGCAATTAGTCGCCTCCTCGCCAACCCCGGTTGAAGTGTCTTAAGAGGGGTCAAAGGTCAGTAGTTGATTCCAGGCCAATTTAGCTGCACCCACTATCCCCGCTTGGTTGCCCAGTTCAGCGCTCAACAGCTGTAGACCAGCGCGGGAGCTGGGCAGCACCCGACGTTCAATCTCAGCTTGGATAGCTGGGAAGAAAAACTCAGCGCTGGCACTGATGCCGCCACCAATCACAATCGCTTCCGGCGTCAGAACATAGATCAGGCTAGCCAACCCGGCACCCAAATATTTACCATAGATATGCCAAAAGGTCAAGGAGGCTGGGTCTCCGGCTCGTGCCAGAGCGCCTAATTCAGCTGGTTCCAAACCCGTTCGGCGACGAATAGCTGGAACTGACACATACTGCTCCAAAGAACCTCGATTGCCGCTATTACATTCCGGGCCATCAGGATTTAACGTGATTAACCCCAGTTCCCCAGCTGCGCCTTGATGCCCGATGAATAGTTTGCCATCAAGGATAATTGCGCCACCGACGCCAGTTCCCAGCGTCAGCAGAATGAGATTGCGAAACCGCCTGCCTGCTCCTAACCAAGCTTCTCCCAGCCCAGCACAGTTGGCATCGTTGGCTAGAACCGTGGTCAGACCAGTTTCTGCTTCTAACCAGTCAGCCAAGGGAACATCGTGCCAGTTGGCTAGATTAATAGCTACTCTGGCAATGCGCCCAGCTGCATCGGCTGGACCTGGGGTACCAACTCCAATGGCAATGCTCTGTTGTGCTGGGTCAAGTCGGGCGATCGCGTCTACCATAGCTTTCACAACAGCTGCTGGTGTCGCCGGTTGGGGAGTCGCAACACTTAACGACTGCAAGCAAGTACCATCTTGACCAAATCGCCCCAGCTTAATTGCCGTTCCCCCCAAGTCGATTCCCAGGACTTGTGGGCTACCGCTGTTGAGCTGAGTTAAAGTATCTGCTTCTTTACCCATAGTTATGATATTTTTTAGATAACGATCAAGTGCCTCAAAACCACAGCAGAAATCCGAGCGTTTGTGTTGTGCGCTCAGAGGTTCAATAGCATAGGCGAAAGCCGGGGGTGTCACTATAACCCAACGCTGAGTTTGTATTCAGTAGCCGCCGCCTGCATCCTAGTACTTGGTTCGGGAGGATTCAGTAAGGATTCGACAAATGCCAGGCTGTCTGACTGGCTAAGTTTAATAATCGTGCGTTCCTGAATAGTACGGATCGCTGCTTCTTGGGCGTGGCTCACCACAAAATCGGTGAGTGTCCTGCCTTCAAGATCTGCTGCTCTTTGTAGGAGATCTTTCTGCTCGCGAGTTAGTCGGGCTTCCAAACGCTCAGGCTTACTAGACTTTTCTTCTGAATAGTCAACATTTTCTCTGTTAGACATGGTCACCCCTATTCACTAAACGTCCGTCTTCCATGTAAATAATGCGATCGGCGATATCCAGAATCCGGTTATCGTGGGTGACGAGCAGAATCGTGCAGTTCTGTTCCTTCGCTAACCGTTGGAGAATTTCCACCACATCGCGTCCTGATTGTTTATCTAATGCTGCCGTGGGTTCGTCGGCGAGAACCAATTTGGGCTGTCCCACCAGGGCACGGGCGATCGCCACGCGCTGTTTTTGTCCACCGGAGAGATTACCCGGATAGTAGTGTATCCGATCGCCCAAGCCCACTGCCGAGAGCGTTTCACTAATGCGGGTATCGGCGGCTTCTGCCGTCACGTCATGCAGTTCCATCGTCATTTCCACATTCTGATAGGCGGTGAGGAAACTCAAGAGGTTGTGGGCTTGAAAAATATAGCCAATGTTGCGCCGCGTCAGCGTCATTTGTGAGTGACTGGCATTGAGTAATTCGGAACCCAGCACTTTCAAGCTGCCTTCTTGGGCGGAACGCAGACTCCCCATCAGAGTTAACAGTGTCGTTTTACCGGAACCCGATGGACCCGTCATGATAATAATTTCGCCGGGATAAATCTGTAAGTTGATATCGAATAATACTTGTTTACGCAGCGCACCTTGACCGTAGTAGTGATTTAGATTAGCCACCGAAATGGCGGGCTGCGGTGCGAGCGGTTCGGCAACGGGAGATTTCAGGGGAAGCGATCGGGTCATTATCAACTCCTAGTAAATATCGGCAGGATCAGCCGTCTGCAATTTACGCACGGCGATCGTGGCGGAAACCGCACACATGATTAGCGTGAGTACAAAAACGAAGGTGACTCGTCCCAGATCCATTGCCATCGGCAACAAAGTAGCAATGTAAGTGATCCGATAGATTCCCAAGGCAATCAACGTGCCGGGAATAAATCCGAATGCTGCTAAGATGAGTGATTCTTGAAACACCACTATGAGCAGGTAGCGATCGCGAAATCCCATTGCCTTGAGCGTGGCGTACTCCGGCAAGTGGTCGGTGACATCGCTGTAGAGAATCTGGTAGACAATTACCGCACCTACAATGAAGGCAATCACAACGCCCAGCTCAAAGGTGTAGCCGACGGGCGTACTGGCATTCCAGAAAGCAACCTCGGCTCTGGCATACTCGTCAATGGTCAGCACTTTGACATCCGCAGGCAGGCGCTTAAGCAACTCCTTAAGCACTTTCTGCTCATCAGCACCTGGCTTGAGTTTGATCACCCCCACATCAATCAGCCCTTTCTGACGCGATCGTGCCATGCGTAAAAAGTTGACATCGCTTGTCACCAGATAGGCGTTAATCCCGAAGGTGGGGCTGAGTTGAAACAAACCGCGAATCTGAATCTGCCGTTCATTGACCTCTGTTGAGACAGGTTCTCCCGCTTGTAAGTGCTGGGCGATCGCTCCTAATTCAGTCCGGGAACCCGCATTGAAAAGCGCTGTATCCGGTTCACGCAGTTTCTCGCGGTTTGCCTGCACACCCGGCAAATTCATCACCTGATGTTCGGGATTGATGCCAATGGCAAAAATGTCCCAAATTTGTTTGTTGTCAGGATTGCGCCATTGCAGGGAATTGAGATAGACCGGACTCACCGATTGCACCCCTGCCACCCCTGCCGCCTGATAAACGCGCCGTTCTGTAAAGCGATCAAGGGAGATCAGCGATCGATAGCGACTACTTAGCAGAACGATTTCACCATTCAAACTGTGATGAAATTCTACCGCGCTACTAAACAATGCCCCTTGAAATCCCAGTTGGAGAAACATCAGGACATCGGCAAAGCTAATACCTGCGATCGCCACCAGTAAGCGGGCACGCTCATTCCGTAACTGCAACCACGCTAGAAACAAGGGCTTCTTTTTGGGCTTAGCTCTCGCTGCTGGGGTATGCGGTTGAAGGATTTTCATGGCGCTTCCTCAAGATTTAACATCAATGGCAACCTGCACACTCAAGTTGGTTAAGCCCGCCACTTTACGGCTTGATTCCACATCCAGCAGCACTTTCACTTCCACCACACGGGCATCAAACTGAGCCGCCGGATCAGTGTTGAGTACATCTTTTTTGTCGATTTCCAGCCCCACTTCCATCACCTTGCCATGCAGTTCATCGGGGAAGGCATTATTCTTGCTGGTGACGGTCGCGGGCTGACCCACCCGGACTCGGCTGACATCCAACTCATAAACTTCAGCGACAGCAACCATTTGTCGGGTCTGCCCCAGGCTGATGATGCCTTTATTACCCACCAGTTCGCCGGGACGGGTATGAATTTTGAGCACCTGTCCGTCTTGGGGCGATCGCACCACTGCCCGATCCAGGTCTGCCTGTGCCTGCGCCACGCCTGCCTGTGCCTGCGCCACCTGCGCCCGGACGACATCGACATCGACCGGACGCACTTCTGCAATCTCTGCCCACGTCGCCCTCGCTTCCGCAATCTGCTGCTGCCGAGGCAAGCGAATTCGGTTCAGGCCAGCGCGGGCTTCATTCAGGCTTTCCCGCATGGTGTCTGCTGTTAGTCGCTTGCCATCGCGTAAAGACGCAGACACCGCACCCTCTTGGTAAAGCTGTTGATACCGTTGATCTTCCAATTCGGCATTGTGCAGTTCTGCCTCTTTACGGGCGATCGTCGCTGTTTGGGTCGCTGTTTCAGTCTGCTCTTCTGCCTGGAGCCGCTCCGCCACGCGCTCAATCGCCTGAATTTGTCCCACCTTTGCCCCGGCTTTGACCTGCGCCAGTTGCGCCTGGGCGACTTCAACCTGTCGTTTTGCCTGCCGCAAAACTGCCTGCCGCCGAGCATAGGTATCCAGAATGGCAATCACGTCTCCCTTGCTGAGGCGCTGACCGTGGCTGACTTGGAGACGTTCTACCCTGGCACCCTCAATCGAGGTCGGCGCAAAGACCTGCACCAGTTCGCCATCGGGTTCTAATCGTCCCAAGGCGGAAACGGTTTCCACGATCGGCGCCGCCGCAGATGCTACCTGCTGAGGCGGACGACTCCCAAACTGGCGATAGGAGATCGCTCCCCCAGTCACCAGAAGACAGCCCGCAATGGCAACCCCAATCAGACGAGGGCGACATAGCCTGCTTCCTGATTCAGAAACCGTCATTAGATTAGCTCCTGAGCTAGTTCAAGTATTTTTATTCAAGTTCTTGAATACAATAAAAACTCTATACTCAATCAATGAATTCGTCAAGTGATTAGCAATGGCACTCAAACATACCATTCTGGCTTTTCTCTCGCGCCAGTCCCTCAGCGGCTACGAAATTGCCAAAGAGTTCGATGAAGGCTTTGGGAGTTGCTTCTGGAAAGCCAGTCAGCAGCAAATCTATGCCGAGCTAGCCAAGCTAGAGCAGCAGGGATATACTTCCTACGAAGCGATTCCCCAACAGGGGCGGCTGGATAAAAAAATTTATTCGATTACTGAACAGGGACAGCAAGAACTGATCGCCTGGTTAATGAAACCCACTGAGCCAACAGCAATCCGAGAAGATTTGGGCGTGCTGGGACTCGCGGGACACCTGGTTCCCGCGCCAGCTATCGTGCGCGAACTAGAACGACGGCGACAACTCCACGCCGAAAATCTGCTCCATGTGCGAAATCTCGATGAACTATTCGCCGAGAGATTGGACTCACTGGAATTGAAAGATCTCTACATGCACATAATCATTCGCCGCGCGATTCGTTATCAAGAAGGGTGGGTTGCCTGGTGTGACGAAGCGATTCAGGCGATTGAGAGGGCTGTGAGGTAGTGGTAAATATGTAGTGATTATCCATCGCGGCACGGTTTGATTTTTGGCGAGTACTGCGTGTTCACATTGGTTTGGCCACCCCACCTTGAGTGATCCGCAGCCACATTGGCACTTGAGTTTCACCGCCGCCCTCAATCCGCTCCAGCGCTGCCATTATCTCTGCCCGGACATCAAATTCAGCTTCGCGTTCAACCGCATGGCGCAACGCATCAACAGCACTTTGATCGCCCAATTCATTCAAGAATCGAGCCGCTCTCCAACGGACCAGGTTCGAGGGATCTGCTAATGCCTGACACACCGTTGCCATGGCATTGATGTCTCCCAAATCGCTTAAGGCATCACCCGCAGTCCGACGCACAATCGCGGATGGGTCGGCAAGAATAACACGACAAAGCGGCTCAACGGCAGCAGCCATTTTACTGGCACCTAAGAGTGCAGCTGCCCAGCGACGGAGCGTACTCTGTTCATCATCTAGTACAGACACGACCTGAATCAAGGTTTCAGGAGTAATTTCAATTTGTTGGAGCGCCTTGAGTCGATGTTTCCAGTTTAGATGGCGCAGGTCAGCTAAAAAGGCTTGCTGTAAGGAGGCGTGGTTGACTTGCTCAGTCGGGTTGTCAGTGGAAATTGCGGCGGCTTCAATCCGAGCCAGCTCGTCAGAGTCGAGGGCAGGAATTAATATAGATTCAAACCCCAAGAGTTCTCCCTGCCCAAGAGTCCTCTTCTGGTCAGCCACATCGTGTCTCTAAATCCATACTAGTTATGAACCAAAGATTCACCGGAGGCATGACTTCCCATTGCAGTTACAGTTCTTAAAGCACCCACTCCAAGCCGGGCAAGTTTTTTACAGTCCTGGCTATAATTTGTGTTATCGAGTCATCGGACCTTGTTGCCGGTTATTTGATCGTGAACAGCTTCCTTGGCCTTGCTGTCGGCTGTCATGGCGTGGCAAGGAGCCGAGTTGGAGACGAGTTGGGCGGCGATTTGTTCTCGACATTGGCACCAAGAATTTTCCCTCCTACTGTGTCGAAATCTTGGATTTGTCAGCTGCAGCGTCACCCTTTGTAAAAACCCTTTATTGGGTTACATTGCCCCAGCACGTAAGAGACTGGTGGTATACTGGGCAGCTCCAAGCCACCTCGGAGCAGGTGGAAAGAGCGCCTGGAAGTTCAAATTCCCAGGTGGAATGAATGCTAGCTCTTGATCTAAAAGATTGTGGTCAACATTAGAGACAAAGCTTCCCACTACGTCATCCATAACGTGAGGAGGGGCAGACGATACAAGTGTGGAAGGATACACAGATGTGCCCCAAATCGGATGCACAACCATTGAGCAGGGACCAGTGTCGTTAATACAGTAACCCAAGGTGGAATGGACAACTTTCACGTCACTAAGCCGAAGTTGACCCGGTGGTGAAGTCAGTGGCTGACCAGTGCGCGGATCAAATATATCCGCCAGATGCCCCATTGTTCTTAGCTTAAGGACAATGTTGTCGCCAAATTCAATGAATTGTTGGCGCAATTGATTTTTTGAAAGTTCAGTTTCAACTGTCCTGTCGAATAAGGGAATTTGGCACAGTTGCAAAACCACCAATACCGACAAAACTGGAACTGACCAGCTGGGTAGGAGCTGGCCTAAATTAGTGCGAATGAATTCAGGAGGGGAGTGGACTGAATACTGCATCTAATTTGGAACTAACCTTTCATCTTATAACCCACTCTAATTAGAATTGCAACGAATTGAAAATTCTGGGATTGAGTTGGTATCACTCTTCGGAGTTTTTAACCAGCAGCACTTTGAATCACTTTTTTGTAACCCTTGGCATGTTCCACCTCAATAATTGCCCAGCCGTCAGTAAGCCTACTTCAGTTTCAAAAAGCCCAAGGTTCAATCGCATTAATCCTTCGCGAACTATCAAACATCAGTCAAATCCGATTGTGCCAGTATAGGGTGCGGTTGGGTGGGTTGTAAACACCGATGGGAAAACTTTGGGAAACTCCACCAAAATTGCCTCCAAGGTAAGCAACTACTTGCGGTTGCGGAGTGTTACTCATGCTCCCAGAGTTCTTCCAAGCTCGAACCCAGTTAACTGACATGTACTTCGGGAACCTTGTATTGTTAGGGTTTCCATTCCAACTACCATTATCAGAGCCAACGGCCAAACCCAATACCATATAGCAGTCTTTATTGGGCACACCTACCGTGGTGCGATAGCGCTCAACCCCGTCCACATACCAAGCCAGCAGCCCCGGCTGCCAAAGCACCCCATAAATATGGTAGGCTGCGTCTAAGCCAGTGTTAGAAGTCCAGGTTCCCTCAGAATTGTCAATCGATACGTTCTGGCTACCATTAACGTAGTGATTTGTCATCCAAACTGTAGTGGCGTTATTACCAGCAGCACCTGGAATCTCGAAGATGTCTACTTCCGGTGGCCAGCTTTTGTCCTCAGGCGAAAGGCTGAAATAGGGACCTAACCCCCCTCCTTTAGGAACCTTTACCCGAGCCTCGAAGTATCCATAGGTTTGGTAAAACTTATCGAAGGTTTGGACGACTGCCCCGGTGTATGACTTACCGTTTTCACTGTTATTGTTGGCTTTTAGAGTTAAGTAACTATTAGCAACCGAAACATTTTCAGGCGCGTAGTAATTAATTGAACCGTCACTAATATATCCATTTCCCCACCAAAACGTTTTAATCCACTTAGTAGAATCAAAGCCCTTGGAGAAGTCATCCTCAAAGGACTTACTCCAGCCGGTTGTCCCACTAGGTGGATCTGCCTTGACGCAAGTCGGCATTGCCAAAGTTGCCAGCGCGATCACCCAAGAGCATGCAAGTACATTAAACGAGTGCTTCAGGACACGAGAAAAGATTGCCGCGAGCATTGCGTTTTTTTTAGATGGCGAAATCTGTAAAGATGTCATACGCCTCATTTTTTTACCTGTGAATTAGAGCAATAAAACGTAGAGTATATAGCGGTTGCCGGTCAGATGAGATCCATGCATATCGGCTGAAACACTTGTGAAACAAAGGTTTTGGCATACATGACGCGAATAGGAACCGCTATTCGCGTGAAACAAGAGGGGCGAAACTGATACGGCAGCTTGGCAAAAACTTTAAAATCCTCTGCTCAAAACTAATCTGGGTTTGAGCGGATAACTAAGGGTACTTTTACGGAAGTTTATAACGGCAGTTTTGCTAAATGTCAGTATGAATGCGGAAAAAGCTATGGGTTACAAAAAATCTTGACATAAATCTGCAACCCTCATTTAGGGGATCTGTAGGTCACGTAGAAAAGGATGTTGTACAGGGCGTGCACATTTATGAAAGCGTCATTTCCTCGGGGGTAATAATTGCCAAAAGGCGCGAATTGTCGCGTAGCGACTTGATTGGACTAGCTGGCAGTAGGGCAGCTCTCTTATGCGGCAGTAGTCCGGTGGATGGGTAGGTGTCCGGCATGCCTAGCAGTCTCAAGAGCTTGGGCATCATCGGCAGTCTCGTGGCTGTCGTGGCTGGCGCCACGGCCTGCGCTCTGTTACATTGTAAAGGTGTACGGCAAGATCTCTCAGTCTTCGTGTCGCTCATCCTAACCCTTCAAACCCAAATTCCGTCTGCCTAAGACTGGTGTCACCAACGGTGACAGGCCGATGTTATCTCCGGAGTCCTATGTCTTTTTCTTCCCTCGGCCTGTCCGATGAAATTGTCCGTGCCATAACCGCACGCGGGTACACCGACCCCACGCCGATCCAGATGCAGGCGATACCTACCATACTCAACGGCTATGACCTGCTGGCTAGCGCGCAGACTGGCACCGGCAAGACCGCTGGCTTTACCCTGCCGATCTTGCACCGATTGTCCGAAAAGAGCGTCAAAGACCTGAATCCCGGCCAGACTCCGATCCGGGCGCTGATTCTCACCCCCACCCGCGAACTCGCCGCACAGGTAGAGTCAAGCGTGCGCGAATATGGTAAGTATTTGAAACTGAATTCGATGGTGATGTTCGGCGGGGTCAAGATCAATCCCCAAATCCAACGACTGAAGAGCCGCGTGGATATTTTGGTCGCCACCCCAGGGCGCTTGCTGGACCATGTGCAGCAGGGCACGCTGGACCTGTCGCGCCTCGAAATTCTAGTCCTGGATGAAGCCGACCGCATGCTGGATATGGGCTTCATCCGCGACATCCGCCGCATCGAAGCGCTTTTGCCCCAGCAGCGGCAGAACCTGCTGTTCTCTGCCACCTTCTCCAACGAGATTAAGGCACTTGCTACTAGGATGCTCAACCGCCCATTGCTAATCGAGGTAGCACGGTGCAACCTTAGTCCCGAATTGATCTCTCAGAAAGTTTACAGAGTGGCACGGGAACGGAAGCAAAACCTGCTCGCCCACCTGATCAAACAACACAATTGGTTTCAGGTTTTGGTCTTTACCCGCACCAAGCATGGTGCTGACCGACTGTCCAAGCAGCTGACTCAATCCGGCATTCCAGCGCTGGCGATTCACGGCAACAAAAGCCAGGGAGTACGAACCGAGACGCTCCGTAAGTTCAAGTCTGGCAGTTTACAGGTGCTGGTGGCAACCGACATTGCCGCCCGTGGCATTGACATCAGCTCACTGCAGCAAGTGGTTAACTTCGATCTGCCCGATGTGCCAGAGGATTACGTCCATCGGATCGGGCGCACGGGTCGCGCTGGCGTGGCAGGGTCAGCCTTGTCGCTGGTGTGCGCTGATGAACAAAAGTTGCTGGCAGATATCCAAAAGCTGATGAAGCTCACGTTGCCTCAGGAAGTTGTTGCTGGCTTCGAGCCTGAACCGCATGCCCTGACTGAGCCGATTCAAACTGGACTTAAGCGACTTCCACCCGGACGTTGTAAGCGGAGGACTCGTCTTACTGCCAAGTCGTCACCACGGACACAGAACAAACCGAAGGCAGATCCATCCGCGACAGTGAAGCAAGAGAGCAGAAGGAGCAGAAAAAGCAAACCCCATACGTGAACAAGAAAGGCTCCTAAAACAACACCTCGTGCGGGTTGAGCGGCAAGCCTAGCTCAAGCCGACCAAAGTTCTCACCTGCGGCATCCAGGTTAAGGCCAGCATGGGCCGACATAGCATGTACATCGCGCCAGTACCGCTGCATCAGATTCGACTCGTAGTTGGCACCACCACCGCTAGCTAGGAAAAGCCGCTGCGTTGCCTGCACGCATAGATGAGCAACATAGGCGTAGTCGCGGCGGTTGCGGACTCTTTCCTCAAGACTGACGGCACTACCACGGCGGAGCACATCAAGCGTGCGCTTCAAGAGTAAGTGAGCCGAGTCGATCCCAGCGGCAACCTCGGCTAGACGAATCTGCTGGTGTGTTAACGTTGCCACCTGCTCGCGGCTATACATCGTGCACTTGTTATGGCTCGCATTACGCCAAGTCTCATAGGCCCCAATGGTAGCTCCAAGTATTGGAGAAGCCAACGCAGACGGGAAGGCCGAGATTAGTGGAAGCTGATATAGAGGACTTGGGTTGACGGCAGAACCTGGTGGGCGACCCTCACGTATGTCAGTCAAGCGGATGGTGCGGTGTTCAGGTACAAAGGCATCTTTCACTACTACATTCTTGCTGCCCGTGCTCTTCTGTCCGGCAACGAACCAGGTGTCAAGAATCTCGTAGTCACTTCGTGGCAACAGAAAAATACGTGGTTCAGGGTGTTCACCAGAGGCATTTGGCATAATCAGTCCAGCCAGCATGTTCCACTCGCAGTAGTCAACACCGCTCGACCAGGGCCAGTTCCCGCTTAGAAGGTAGCCAGCCTCGACACGAACAGTCCGCCCAGCTGGTATAAGCGATGTAGCAAGGAGCGCATCGGGATTGTTACCCCAAACCTCGCGCTGCGCCTGTTCGGGAAAGGTAGCCATCACCCAGGAGTGTATGATCAGGAACGAATAGCACCACCCTGCTGACCCATCGGCCTTGGCGATCTCGATGACTGAGTCAACAAAGCCATCGAAGCTGAGTTCGTGACCTCCCCAGCGCACCGGAGTAAGTAAGCGCACTAACCCGGCATTGATGATGTCCTCGATCGTCTCATCTGGTTGCCGACGTTGCACCTCGGCTGTGGCAGCACGTTCCCGAATAGCAGGTGCAAGTGCGCGTGCGCGTAAAACGGCCTCTTCATCGGTCATCCCTCTCGACGGCATTACCCGCTCACTAATGATCATCAGTTTTCTTTCCTTTTTTGATTTCAAGAACTGCGTTGTTACAAAAGTTACTGTCGCAGTTTACCGCATTATCAATGGAAAATTTACAGGTCGTCAGCTTCGGAACGACTGAACATAAATCGGTTTATTTTAACAAAAGTGTCATTATACTTAAGTCAGTGCCTCACTGTTTTACTAGGGGAAAGCTAACAGGCTAATTACAGCAGGCAAACTTCTCGTTGCCGCCACCGAATTGCCAAACCACTGAAACCAAATTCTCGCTATTACGTAATATAGCGGCGGATGTTGAGAGTCTTCTACTGCCAAAGATGTAACAGTATCTGCTAAAGTCTTTCCCAGAGCGGGGTGCTGATATTTTTGTAAATCTTCAACACCAATTTCACGACCATTGCAAACTTCCTTTACTATTTCTGACTCTGTATACCCAGCAATTCGTAACGAGGTAATAGTCTCATCGAACCAGTAAACTTTTCTGTCAAGATTGGCGAAGCGAAAAAATACGCCTATGACCAGTATAAGAATGATAAAAAAACGGAGAAAAGTTGGATTTACCCATTGATGGAGCAATTTAATATTCCCAAATTATAAGTTCTCAATTATCCTTAAAATTTAAGAAAATTATCTTGATCATCGCCTTTTTAGGGCAATTTCAGCTAAATTATAGTTTGACTTATCAACCACAAAATTTGAACTTACTTTCATAACCACACTCTAGTTTGCAGATGAGGTAAGTACATAGACATAAATAAAGGTCAGACCTTTTTTGGTAGATCTCTCCTCACAGCACGGGTTTTGGGGGTTGACGGAAGAAGCCTTGATTTAAGACTATCCACTTATGTTAATTGGAGGCTGGAATAACCAACGAATACATTTTTACATAATTTCTTAAAAGGATGTATATTTCAAGTCGAAACTTTGGTGCTCTTAAAATAATTTCATGTAAATTTTACGTATAAATCTGCTGACAAGGGTCAATAGAGTTCTTGCATAAGTCAGGAAGCTTGGGAGAGGCCCAATTCCTAGTTGTATAACCAGTGGTTGCTCCCGATTAGGGGTATGGTGTCCTAGTTGGGAAGCTATACAGGGCAGGATAAGATGGGCGCAGCCAGGGTAGGTAACAAAATCATTGGCTTACCATTGTTAAGTGAAGCCGTGTATGGAACACTGATATCAGATCCGCTGGCTTTTCGCCGCTACTTGCAGCTGTGGCAAGCCTTGCATTTAGAAATCTTCCCATCGCAGATGGCAGATGGCTTTCGGTTTCATAACATCATCACTTCTCGGAAGTTGAACTTAAGGATGCGTCGAATTCAGTTGGTAGAGACTGTGTAAGTGTACCAACTCCGACCAGAGTTCGCTATGCCCTACTGATCGCTTCCTCAATGAATAAGCGAAGACCTGCAAAAACAAGTTGACCACTTGCATCCGTTAGAACCAGGCATGGTTCACCAAATCTTGTTCGGCATTTGGGCAAAATCAAGTAAACGGTGAGATAACTCCATTAAAGAGATTTCTGGTTCCAATTTTCCCTCCGCAACCGGGGATTAACAAATTCACTTAACCCTTCACCCAGTAGCGACAGCCCCACAACCATTAACGTCAACGCTAAGCCAGTGAAAAGCGTCGTCCACCAAACGCCGGTGGGCAGCGCCTGCAAAGCTTGACGTAAATCATGACCCCACTCTGGCACTTGTTCTGGAAGTCCCAGTCCTAGGAAGCCCAAGCCGCTTAGTGTCAAAATGGCATCGGCAGCGTTAAGGGTAAATAACACTGGCACGCTCTGAATCACGTTGAAAAATAGGTAGCGGGAGAGAACTGTCCAAGTCGATGCACCCATTGCTTGGGCGGCTTCGATAAATAGTTCAGTTTTGACGCTGTGGGTTTGATTTCGGACAACGCGGTAGTACTGGGGGATGTAGGAGATGCTGATAGCGATCGCAGCATTAATTATCCCCCTCCCCACCACAAACGCCAGTGTTACTGAAAGCAGTAGTCCTGGCAGGGTATAGATAGTGTCCATGAAAAACAGCAATACCCGGTCCAATCTACCGCCCAGATAGCCACTTACCAAGCCCAGCGGCACACCAATGGCAAGACTAAGCACCGTAGCTAGGATGACTACTTGCAGCGCCGCTTGAGTACCAAACAGCGTCCGCGAAAAAACGTCATAACCCTGGCGACTTGTGCCGAACCAATGGCGGAGTGAGGGTGCTTCGTGAATCGGGTTAATCAGGGATTGCGTCGGGTCTTGCAGCCAGCCCCAAGCCTGAAACGCAGGAGCAAAGACTGCTATCAACAAAAAGATCAGGGTAATGATTAACCCGATGCTCATCAGTTGCTGGGAGAGGCTGGGACGCCGGTAAAAACTTAAAAATCTGAGCGGCGGACGTTTGTTAACGGTCATCGACAGTTTGACCTATCTTGTTGGGAGAGTTTATAGCCGTAAGTAAAATAAAAATAGCATCGCCAAGACTCCCCTTGTCCCCCTTACTCAAGAGTCCCCTTGTCCTTTTTCAATAACCTTGCTTGTTTGAGGGTAATAGCTCATGAACCCCGCTTTTTATGAACTGGATTACTACCTATGGTTAGAGCAGACAGCTAAACAGGTAGCTGAAGCTCGCTGGAGTGAAGTAGATATATCTAACCTGGTAGAGGAAATTAAGGATATGGGTCGGAGCGAGAGACGAGCGCTTGAGAGTAACCTAACCGTCGTCCTGCTCCACCTACTTAAGTACAAATATCAAGCACTACATCGGAGCAACAGCTGGCTTTCATCAATCCTTGAGCATCGTCTAAGGATAAGGAAGCAAATGAAAGAAAGCCCTAGCCTGAAACCTTATCTAGAGCAAGTTTTTGAGGAGTGCTACTCGGAAGGGCGACTCCTGGCAGCAGTTGAGACTGGGTTGCCTCTAACCACTTTCCCAACTTCGTCGCCTTTTACCACTAAAGAAGCCCTGGACATTGACTACTTGCCATTCTTCGGACACCCCTGACTCTGATTGCCAAAGCCAAAGCCGCTTGTGTGTTGGGGACGGAAATACCCCTACAGAAATAGGTGAACACCGATCCAACCGCTCACACCCATCTTTCTACAATGGCGAATAGGGACAGCCATGAGCCAGAGTAGCGTATTATTCTTTTCTCGTTCTCTGCATAGGCGCGTGGTTTGTCACTCACATCACCACTTGCAGGGGATAGTATTGTATGCAACCAACCAACCCAAATCAGTTTACAGAGAAAGCCTGGGAAGCGATCGCGCATACCCCAGATATTGTTAAGGCAGCTGCTCAACAGCAGATTGAAACCGAACATCTGATGAAATCGCTGCTGGAGCAAGAAGGGTTAGCCACCAGTATTCTTACCAAGTGTGAGATTAACTTAGAAAAAATACGCGATCGCACTGAACAATTCATCCAGCGTCAGCCTAAGGTTTCAGGCAGCGGTAGTTCCGTGTATCTGGGGCGTAGCCTGGATCTGCTTCTAGATCGAGCGGAAGAGCATCGCCAAGCGTTTTCAGACGAATTCATCTCAATTGAACACTTATTGCTGGCTTACCCTAAAGATGACCGCTTCGGCAAAGGCTTATTCCAAGAATTCGGCTTAAATCAAGCCAAGCTAAAGAGTACTATTGAAAAAATTCGTGGGAGTCAGAAAGTGACCGACCAAAATCCAGAAGGCAAGTACGAAGCACTGGAAAAATATGGGCGTGACCTCACGGAAGCGGCCCGCCAGGGTAAGCTCGACCCAGTGATTGGGCGGGATGATGAAATTCGCCGCACAATTCAAATTCTATCCCGCCGCACCAAGAATAACCCAGTGCTGATTGGGGAACCCGGTGTGGGCAAAACTGCGATCGCCGAAGGACTAGCCCAGCGGATTGTTGCCGGTGATGTACCACAGTCGCTCAAAGACCGCAAGCTGATCTCTCTGGATATGGGCGCTTTGATTGCTGGTGCCAAGTTCCGGGGTGAATTTGAAGAGCGCTTGAAAGCTGTGCTGAAGGAAGTTACCGATTCGAGAGGCCACATTATTCTGTTTATAGATGAAATTCACACCGTCGTCGGCGCTGGGGCAACTCAAGGCGCGATGGATGCCAGTAACCTGCTTAAGCCGATGCTGGCGCGGGGTGAACTCCGCTGTATTGGTGCCACCACCCTCGATGAGTACCGCAAGCACATTGAAAAAGATGCGGCTCTAGAACGGCGCTTTCAGCAGGTTTATGTGGATCAGCCCAGCGTGTCCGATACCATCTCGATTCTGCGGGGACTCAAAGAGCGGTATGAAGTACACCACGGGGTCAAGATTTCCGACAGTTCCTTAGTGGCGGCGGCAACGCTGTCGGCGAGGTATATCAGCGATCGCTTCTTGCCTGACAAAGCCATTGACTTGGTGGACGAAGCAGCTGCCCGACTGAAAATGGAGATCACCTCCAAGCCGGAAGAACTCGATGAAATCGACCGCAAAATCCTGCAGATGGAAATGGAGCGGCTGTCACTTCAAAAAGAAAGCGACCCAGCTTCTAGAGAACGCCTCGAAAGAATAGAAAAAGAACTTGCCGATCTTAAAGTTGAGCAAAAGGATCTAAATGCCAAATGGCAGTCTGAAAAAGACTTCATCAACAAAATTCAGACCATTAAAGAAGAGATCGACCGGGTGAGTGTTGAGATCCAACAAGCGGAACGAGACTATGACCTCAACCGGGCAGCTGAGCTGAAATACGGCAAGTTGACCGATTTGCACCGCCAACTCGAAGCAGCTGAAACTCAACTGGCTCAAGCTCAAAGGAGTGGTCAATCCCTATTACGCGAGGAAGTTACCGAAGGCGACATTGCTGAAGTCATTTCCAAGTGGACGGGCATTCCCATCAGCAAGCTGGTTGAATCCGAGCAAGAAAAACTGCTGCAATTAGAAGATGAACTTCACCGCCGAGTGATTGGTCAGGATGAGGCCGTTACTGCTGTGGCGGATGCGATTCAGCGATCGCGGGCGGGGCTTGCTGACCCGAATCGCCCTATTGCTAGCTTCATTTTCCTTGGCCCTACTGGGGTGGGGAAGACGGAATTGGCAAAAGCCCTTGCCGCCTACCTATTTGACACCGAAGAGGCGCTGGTACGGATTGATATGTCGGAGTACATGGAGAAACATGCCGTTTCTCGCCTGATTGGTGCGCCCCCTGGATACGTGGGTTACGAAGAAGGAGGCCAGCTGACTGAAGCGATTCGCCGTCGTCCCTACGCAGTCATCCTGTTTGATGAAATTGAAAAGGCTCATCCTGACGTGTTTAACATCATGCTACAGATTCTGGATGATGGTCGCGTCACCGATGCTCAGGGTAGGACGGTGGACTTCAAGAACACCATCATCATCATGACCAGTAACATTGGTTCCCAATACATCTTGGATCTGGCGGGGGATGATTCCCAGTATGACGAGATGCGCCATCGCGTGATGGAGGCAATGCGCAATAGCTTCCGTCCAGAGTTCCTCAACCGGATTGATGAGATCATCATCTTCCGCAGCTTGAATCGCCAGGAACTCAGACAGATTGTCCAGCTACAGGTGCAGCGACTCGAACAGCGACTGAGCGCTCGCAAGATGTCCCTCAAGGTCTCTGCTGCTGCCCTTGACTTCTTGGCAGAAGTAGGGTATGATCCAGTCTTCGGTGCCCGCCCACTGAAGCGAGCGATTCAGCGAGAGCTGGAAACCCCGATTGCCAAGGCACTCTTGCGAAGCGAATTCAACGACGGCGACACCATCTTTGTGGATGTGGAAAACGAGCGTCTTGCTTTCAAGCGCTTGCCAGTTGAGTTGCTAACCACCCAACCTGGCTAAAAGAGGAGGGGGAGGGGGAGAGGG
>CAXUIG010000097.1:0-21270 GCA_964250845.1 uncultured bacterium | reverse complement strand
AGCACATCAGGATTACTAGAACCTTGGGCAGCATTAAATATACATGTACTTACAGAACTAGAATCAGTTTGTGCAATAGCTTGACTAGACCATAAAAAACTTGTGGATCTAACTGGTGCTAAAACGAATATTACTGAAACCAACATAGTGCAGTTATAAAATATATTTTTTAAGACTTTATACATGTTTATTACCTATCAAACGTTGTTACAACCAGCACTTTAGTACCTAGGGGAAAATTGAGCGGGTAGCAAAGACCCCATTACTAGCAACACGCCCATCATTGAGGTAGCCTGATTAAGGGAAAATGAGCCGAAATTCGGCAACCCGCTGCCGGTTGGCTTTCAATGTCAAATTGGCCTCCGAGAGCAACCGCTCGCTCTCGCATTCCTTGAATCCCAAATCCAGTTGTGTTCTGGTCTAACCTGAAGCCTCTGCCATTGTCCTGGATGACTAAGCTTAGATCTGTTGTCGTTACACTCAGGTGAATTTGTACCTCAGTTGCTGCTGCATGCTTGCAAATGTTGGTTAGTGCTTCTTGAACAATTCGATAGACGGTAGTGCTGACCTCAACAGGTAGAGGATACAAGAGGTTAATGCTGTAATCCGGTAACACGCCGGTTGCACGATAAGCCTCCTTAACCAAAGATGCGATCGCATCTTCCAGGGATTGACCTTGCAGGGGGTCAGACCGCAGGGTGGAGACAGATTGGCGCACTTCTTGCAGTGCCGTCGAGCCGAGCCGCTTGGCCTCCATTAGGAATGTCTGGGCTCTGACCGGATTGGCTTGCCACAGTTTCAGCGCCCCTTCCAACTGAATGTTCAGAGCTGTCAGGGAGTGTCCCAGGGAGTCATGAATATCACGAGCAATGCGATTGCGCTCTTGAAGTGTCACCTGGTCTTTAATCCGCAGAGCATACTGCCGCAGTTGCTCATTGGCGAGCGTAAGTTTCTCCCGACTCTGGCGCTCCGCTAGCAATGCGTTGATCAACAGCAACACAAATACTAGAGCGAGTCCAAACGACAACGCGAAGTTCAACTTCAGGAGCAAAAAAGTAAACTTGAGTTGCTCTTGGATCATTAGCGGTGCTGCACGGACCTGAACTAGGAGAAACAGCGCCAGCAGGAATGACATAAAAGCCACACCTGCGACTATTAAGCGCCCTCGCGGTTTAAAGATTAGACAACTGCGGATGACCACGATGAAGCAGAGCAACGGGAAACAGCGGATACCGGCCCGACTGTCCAGGAATATTGGCAACAAAACCAGTCCAAATTCTAGGCCCGTGTAGAGTACTTTTGAGATTTGCTTACCTGTTGGTAATCTGAGGCCGAGCACCCCAAATCCAGCGATCCCCAGGATTATTAGCAGCGGAAACTGTGTAGATTGATGGTGCGGGGCAGGTAGGACTTCGGTGAGAACACTCATACCTAGCAGTAACCACTCAAGGTAGAGCAGCAAACGAAAGGAATGGCTCTGGATTTGAATTAGGCGCTTCACAAGAATAAGTGACGGTAGTTATGGTTGCCAGCTTACCCTTACTTTAATTGCACGGTAGTTAACGGTGCCAGAACCCTTAGTCATATCTGCCACAGGCAGATATGACTTTAGTCATAGCGAGATTCAGTACTTTGTTCACGGTTGGGTTATGACCTTCTGCTCATGTAGCTATCTAGGCCAATTTCTAAGCTTGAAATCACTAGATCTGAAAGAATCGGTTCGACTAGCTATACTCTAGGCAAGCCCAGAAGACCGAGTGCCCTTCGTAGACATCATGACTGCCAATGCAAAACCTTGACCCCTTGCTGCTATCGCTGTTGGTGCTACTGATCGGATTGCTTGCTGTCTTGTCTAACCTTCTGTGCAATAAGCTGTCTGAAAAACACTCCTCATCTACTTCAGTTTACCTCACGTTCATCCTGGCAGTGGTATGTGCTGCGCTCCTCAGCTTCGCCGGTTGGCTAGTCAGTTCACCCTCAGTAAATAAAGGCATTTATTACTGGGTTTTGGGCATTGGATTCGCCTTCTCGCTGCTAACAGTGATAGTTCTGCTGAAAACACGACCCAAACCAGCGTCATCCAGTACCCCCACTACAGAAACTCCCTTTAACCGACACAATGTTCAGAATCGCTATAAGTTGCTGGAGGATATCACACGAGAAGTTGAAGGGCGGTTGGAAAGCTCCTTGCATGATGCCGTGCTGATTAATCTGCTTAAGGAGAAGCATCAGGAGCTGGTTGAATGCAGATGGGCTGTTGAGGTGAAAATCGGCAATCAGCCTACTACTCAGCTGGCTCCCAGGACAAAGATAATTGAAGTTTTTGACCAGAAAGCGATCTCCGGCAAGCTCCTGATTCTAGGTGCGCCTGGTGCTGGAAAAACAACGACATTGCTCGAAATTGCCAGGGACTTGTGCGATCGCGCTTTGAATAACCCTGACGAGCCAATCCCAGTTTTGTTCAGCCTGGCAGCTTGGAAGGACGACAAGCAAGCGATGCCTGCGGCACGGACTTTGTCCTTCCTCGACTGGCTGGTGGCTGAACTCAATGAGCGGCGGGGTGTCCGCGTTGATCTGGGCAGGCATTGGCTCGAAAATCATCAAATATTGCCACTCCTCGATGGTCTGGATGAGCTGGAGCCAATGCGCCAGGAGCGCTGTGTGCAGGCAATTAATCAGTTTCTGGAGCAAGCATATTGCCCCAAGCATCTGGTGGTGTGCAGTCGTCGGGATGAATACGAACTCTGCAACACCCAGCTGCAGTTAAATGGGGCGGTGTGTTTGCAACCCCTGACCTATGCACAGATTCATGAGTATCTGCTGGAGGTAGGACGCCCAGAGCTATGGCAAAGCATCAAGAATGATCCTGAACAATTGAAGTCGGTCAAGACACCCTTGTTCCTGAGCCTAATGACTTTGGCGTATGAGGAAATATCGATTGAGGAATGGCAAAAGCACACTTCTCCCCAAGCACGTCGCCGATATTTGTTTGATGCCTACATTGAACGAATGCTGAAACGGGAGATTAAATATCGGTGGTATGCAAAGGGCAAGGAGCCGAGCCCAGAACAAACTAAGCATTGGCTAGTTTGGCTGACGTTGAGACTCAAAGAAGAGTCAAGGGATGAGTTTCTGATTGAGAAAATGCAGCCCACTTGGTTGCAAACTCGTGTTCAAAAGCAAATATATCATATTGGAATTGGGCTAATTGGTGGCTTGATTATTGGGGCTATTGGTGGGCTGTTTGTTGAGTTGACTTATTATGATCACAGAGATGGATTGACTTTGGGGCTTATTCTTGGGCCAGTAAGTGGGCTGATTCTCGGATTTAGGCAAAAAATCAAACCAATTGAGACCGTGAAATGGTCTGGGATGAAAGTACGGAGCGGAATGATTTTTGGGCTGAGTGTTGGGTTAATTTTTGGTCTAATTAGTTGGCCGATTTTCATACTGATTCATAATCCAAATATTGGGTTGGTTGCAGTACTGTTTCAGAGTTTGATTCAAGCACCGGGTATGGGCGTGTTTGGTGGGCTGATAGGTGCGCTAATTGGTGGGCTTAGTGGTCCTGATATAGAGAAAAGAACAGTTCCAAATCAGGGTTTCTGGCAATCAGCAGTTAATACTGTAATTTTTGCTTTGGTTGGCTGGTTGATTTTTGGCCTGATTTTTGTGCTTATTCAGTGGCTAATTGCTCGGGTAAATGTAAATGCTTATACGCTGATTTCATCTGGGCTGCTTGGTTTGCTGATTGGTGGTATAGCTCCAGGTACTGCCTGTATGCAACATTTAATTCTGCGCCTGATTCTTTGGCGTAACGGGTACATTCCCTGGAACTATGCCCGTTTCCTCAACTATGCTACGGAGCGATTGTTTTTGCAAAGAGTCGGAGGGCGTTATCGGTTCATACACGACTTGCTGCGAGAGCATTTCGCCCAGCTGCCAGACCAAAAGCTGGACATGGTACGGGGTTCAAGCTGAAAACATCTAAAAAGAGGCATTGCTGATAAAGGCAGATCGTGACAAAAGTCATGGCTAGATTCAGTACTTTGGTCACGGTTGGGTCATGACTTTCTCCTCATGTGGCTACCTATACCAATTTCTAAGATGGAAATCACGCACGCTTTTTCAGTTCTTACTGAGAAATTCACAGGAGTTGTGATCAAAACTCCCGTCAGCTCTGATGTTAGCTGGGGCGCTCGTGACCAAATAGTTGGGCAATGCTGACGGAATATGCCTAAAAAAACCTGGAAAATAGAGAACCAGATACGCTCCAAAAGATTTGCCATCCCGACGCCACTTAAATCTACGCTCAAACTGAAGCTGGTTTTGTTGCTGGCTAAGGCGCTCACAAACACGGATGACTCTGAGTCAGGTAATTGGAAGGTGTTCAGAGGTTACGATGGCATTTATGCGATCGCTCCTAATGGTAACTACTACAGAATCAAACTGAAGCTGATTCTGTTGCTGGCTAAGGCGCTCGCGAACGCAGATGACTCTGAGGAGTGGAGGGTGTTCAGAGGTGCCGACGGCATTTATGCGATTGCTCCTAATGGCAAGTACTACAGGGTCAATATCAATTCAAATGGTGAGCTAAAACTTTACCGAGGCAAAAACCGCATCTATGTAGGTAGGCGCCTGAATCGGAGTTACTTTGAGACATTCAAGTCACCGAGCTATAGTTCGAATAAGAGCTGAAGTCACCCCAGCAACTACATTATCACCCTAGAGTGGGCAATTCTCACGAAACATGGGGGTGTCTGGTTCAGGTAAGTCGACCCTGATGAATATTATCGGTTGTCTGGATCGTCCAACCACAGGACGCTATGTCCTCGAAGGTGATAGATCTGCTCACCGAATTAAACCATCAAGGCATCACGATTGTGATTGTCACTCACGAGCCTGATGTAGCCGCGCAGACTCAACGGATTATTCAGGTGCAGGATGGTTTGGTGGTAGATGTGACTACCAAGTTTGACATCCTCCACCACCAACCCTCACGGGTATGGAGGTAGATTACTTTGAGTCACCTCAAAGATTTCCTGAATCATCGAGTCTGCTTACTATCAACTGTCCTTGCGGCAATACTTGAACCGAACATCCGTACCAAAGATACAAAATGTCAAGCCCAACTCAATTGATACCAGAGGCAATTCTCGCACCCTCGCTTTCACCCCATTGCAAAGGGTCAGTTTCCGTGTGCCCCACGGTACTGTAGAGTTCCGATTACTTGGTACTCCGTGCTTGGTGCTTCAACATTTTACCCATCGGAGCTATATTTCCCGATGGAACTGCCACTGCTTACGTTTTCAAGGTACTGTGGCATCAGTTAGATGCAAAGGCTCTTTAATGTGTTTTCGCCACCACGTATAGAATACTACCAATATCTTTAGTTTTCTGTCAAGTATTTTATCTATAAGTACCGTAGATTTGGTTCGCGATTCATCCCCCTATAAACGTTTCGCTTCGGAATTAATGTTCGCTTCGCTACATTAATACCTAACGCTCTCCGCTATAGAGGGGGCCACGAGAGCGATTGAAGGTAATTAACGTATTACGCGAGTGGGGAGGGGCTCCAGGGGCAGAGGGTCGCACCTGGGAAACTCAGGGCACCTGTGGGGAAAAGGGGGCAAGGCTGAATTAGTTTAATCTTTCTTCAAAAATTTGTATATCCCTATACTAGCTTTAGAAACATAAAAATACTACTCTAAAATAAAACAGTTTTATTTTACATAAACTATGAACCTAGGTTAGGGCAGATAAACCGTTTGGGTAAGTTTACACCCTTAAGTGTTGTCAGTCAACTAGTAGGAAAATTTCTCAATTTCCCCAAGGTTGGGCTTAAGTGAACCGGATTGGCTACTGATGAGCATGGAAAAAAAAGATGAATCTGTTACCTGGAACTGGCCCGAAAAAATTTAGCCTGCTAAGCATCGGTCAACGGGGGGTGGGCAAAACAGTTTTTCTAGCCGGCAGCTACACAGAATGTAAGGATTCAGGTGGTTGAAACCCTTGCCTGGATGGCATTTCAAATCCGTACTTCTAGAATAAATAAGTTGATATTCTCAACAAGCAACGAAAAATGGCCATTCCACCGATTCTTATTGAAAATTAGAACCAGATGGATTTTCCGACAAACCTTTACGGGAAAAGCTTTTCAGTCATTTCCCCATGACCTGAATCCTTACCACAGAATTACATTTAGATAGTCAGACAGAAGGTGCTCAGCAGTTGTGGTTCGATTGCCAGGACACTCAGGCGCAAGAAAACATTGACAGCATCCGCAACTACGTTGCCCAAACTGGTCACTATCCACCCCTGACTGTAAAAATCACAGATTTCAATTTCAGCCTGAAGCGTCGTCACAGCCTCTGGGGTGCTCAAACCCTTTGCCATTTTCGCTGGTGGGACGTTCCTGGTGAGATCTGCAAGATGCACAATCAAGACTTTACCAGCATGGTGTCTACTTCGCACGGCTGCTGTGTGTTTATCGATGCCTATGCGCTTGTGCACAATCCTGCCTACCTACAGGCGCTTGAGGAGATCACAGAACAGATAATGGCAATTGCCTGCCTGGTTACCCTGAATCGCCTAAAGTATGCATTCGCAGTGATCGTGACCAAGTGCGATCTGCTCGAAATCGATCCACTCAGCCTCCAGCAGATCAAGTTGGGCCTGCAACCACTCACCACCCGCCTTGATGGGGTGAAAGCTAATTATCAAACGTTCTACTCTTCCATACCTATTGTCCATACAGCAACTGGTTCAACCTTAAGGGCAAAAGGTGCGGCGGCCCCGTTCCTCTGGCTGGTCTGGGAGTTGAGTCTCGCTCACAATCCCGGTTTGATCAACAATCTCCTCGAGTTGGTCACTTCGTTGCTGCCAAGTGGTTTACAGCCGCAGCAAGAACTGGCCGAGGAGGGCTCACTGCAGAAACTGTTCAGCTTAGCTGGCAAACCATCCAGAAGCAAAAAGCTATTCGGTCTATACTTGGTTCCAAGTACCCGTAGAGCCATCTTGATACTGGTTCTGGCAATTACCGCTGCGGTGGGGATTATCAGTCCCCTCTTTATAGACTACAAGCAGTTACTCCAACGCCAGCCCAAAAATCTCGACGCCCTGGAAAATATTGATAACATGCAGTTGCGTGGGCAGTTCTATCAAGCCATCTCCTTGATGGAGCAACTCGTCCTAAAGCAGCCGGATCGCATTGATTTGCGCTTGCAGCTGGCCAAACTCTACGAGTTCACAGGCCAAGTGTCTAAGGCCCAAACAGCCTATGACCAGGTTCTGGTCCATCAAAAAAACAACCTCAAAGCCCTGGTCGGCCTCGCCATGCTGCGGCATGCCGAGGGTGATATTAAAACCGCTGAGGCTTTGTTTGCGCAGGCGGAGAAAGCCGCCCCCACTGACCTCAAGGCGCAGGTGCATGCGGCGGCTCAAAACACACTCCGCAAGCCCGCTAAACAGATGCCTGACGCCAAATGACATGAATGAACGCTTGATCGTATTCACTCGCTATCCAGAGTCAGGAAGGACGAAAACAAGACTAATACCGGCTTTGGGAGCACAGGGGGCGGCAAATCTTCAGCGCCAGATGACAGAATATACCCTCTGGCAGGTCAGGGAACTCCAAAGCTTGCGCTCAATCTCCGTAGAAGTCCGCTTTGACGGTGGCAACCTGACTCTGATGCAAGACTGGCTGGGGTATGATATTGTCTATCAGCCTCAGGGCAGCGGCGATCTCGGTGTTCGGATGGCGCGATCGCACCAGACTGCTTTTGGAGCCGGTATAGGCCGAGTAATTACCATCGGCACCGATTGTCCTGGCTTGAATGCCCAGTTGATGATGCAAGCGTTTCACCAGCTGCACACGGCCCATGACTTGATGCTTGGCCCGGCAGTTGATGGTGGCTATTATCTGATTGGTCTACGTCGTTTCATCCCAGAATTATTCGTTGGAATCAATTGGGGAACCTCTGAAGTATTGCAACAGACAGTAGATATTGCTAAGAACCTTAACTTATCAGTTGCCTATCTCACCCCGCTAGCGGATGTTGACCGCCCGGAGGATCTGCCCGTTTGGGAGCAGAGACATGAAGGTGAGGAGTGAAAGAATTTCTATTATTATCCCGGTTCTGAATGAGGCGAGAATCCTGAGCGCAACCCTAGCTAATACTCAATTGGGTGCAGATGTGGAAGTGATTGTGGTGGATGGTGGCTCTCAGGATGGCACAGCCGAGTTGGCTCAGTCATTGGGTGTGAAAGTTCTGTCGGCAACGGGAGGTCGTGCTGGTCAAATGAACGCTGGTGCTCTGGCGGCAACAGGCGATATTGTACTATTTCTCCATGCCGATACTCGTTTACCAAGAGGATTCGACGCCCTGGTGCGTCAAGCCCTGAAGCAGCCAAAGGCGGTAGCGGGTGCGTTTGCCTTGCAGATTGATGCGTCGCTCTTGGGTTTGCGGTTGATTGAAAGGGGAGTGAATTGGCGATCGCGTTGGCTCCAGATGCCGTATGGCGACCAAGCCATCTTTTTAAAAACAGAGGTATTTCATCACATCGGCGGTTTTCCAAAGCTGCCGATCATGGAAGATTTTGAACTCATGCGTTGTTTAAGACGCTTCGGACGCATTGTCATTATCCCACTCCCCGTTCTGACCTCTGGACGTCGTTGGCAAAAGCTTGGGGTGGTGAAAACAACGCTAATTAACCAACTGGTGATTGTTGCCTATTTCTTAGGTGTTTCACCTGAGCGAATTGTTGGCTGGTATCGTCGGAACTGAGGAATTTCCTAACTAAACCATGAATTATAACTGTTAGATTGGTGTATTGTGTGTTTTAAAAGAAAAATAATTAAAGCAATGAGTAATCCTCAAGTTTCACCGTTTGCTACCCCGATATTGAAGCTGGTGGGGGTGATATTAATTTTATATTTTTTGCTGGACTTTGTAGTTCTGTTGTTTCCCTTCAAACCACTAGATCAATCCTGGCAAATCAGCTTTACAACCAACCTGGTTGAACCGGGACTTATTCCGCTAGTGGGTCTAGCCTTGCTTTTCTTAGGGTTTTGGATTGATGACAGTGCTAGAGACTCCCCAACCAACCGCAAAGCAATGCTTGGCTTGAAATTCTGGGCGCTTTTATTTTCCAGTCTCTTCGGGCTGCTCTTCCTACTGCTTTTTCCCCTCCATCTCAGCAATGTTAGTCAAACCAACGCTCAGAAAATGCAGCTAATTAACCAGGAGGCGAGTCAGAAGGAAGCCCAACTGCAAACCCAGCTGAATAACCCTCAAGCTAAGGCTCAACTTCAACAGCAGCAAAGCAAATTCAAAGCCCAGATCAATTACCTGCTAAAAAATCAACAGCAGTTGAATCAATTACTCAAGAGCGATAGAGTCCCGGAGGATTTAAAAAATTTACTTAGGCAGTCTCCGGCCAATCCGAAAGCGGTTGACGAGTTTGTGCAGCAGCAAATCAGTCCTGAAGGACTTCGAAGCCAGATTCAGCGTCGCAAGGCAGAAGCTGAGGAACAAGCTACACAGGAGGCGTGGAAGTCTGGTGCGCGTATTGGTATCACTAGTTTGCTGTTGGCCATCGGTTACATTGTGATCGGCTGGACAGGATTAAGAAGGATGGGCATTTTCCAACAAGGCCGTCGTCAATTGCCTGCACGCTAGTACATCTTCAATCCGGTCTAACCGGTCACTGCTGCCTTTGGCCATGGCCACAAATTTTAAGCGCTTTCTTTGCTGCGAGCGACTTCCAGGGGGTCATAGTAACGGCAACCCTGACACGGTCCCTGCGGATTGACTGCACAGCGGATATAGCCAGACCGAGCATTAAACCGGCAGCTGATGTCGCCTATGAGATAGCCAACTCCTTCCAGGTAGTACCGATCTGGGATGATCGGGGTGGTGCTTCGCCGTTGCCTCACGGCAGCGACGGTTCTTGCCTGTCTCAACTTGGCTCGTGTCCATGCCTGCGTCTTGCGCATCACCCACACGGAAAGTAGCGACGGCATCAGACCAACGGCAACAACCAAAAGTGTTTCTAACACCTTCATGCCTCACCCACTTACATCAAGTTTAAAAAAATTAAACATGCAAAATCAGAGATATTTTTAATTTTTAACTCTCAATCGTCAGAAGTCCCGCACTATAACACAAGGGTACTCCCGATGTGTTTAGTGTCGGGATGAATTGCGAGCCGGAACTACTGGGTGATAAGTGTCTCATCTATTTGCTGACAAAATAGCTGACCAATATACTGACAAAACAGGTAGATGCTGTCCAAGAAAAACGATACAGTAACTATGGTGTTAGCTACCCGTCAATTGAGAGTGAAAGGTAAGATTCAGTAACGGAAGTCAAGAACCGTGAAATTGTCTGGAACATCCATTGCTTGAGAAGTGCTTCTGAACCATGACAATTTGTAGGGAGTTGTATCGAGAAAGATTGCGTTCATCGCATGAAACCATCGGTATGTAAAACAAATTTGGTTGGTTGTACACGGTCTTTTTGACTACTTGTACAAGAAGTACGCTTTCTACTCTGCGGAAAGGAAACGGCCTATGCAGTCGGTCTGTCGGGGCGTAAGTCATAAGGCTGAGCTAGATAAGTGGCGAAAATCCTGAAAAGGGAGTAACTAGGAAGGCCAAATCGTGAGTAATGGTGCGCCAGCACCATACCGTTTACGGTTGGTGTCTGGAGGATGTCACCTTTTAACTCCTCTAGCCACTACTCCCTAACCACTCGTTTTGTTGCTGGAGATAGACTAAAGCTTGCTCGGTTTCAACCTGAGGAAATTGGGCATAAAAGCGACTGACACTGAGGAACGACTCGGGGGTTTCCAGCACAATGATGCGATCGCCCCACTGGCGCAGCCAAGGCAGCAACAACAGCGGAGCCACTGGGGCACACAACCATACTTCTGCGGGCTCTTGCGCTCTCAAGGCTTGAGCCGCTACTGCCATAGTCATTCCAGTGGCAATCCCATCATCAACTAGGATGGCTAGAGCACCCTGTGGGTTAACTGTCGGGCAAGCAGGAGATAGTTGAGCCAGTTGAGACTCGGCTTTGTTGAGGGCTTCAGTCAGCGCCGCGTCCCGCCGACGGGAATGCTGTCTGCTAAATGGTGTTTGCTTAGCCCAAAGGATTTGTCCTGAGGAAGTCACTGCACCAATCGCCAACTCTGGGTTTTCTGGTTGGCTAATCTTTTTCGCCACGACAATATCTAACGGGCAACCGAGTAGACGCGCTACCGGTGCCGCCACTGGCAGTCCCCCCCGTGGCAGCGCATACACAATCGGCTGAGCCGAAACCCCGGATGAAGCCAGCTGGGTCACAATAGCGTGAATCGCTTCAGCCAGCTGCTCACCGGCACAGGTGCGATCGCGGAAAATTGGGGAATGTGACATAATATCCCCCTGCACATTCGGTGGAATTGTTTCCATGATGACCGATTTTTATCCAACTCAGCTGATAAGATAATTGTTTTTGACGTATCCATCTTAATGACCAGCGACGATCAACTCAGCCTCTTTGATGACTCAACCATTGCTCAAGCAGCGCCAGCAGCTGTGTCACAACCAGAGCTGATTCCGACAGATGCCAAAATCCCCATTTTTCCGGGCACCTATCCAACCATGACCCAGCTGGCACAGCATTGCAACCAGTGCCATCGGTGTGGACTAGGAGACAGTCGCACCCACGCTGTCGTTGGACGCGGCAATCTCCAAGCGCCGATCATGATCGTGGGAGAAGCACCTGGTCAGAACGAAGACGAAACGGGATTGCCATTTGTGGGCAGAGCTGGGCAGCTGCTAGAAAAAATTCTGGCTTCGGTCAAGCTCGATACTGAACAGGATGTCTACATTGCCAACATAATTAAGTGCCGCCCACCAAACAACCGTATTCCCACCGCAGAAGAAATCAAGGCGTGCATTCCCTACTTGTTGGAACAGATTCGCTTGGTAGACCCGAAAATTATTCTCTTAACTGGCGCAACTGCAGTAAAAGGTTTGACCGGCGATAAGCGACCCATGACTAAAATTCGAGGGACTTGGATCGAGTGGGAAGGGCGGCTCGGGATGCCGATTTTCCACCCAGCATACCTGCTACGGAACCCTTCCCATAAACAAGGCAGTCCCAAATGGTTGATGTGGCAAGATATCCAGGCGGTGCGTGCCAAGTTAGACGAAATTAGCAGCAGCAGCTCCAACACTCATCCTGACTCCTGACGCCTTTCTCCTGACTCCTGTTTAGGCTTACGCACTGCTCCGGCTCGACAATCGCCCAACCAGGTACGAATCGCCTGGGCAATAACGCCGTTACTACTGTCCCGTGGTGGTGTAGGGGGCATTCGTGCTGGGTAGGAACCAATTTGGGAAAACATCATTGCTAACCGCCAATCGCTGGCAGTTTGAGTTAAAAATAGCCAGTGGTATTGCTGTAATTCAAACGCTTTGCCAAGTGTGTACTGCCGCTCCAAGGTGGTAAAGAAAACCTGAATCGGCTCTGGTGCGACAACTGCTGCATCTGAGGTATATTCACCAGGGCCAAGAGTCAGGGGGGCAAACTCCGGATGTCCTGCCACGAGTACATAACTGTAAACGTCAGCTGTTCTGCTTAACCGGCGGGCCCGTTGACTGATGCGATTGGCATAGCTGGGCAAATCCCGTAACAGCTCCGTCGTTAATATTTCGACATCAGAGGGGCAAGTTGAGGACAGCGTTGTGCTAGCAGCCTCACTTGGCACCCCCGCTGCCGATCCTAAGCCGAGCCAGACAGCACCGGCAATCCACCACCCCATCAGTATCCGTGCGCTCAAAGTCATGAAACTGCTGCTAACTCCTCGCAAATCCGCTCCCAGGCTGACTCTCGGTCAGAGGCAGCAGTGATGGGACGCCCAATGACGAGGTAATCTGCCCCAGCTTTGATTGCTTGAGCTGGGGTGAGCGATCGCCTCTGATCTCCCGCAACTGCCCAGCTGGGTCTTACACCCGGACAGACGAGCAGAAAGTCATTGCCACAGGTCTGCCGCAGCTGTTCCACCTCCTGGGGAGAGCAAACTGCCCCATCCAGCCCCGTCTCTTGAGCCAGCAGTGCCATCTGTAGGGCATACTCTGGCAACTCTAGGTTAATTTTCAAATCCTCGGTCAGCTGCCTAGGTGAAAGACTGGTTAGCAGCGTAATCGCAATTAACTTAGGGGGGGAGACACCCGCCTGGGCTGCCCCCTCCTTTACAGCTGCACGAGCCGAAGATAGCGCCTCTTTACCAGAGGCGGCATGGATGGTGAGCAAATCCACGCCATAACGAGCCGCCTCCCGACAAGCACCGGCGACAGTGTTGGGGATGTCGTGAAACTTTAGGTCCAAAAAGATGCGCTTTTGCCTGCTTTTGAGCGTTTCTAAAATCCTCGGTCCGCTACTGACAAATAACTCTAAACCGACTTTCCAGAAAGTCACTTGGGGCAGCTGTTCAATTAGGGCGATCGCTGCCGCTTCTGTCGGTACATCCAAGGGAACAATAATTCTTGCTACTACCATCTACTTCAAGGCACTAGCCGGACAAACTTGTTTTTCCCAACCCGCAACACCCGTTCGTACAATTGGGCTGGGTCATCGAAGGACAGGTCTAATTGGGTAATGCGCTCACCATCAAGCCAGACCGCTCCCCCTTGAATCTGCCGTCGGGCTTCTGCGCTACTTTTGCATACGCCACTAGCATTGAGGATATAGAACAACTTAGCGGGAAACTGCACCTTTGAGAGCGAAAATTCTGGTACAGCAGATGTGTCGGTCGTGTCTCCCCCAACCAGGGACAGAGCCGTCTGCTGAGCTAGCGCTGCTGCTTCCTGACCGTGGTACTGGGTGACAATATCCAGAGCGAGAAGTTTCTGGCGATCGCGCGGATTTTCTGGCAGAGTATGCAAGGGTAAATTAGTCAACAACTCAAAATACTGCTCTAGCAAATGGTCAGGAATCTTCTCCAGCTTCGAATACATAATTAGGGGTTCTGAGGATACCCCCACATAATTTTCCAGCGACTTCGACATCTTCTGCGCCCCATCCGTTCCTAGCAAAATCGGCATTAGCACCCCAAACTGAGGCCGCTGATTAAAATGTCGTTGCAAATCTCTCCCTACTGCGATGTTAAACTTTTGGTCTGTCCCTCCCAATTCCACATCTGCCTCAACTGCGACGGAATCATAACCCTGCATCAACGGATAAAGGAACTCATGTAGATAAATTGGATTTTCTTTCTCGTAGCGTTCGGCGAACCCCTCCTTTGCTAGCATCTGCCCTACAGTCATAGTGGATAACAGATCCAGAGTCTTTGCTAGATCCAGGTTTGAGAGCCACTCCGAGTTGTACCGAACTTCTAATCGTCCCGGCGTGTCAAAATCCAAAATAGGACGGACTTGGTCTAGATAATTCTGAGCATTTTGCGCCACCATCTCTTCTGTGAGCTGACGACGCACCTCTGATTTACCTGTAGGGTCGCCAATCCGAGCAGTGAAATCACCAATAATTAAAACAGCTGTATGCCCAGCATCCTGAAATGCTCGCAGTTTCCGCACTGGGATACTATGACCGAGGTGGATTTGGGCACCCGTGGGGTCAATTCCCAATTTGACCCGCAAAGGCCGGGTCGTAGTTGCCAACCGCTTCTCGATATTTTCATCCGGATTATCAGAGTCAGCCTGAGCCGGAAAAATCTCACTTACTCCCCGACGCAGCCAAGCGAACGGGGATTCGGCGGGGGAAGATTCCCCCGCCGTTTCTCCTTTGCTTTGCGTCATACTAGGATATTGACTATAAACTATCACTCTTGGATTCTGTTCCAGCGCTTAACTTTCAAAATACTATAATTTCAAAAATTAACCGCCTTTGTTCACTATCAAATTTAAGCTAGCTCTTAAGTAGAGGAAGTGAAATCACCGTGTCGTCTAGCACTATTCAAAAAAAACAACAGAGAAGACCAACATCTGGTCCTCGGTTTGTCAAAGGAGTCATTCAGGTAACTGGCGGCACCCTACTAGGAATCACGATGCTGGCTAGTGCTATTGTAGCCGGGGGGATGGTTGGCTTAGCAATTAGCTTCCGCAACCTCCCAGATGTCCGACTTTTGCGCAATTACTTGCCCTCACAAACAACCTACATTTACGACATCAAGGGCAAAATGCTTGCTGCTATCCACGGCGAAGCCAATCGCGAAGTCGTACCTTTAGATCAAATCTCCCCTAACCTCAAACGAGCGGTGCTGGCAAGCGAAGATAGCTACTTTTATACGCACCCCGGCATTAACCTCAGTAGCGTCGGTCGCGCCTTGTTAGCCAACTGGAGGCGAGACTCGGTCGTGGAAGGTGGCTCGACTGTCACCATGCAATTGGTGAAAAACGTTTTTCTCTCTCCCAAGCGCCAATTTAGCCGCAAAATAGCAGAGGCGGTGTTGGCAATCCGGTTGGAGCAAGTTCTAACCAAAAACCAAATTTTGGAAATGTACCTCAATCAAGTTTATTGGGGTCATAACAACTACGGTGCTGAAACCGCAGCACAAACATACTTTAAAAAATCCGCCGCGAATTTAGACCTGGCTGAGTCTGCCATGATGGCTGGTCTGATTCAGGCACCGGAAGACTACAGTCCGTTTGTGCACATGAAGCTGGCAAAACAGCAACAGGAAATCGTTTTGGGTCGGATGCGAGAGCTGGGATGGATTACGCCTCAAGAGCAAGCCGCAGCAAGCAAAGAACAAATCAAACTTGGCAGGATTAAATCGTTTCAAGCCAGTACGATGCCTTACGTCACAGACTCAGTATTCGATGAGTTGGTGAAGCGATTTGGTCGTGATGCCGTCCTAAAAGGCGGCATGCGAGTCCAAACAACCGTTGACGCCGATTTGGAACGCATTGCGGAAGAAACCGTAAATCACTGGCACAATGTAATTCGCTCGGAGGGACTCTATGCCGACCAAATGGCTTTGGTTGCCGTTGATCCACGTACCCATTTTGTTAAAGCAATTGTCGGCGGCGTTGATTACCACAAGAGCAAGTTTAACCGTGCGATTCAAGCCCACCGCCAGCCTGGATCTTCCTTTAAGCCGTTTGTCTACTACACCGCTTTTGCCTCCGGTAAGTATACGCCCAACTCGATTGTGGAAGATACTCCAGTTACCTATCGAGTTCCTGGCGGTTACTACGAGCCCAAA
The DNA here is from genome assembly GCA_964250845.1 of uncultured bacterium. Lineage (GTDB taxonomy): Bacteria > Cyanobacteriota > Cyanobacteriia > Cyanobacteriales > Chroococcidiopsidaceae > CAXUIG01. Next base: position 5,055 of record CAXUIG010000097.1, on the reverse strand, counting down.
AACTACGATAATACATTCGAGGGAGAAATGTCAGTTCGACATGCCCTAGAGCAGTCTCGTAATGTCCCAGCGGTCAAGATGGGGCAGGCTGTAGGGCTAAATAAAGTGATTCAAACCGTCCGCACCCTTGGGATCAAGAGTCCAATTGTACCCGTGGTTTCTTTACCGTTAGGTGCGATTGGGGTGACACCATTGGAGATGGCCGGTGCCTTTGCCACGTTTGCCAATAATGGCTGGCAGTCTGACACGACGATGATTGCCCGCGTGACCGATAGTAATGGCAACGTGTTGCTCGACAACACTCCTAAACCCCGGTTGGTTCTTGAGCCTTGGGCAGCAGCGTCGCTCACAAGTTCACTCCAAGGGGTGATTAATAACGGCACTGGTAAAGGAGCGCAACTAGACCGTCCAGCAGCTGGGAAGACGGGAACCACGTCCTCAGAACGGGATATTTGGTTTGTGGGGTATGTGCCGCAGTTAGCGACTGCTGTCTGGGTGGGGAATGATGACTACAGAACCCTCGGCCACGGTGCTACTGGTGGTGGCTTTGTCGCACCAATCTGGAAAGACTTTATGCTCAAGGCTTTACAGCATGTACCGGCTCAGCAGTTTCCGTCTCCTTCCCAGTTTGACCGCCCTCAATAAAGGGAGCTGAGCTTGATTTTGGGGGAGAAAATTTGGCTGTGACAAAATCCCACATTTTATGGTTGTTTTTCCAATTCGGCTTTCATTCGCTGTAAAGTGAAATTCATTTGGTCAAACATTTGCTGTGGCGTGGCGCCCATCTGACCAAGCTGGGTTTTGAGCTGCTCTACAGTCATCTGAGCCATGAAGTCTTCTGACAGCTCGAACCGCTTCATAAAAATGCGGTAGCGATCCATCATCGCTTCCATTTGCTCGATGAACAGCTTTTTGCCCTCTCGGTCGAATTTGCCGTAGCCACTACCCAAATTGATCAGGGCTTGATAATCTTCAAACAGCTGTTTGGCTTCTTGCTGAACTATTTCAGAATCAAAAAATCCCATGGCGATTACATTCAACTAAGTGGAAACACCCAGTAGATATTACTGTTGCATCTATTACCATTCTAGTTCAGCTCCCAAGGTTTCCATTTAATGGCAGTATGCTTGAGATTTCAGCATCATAGAATAAAAGGAGTCAATGCAATCAAGCGCGGGTGTAGGGTGTGGGGATACGCCTAGCCATAAGAGAAATTCCGCTTTCAAAGCTCCTCCTGAGTCGTTTTTGAGTAAATATGTTAATTAAGCCCAAAAATCGAAATCTTGGCGCGATTCTGGCTTTGACCGGAACGGTAATACCGATCGCCGGATTACATAAGTTTTATCTCGGACAGCCGCTGTGGGGGCTTTTGTATTTGCTGCTGTCTTGGACGCCCATTCCCCATGTTGCCAGCGCTATCGAGGGGGTTTGGTACTTAGCCCAAGACCAAGAGGAATTTGACCGCAAGTTTAATCTTGGCTTGGAACCAGCAAGAAAGTCACCCATAGAACCAATTCAGGTAGGTGCGATCGCGGATGCCTTGCGCCAGCTCGATAGCCTACGCCAGGATGGGCTGATTTCGGAGTATGAATTTGAGCAAAAGCGCCGAAAGCTGTTAGACCGGATTGTTTGAACCAGATCTAGCAATAGGCGCAAAGATAAGATTAGATATATTTGAACAGACAATGGCGTTGCAAAATTGGCTACCATCGGTTGCTCGATGCCAACTGAACCCTCAGTTTCAGGCACTCAGGATGCGGCTGCTTAACGACCCCTACTACCGGCTGCAATCTACTGAAGAAATTGCAGCAGCGGCAGCGCTGGGCATCCAGATTGATGTGAATCAGGCTAGTGTAGATGATTGGCTCAGGCTACCAGGGTTGTCAATTCACCAAGCGCGATCGCTGGTTGAACTCTGCCGAGCTGGGGTTCAGTTTTACTGTCTGGAGGACATAGCTGCAGCCCTGAGTTTGGCACTGCCGCGACTAAAGCCCCTCGAGCCGGTGCTCAAGTTTTGTTACTACGACGAAATTTGTACTACCCAGTTGGTCAACCCTAATACCGGGACGGTTGAGATGCTGGCGCAAATTCCAGCTGTTGAGCCGTCTTTAGCCCAGGCTGTAGTGCAAAATCGCCTGCTGTATGGGCAGTACCGGAATCTGGCTGATTTCCAACGGCGACTGTCGCTACCCGGTGCTCTCACTGCCCAGCTGATGCACTATCTGCGCTTTTAACCAGTTTTGACGGCTTTCTTATCAATCAAACCGATCCGGTTGAGGGGCCAAAAGCGAAACCGGGCGCGACCGATGATATTCTGTCTTGGCAAAAAGCCCCAGATGTGGGAATCGTTGCTGTCATTTCGGTTGTCCCCCATCACGAATAATTCTTGTTCAGGAACCCTCTCTGGCCCCCACTGGTAGGCAGGTTGTTCTGCGATGTAGTCTTCCTGGAGGGGTTGACTGTTCAGATAGACTTTGCCATTGGCAATGGTAACGATTTGATTAGGCTCACCAATGACGCGCTTGATGAACGCTTGCTTTTTGGCATATCCCAGAACTTGCAGTTGCTGGGGCGCTTCAAAGACAATAATATCCCCGGTGGCTGGGGGTCGAAACCGGTAAGAGATTTTTTCCACCACCAGGCGATCGCCCAGATGTAAGGTCGGTAGCATCGAATCGGAGGGAATGTAGCGCGGTTCTGCGACAAAGGTTCGGATCAAAAGTGCCAAACATAATGCAATAACGATGAGTTGAAAATTTTCCTGCTGGCTGCGCCATACTCGCAACCACACAGGAGCCTCTGTCACATCTTTTTCCTTAGAAGTCATAGAATTTGTCAGACTGTGGCAAAAAATTAACACCAATACTTGATCATTTTGGCGCTACCAACCCAGGTGAGCAACGCTAGCTGTGTTAAACAGAAGTCGAGACTTAGCAGGAGCGGCGGAGGATGAAGAAGCTTTCCAGCAAGTTTTGTAACCGGGTGTTGCTGGTGAGGCGTTGCTGATTCCAGGCAGCAGCTGTTTGTTCGAGAATTTCCGACATTGTGGGATAGATGGGAGCCAACTGGGCTAGTGTACCCACCTTCAGTCTTTGAGCGATTGCTAGGGCAATTACATGAATTAACTCCCCAGCTTGTGGACCGACAAGACTTGCTCCCAAAATTTCCCCATTGCGTAGCACAATCAATTTACAGACACCTGTCGTTTCATCTCTAAGCTGGGCTGCTGCTAAGGTCTTGAAGTACTGCCGCAAGACTAAAACCTGATCGTGGCTATACCGGCGTCTTGCTTGCGCCTCCGTCAAGCCCACCCGTGCCAGCACAGGGTCAGAAAAGATCGCCCAAGGAATGCTACGGTAATCGACTTTGAACACTGGGAAAAACAGAGCGTTTTTCAGGGCAATTCTGGCTTCATAATTGGCGATGTTGGCAAACTGGTAGCCACCAATCACATCACCACAGGCGTAGATGCGGGGGTTAGTAGTTTGCAGTTTTTCATTCAGCTTAAGGCCAAGCCGGTTCGATTTCACTCCTACCACTTCCAGGTTTAAAGATTCAACATTGGACACCTGTCCAGCTGCTAGCAAGATTTCATCGGTTTCAATCGCCGCGTCGCCCGCCTGAACCCACTTTTTGTCCTGAATCCGCTTCACTTGGATAACTGGCGTTTCGGTAAGGATACGCACACCTTCGGTCTCCAGAATTGCCTGAACCAGCTGGGCTACCTCTGGGTCTTCTTTGGGTAGGATGTGGGAACGCCTCACTACCAAGGTGACTTTTAAGCCAAGCCGCGTCAGGGTTTGAGCGAGTTGGCACCCAGATGGATCACTGCCAATTATCACCCAGTTGGTTGGTGGCTTTTGGGAATTCAGCTGCTGCAAAACCTCTGCGGCAGTGAGGTAGCCGGTGGTTTGCAGTCCTTCTATGTTTGGAATCGCAGGACGGGAGCTGGTGGCAATCAGATAAGCGCGTGCGCTTAGGAAGCGGCTGTTGACGGCAAAAGCGAGGTGTGGTGAGGAGTGAAATTGACCGTTACCAACAATGACATCTACTCCCAGAGAGGCTAAGACAGCTGGGGAATGCTGTTCTTCTAGATTTGAGAAGACGCCCTTAGCCCACCGCATAGCCTCGACCCACTGCACCGAGCCAAGGCAGTTTTCTACGCCACCTGCGTCTAGAGAGTGAAAACCGAATTGACCAGCATCACTCAGAGAAAGGAAGTGTTGCCCTATTTGGCTCAGAGCGTGAGGTGAGGCTATTGTTGCCCCTTGCCCCAAGCCCTGTTCCACGAGGGCGACTGTGGCTCCAAGTTGGGTGGCAGCGATCGCAGCATAGCGTCCAGCTGAACTGCCACCAATAATCACAACATCGTAATCAACTGCCATGATTCCTGTTATTACCTGGCATTGAGGATTGCACTCAATGCTTGCACTAAGCGCTCGTTTTCAGTCTTGGAGCGCACCGCTACACGAAAGTAGCGATCGCCCAGTTCTGGAAAGCTGAGGCAGTCGCGGATTAAAATCTGGTGGCTTTTGAGTAATTGTTGCTGCAATTGAGAACTCGGTTGTTGTGACTGAACCAGTAAAAAGTTAGCAGCGCTGGGGTAGGGTTGCAGGCACGGTAATTGCGCTAAACCCTCAAACAGCTCTAACCGCGCTGGTGGTAACCATGCCCAGGTTTGCTGTTGAAACTCTGTATCCTGAACAACTGCTGCTGCTGCCGCTGCTGCCAGAGTGTTCACTGGCCAGGGATCGCGCCACTGCTGCCAGCGTCGGAGCCGGTCGGGGTGAGCTAGAGCGTACCCCAGTCGCAGTCCCGGTAAGCTGTAGAATTTTGTCAGCGATCGCAAAATCACTAAATTTGGATATTCCTGCACTACTGGTATCAGGCTTTGTTCCTGGTTTGGGGGCAGAAAATCCATAAAGGCTTCATCTACTACAACCAGGGCAAATTGATCCAGGTAGGGCAGAATAATTTCCCGCGAGAACAGTTGACCAGTAGGGTTGTGGGGGTTATTCAGCAGTAAACCGCACTCTGAGTAGGAGAGGGGGGGAG
>CAXUIG010000096.1:0-21336 GCA_964250845.1 uncultured bacterium | reverse complement strand
CTCAACACCAAATAATACTGGCTTCCTGACCCCCTCTGAACGGATACAAAATTTCCCTGTATATGGAGTAGTCACTACAGGAACAAACTGGAAGTTCTTGAAGCTGCTCGACTCCACACTTTTCATTGATTTACGCGAATATTATATCAACGAAATTGATTCAATACTGGCAATTTTGCTAACTACGGTCAAAGGACGCAACGTCAGCTAACCACAGCCTTGAGGAGCAATCGCTATGACCGCAAAAACTTTTCTCACCGAAGACAGAATTCTGGGCATTGCCAGAAGGAGAGACGACCTATGAATTAGTGGATGGGGAAGCCATACCTAAAGTGTCACCGAAAGAGTTTCATTGGACTGAACTGTAACCGTTCACGGGGGGGGTTACAAAAAAACCAGACATTAAGCTCTGGCCGTCAACTAGGTCATTCTAGGCGCTCTCGCGTGATCTTCAATACACGGCCAGAGCTTAATGTCCGGGAAAAATCTAGGGGGTACGTCATGCGCATGAACTTCAAAACCTTGCTAAGCAAAAGCTTTAGAACTTATGCACATATAAACAGCCTCCCTAAAATGTCTATTAGACAATTGGCAAACCAGTATAGCAGTTTTAACTACTCACAATTATCTAGGAAAAATTAAATCTAGGCTGGTTTTCGTACTGATTACATGTGATTTCATAGCGGGAACTTTTTTACCCCCCCCCTGAACGGTTACGAAATTTTCTTCTTGAGCAATATCATTGAAAAGTTGAGCAGCTACCATTTCTGCTGCGCACTGCCCTAAGCCTGAGTTAATGTTGTCATTTTTTGCTTCTACAATTGTTACTACAGGCTTGGTTATAAAATATTGTTCTGGTGAGCAAGAGAGAATAAAATCGCAAAATCCAGTTAATCCTTTTTCGGGACTTACAACAAAATTAACCCCCGAAAATAAACTGACTAGCTGTTCTGCTCGTCGTCGCACTTCTAGTAAAATGGGCGTGATAATTAATTCAGACCGGGCTTTTTCTGACGCGATGGCTAAAGCCAAGGGAATTCCCTCTGCCAAAGTTTCTGATAGTCGGTCGGAAGGTGTAATCTTTTCTGTGTTCGTAAAAACTTCAGTTGTTTCGGTGAAAAGTAAGCCAAAATCTGCTTGTACCTTTGGAAGTGTAAAATCGCTGTAAGCCATCTTTTTTAGCTAAAAGATTCCTTTGATATCCAGTACAAACCCCGGCAATACATCTTCGCCCGACACCATTGCAGGAGATTCGAGTACCTCAACCTCTTTCAAGAGCCGATAAATTTCTCCAATTTTTGTATAGCGATCAATTAACCATCCTAAGCGCAAACCACTATCCAAGTATTCTGGCATTTTGGCTTGTAACTGCTTAAAATTGTCAATTTTTGAACGTAGCTCAATTACGAAATCAGGACAAATAGGGGGAAAGCTTTCTTTTCCTTTTTCAGTTAGAGCCTCCCCTCGCTCTAACTTTATCCATGCTGCATCAGGGGAGCGATGTGCATTTCTCTCCATTCGGATGTCTTTGTTTGACAGAGAAAGTTGCAAAAACTGCTCTGTGTCAAGTTTGATAACTGAATTCAAGTTTAGAACTATAGCTTCCATGAGCGTGATTTAGCTATATAATTTATTTAAATCTTAATCCATCCACTGATACAAACATTTCATGATTCAAACCCAGTCTACGTAAGCACAAATACTCAATAACTGAATCAGAGTTAACCAAAATTTTAAACCAAGAGCCATTTGTTAGAGAAAAATATCCAATAATATTGGCATTAAAACATGATCCTATAACTCTTCTATGGTCAAAAAAAGATTTATGATTTTCTTCATTGGCAATTACTCAGACGAACTTGCTATGAGCCAAATCTCTGTCAGGAAAAAATTGGCTGAGCTCAACTTCGACATCCAGAAAAGCGAGGGTTCGAACAATGTCACTAGATCCTAAAATGTCTTGTTGAGTATATTTATCATCTATTGCTTCTCGAAAGATGTAGACCTGCTCTTGCCTAACATCGACAACCCAGTACTCAATAATCCCCGCTTGGGCATATATCTTAGCTTTCCTTTCTGTATCGAACTTCAACGTAGCGTCAGCTATTTCGATCAGAAGGAAAATTTCATTTTTGGTAGGATGGTGGTCGAAGTATTGTCGGAGAGGATGGGCTACTATTGCGATGTCAGGCTCAGGCTCAGAGCGGTCATTGAGGTGAACTGGCTCTTGTATTCGAATAACCCCTCTTTCACCTAAGATCTTTCTAAGATAGTCAGCGGCAAGCTGGTTAACCAGTGAATAAAGTGGCTTCTTGGATGCCATAACAATTATTTTTCCTTCCAGCAATTCGACCCTTTCATCAGGATCAAGAATACCCGCATCAGCCATTCGGTAATATTCTTCTACAGTCCAAAGTCTTTGACTTATCAATGTCATTTTTTTACCTATTAAGTTAGCAAAATTCCTCTTAAATTCAAAATGAATCCCGGTAATACATCTTCCCCCGAGACAATTAAAGGGAATTCAAGTACCTCAACCTCTTTAAAGAGACGATAAATTTCAACAATCTTATCTTGCGGATTAATAAGCCATCCCAGGCGAACACCATTTTCGCGATACTCCTGCATCTTTACTCGTACTTCTTCAACGTTATCGGTGGCAGACTTTAGTTCAACTATAAAGTCAGGAGCTAGCGGTGGGAACTTGCGACGCTGTTCTGGATTAAGCGATTCCCAGCGCTCTAACTTTATCCAAGATGCATCAGGAGAACGCAAGGCACCGTTAGGTAATTTGAAGCCTGTAGATGAATCAAAACCCAATCCTAGTTCTCGATTTTGGCTAATCCAAACCCATAACTGCCCTAAAACATCAAGGTTTTTGTTCCCTGTATCTCCGCCAGTTGGTGACATAACGACAAGTTCGCCCCTAGCAGTAAGTTCAAGTTTGGCATCTGGATTTGATTGGCAGAGTTGATAAAATTGATCGTCGGTAAGCTGCAAGAGCGGACGAATTTTTAAAGTGACAGTGTTCATTTTTTACTGAACCTTTCAATCTTTTGGAGCTTTTGGCGAAAGACTTTTTCCATTTATTTTAATCCTTATTCTGTTTTGGGAAAAGAATACCAGGTAGCGGTTTCATCAGAGGAACCTCTGTCCCAATAAATATCCCAACCCTCATCGTTAGTTCTGTTTTGCATCCAGTGGTATAGGTTTTTAAAACTAGGCATTGTATAAACTTCAGGCTTCATCTTCGTCAAATCTCTAGGCTCTTGTGGTTGAAACAATTATCTTAATTTCGTCATTGGCTCCAGCAATAATATATAAAATGTTTCTACTGTGATCGTATCGAAACAGGTGCATGGTTTGATAGCAGCTAGAAAGCATCTGGCAAAAATGGACACATTCAATCACTTGTTCTACTGTAGGCAAATTATTTTTCCTCTTAGCAGGCGACTTTTGAATTTGTTATATATCTATATTTTAACTTGGTTAACCACGTTTTTACAATGTGTTGTGGAAGAAATATCGTGCTAGAGTGGATTGGTTAGCCAGGTATGATTCAAAACCCAAACTATGCCCAGCAAAGACCCAAAAAACTACGAGACTAGATTTGTGCCATTCCTTGAGGAGAAGCTATCGCGGTGCGTTGTAGGGGCCAAAGTGCCTATCGATGTCGAGCAAGCTGTTAGGGCCCTCCCATCAAATAAACGAAGCGAATGGATTAGGCGAGTGCTCACGGAAGCAGCACGCCGCGAGCTTATGGGGCAAAGCTTGACCAGCGATCGCTAAAAAATAGCAGGACTACTTTGGAAAAAAAACATCAAGTTTTTTTGAGGCATTTAACACCTCTATGCCAACAACATTGCCATCGGCATTAAGCTCAAAGATCACCTCAGGTTCTACTTCGTCGCTCTCTTCAACTGGCTTACTATTCCACCGAAACCACAGGTGATCTGCTTCTGGCTCATAACTTAGTTTCATTTTGGCACTCACTAACATTAACCATGAAGCTCTGACTCACTCTTGTCATCTTTGTTATGGTCGGTTTCATCGCTTTTTAGTTCATTACTTGGACGACAACCGTTCCCTTGGCTGCTTTCTTCCTGGGTACGGATTGAGATAAAGCAAGGGATGACTCTGCTATCTCAATCGATTCTCCTGTAGCACCTCTAGCTCTTGCCATATAGGGTTTATCTTCAAAACTTGTAGACCAAATTTATCTCAACTTTTCTCCTATTGCGCCCCAAATATACCCAATCTTAAGTTGCTTATTGAGAATGAGATCAAAGCAATTGCAGAGTATAGAAACGCTAAAATCAGCTCTAGAAGCAGGTTTCACTATATGGAGAATATCGGATTCGAACCGATGGCCTCTGCGGTGCGATCGCAGCGCTCTACCAACTGAGCTAATTCCCCCTTTTTTGGGTGTTAGGTGGCATAGGCTTTTTACCAAGCCCCTAACCAGCCTTTTTGATTTTATCACCAAGATTGAGTAGCACTCCAAACCTGCCTATCCAACAGGTTACTGAGTCTCAGTCTGGGCATAGATTTGCTGCACCCGCTCCAGCTCTAAATCACAAAGCTGATCCACACTCCAGTTAGCCTGACGCTGGAGTATATGGAAGGGATAAGTATTCGCCACCCCAACCACCGGGATTCCGGCTCGCTTCGCCGCTTGAATTCCAGCTAGGGTATCTTCAATCGCCAGACACTCAGACGGTTGAAGTTTAAGCTCGGGCTCCACCTGATTCAAGCGTTCCACTGCCAGGAGATAACCATCGGGTTCTGGTTTACTAGTCTTTATGTCATCTCCCGCCACAATTACCGTAAAGTATTCAGCCAGGGTCGCACGATTTAATACCAATTCCACCTCAGAGGCGATCGCTCCAGTCACCACCCCAAGTTTCAAGTCTCGCGATTTGAGCTGAAAAATCAATTCCTCCAAGCCTGGGTAGAGGGGCAATTTTTCCAGTGCCTCCAGCTTGTGCTGATATGCTTGCGCCTTACGGTTAATCAGCTCGAGTAGGTACGTTTCACTGACGACTCGGCCCCGGCGAGTGAGTATATCATTCAGACAGGCGCGATCTCTGCGACCCAAACAAACGAGACGGAACTCCCCCGGTTGAGGCCGCAAATTTTCCTCGATTAGAATCTGATCAATCAACTGCTGGTGGATAGGCTCATCATTTATAATGACGCCGTTGAAATCAAACAGAACTGCCTTGAGAGTCATGCCTCATGCTGGAGCGGGAAAGCCCTCCAAATCCTGAGAGTCTAGCGTGCTATCTGTCGGTGTAGAGGCATACGACTGTACACGCTTACGGGCGCCTGATACCGAGTCAGCTGAATCTTTAGCTGGAATGGGCTTGACGCCACGACTTACCTGATGTATCGACCACAAATCTTGGGTTTGCACCGCTTCAAAGCCAGCTGCTCCCATCCAAGCGTCCAGACTCCCAGCGGCAAAGTCACGAATATACGGCTCCTCAAAAACATTATTGAGCCATTCCAGCTGGCGCAGGGTCTTCTGACTGCCATCCAGAATCAACACTTCCCCCCCAACCAAAAGCAGCCTGTAGCTTTCGCGCAGAATTGACTGGGAGACTGCTGCTGGTGTTTCCTGAAACAATAAGGAAGCCGTAACCACGTCGAAGGAAGCATCCGGGAACCCAGTCTGTTCGGCATTAGCATGACGCCACTGAATGCCTAAACCTGCTGTTTGGGCTTTGTGTTCAGCCCTCACCAGCATATAGGGCGATAAGTCTAGACCAATCACTTCCGCTTGGGGAAAAGCCTGCTTTAACATTAGCGTTGTGGAGCCGGTGCCGCAGCCTAAGTCTAGAATCCGCCTGGGTTGCCCCTGGATGGCGTCAATCAAGCCTTGGCGTACCAGCGTCTCGTTAGGAGGCATGACGTACTGGGTAATGGGGTCGTAGGAAACCGCCGCACCAGCGTTGAGATATCCGCCCTCGATCCCGTGGAAGTTTTGACTACTGTAATAAGAGGGAATTGTTATATCCGGTCGCCGGAAGCGATCGCCCTCTTTCTGCCAATCAATGCTCTGATGGTAACGCCGCAGCCCTTCTTCATCAATCATCAGCCGAATCACAGGGGATAAAAAACGTTCCCAAATTGTGTCTTGACGAACCGCCATAGGATTAAACCTGGGGTAGTGGATTACGGGAATGGGCTTGTACCTGCTCTAACAGGTCGTAAAACGGAGCCCAATTATCTTCACTGACAATCGGCTCCCAAATCGCTTCAATTTCTGGTTTGAGTAGCACAGTCGTTGGATTATAATAACCTAGCCTTTGAGCAATATGCTCCATCTCGGTTGACGGCAAACTGCTCAAAATTCTGTGGTACAACTTCTTCCAATTTCCTAGCTCCTCTGTCTGTTCAAAAGTAGAATTTTGGAGAATATGATTTTCATCTTCTCTCCAACTGAAGTCAAATTGAGACAGTTGTATAAAAAAGTCATGATAGCCAATTTGGGTATTTGACAACAGCACAATTGTTAAATTTAACAATTCTTCTGCTTCAGGAGTTGGCAGTTCGGTAAAGCCTAACTTGTTCATCATCCGTTGTCGATAAGTCGAATGATAGTGTTCTTCAAATTTCGCTAAGCCCATCTCCATGTCTGCCATAGGAATGACAGCCTCTAAAGGGCGTTGCAGTAGTGACAAATTCCAGCGGCAAATGCCCGGTTGATTGCCGTAACTGTAAAGTCCATTATAGTCAAAATAGGCGGCTGTAAATGTTGGATCATAGGTATTAATAAAGGCATAGGGGCCATAGTCAAAACTTTCCCCCGTGATCGACATGTTGTCTGTATTAAGCACAGCATGACAAAAGCCGACTGACATCCATTGGGCAACCAGTTCTGCCACCCGTTTGACTAATTCAGCATAAAAGAGCGCGTATTGATCTGCTTGGTCGTGCAAAGCAGGATAGTAATACTCAATCACATGGTCTAAAAGCCTTTTGATCAAATCTTTGCGACCAATATAGTGCAACCGCTCAAAGGTTCCAAACCGGATATGGGAACGGCTGAGTCGAACCATGACAGATGACCGTGTTGGGGAAGGTTCATCCCCTCGCCAAAGAGCTTCTCCGGTTTCGATCAAACTCAAACAGCCAGAGGTGCGGACTCCCAGATGATGAAGTGCTGACGCGGCTAAAACTTCTCGAACACCACCTTTGAGTGTGAGCCTGCCATCGCCGCCTCTGGAGTACGGCGTAGTGCCAGAACCCTTTGTTCCTAAGTCATAGAGTTCTCCATCAGTGCCTCGAACTTGACCGTAAATAAACCCTCTGCCATCTCCTAAGCCAGGGTTGTAGTGACCGAACTGATAGCCGTGGTAACGCAAAGCCAAAAAAGGCCCTCTACCCTGAAACTTACCAAAGGCTTCAATGAAATCTTCGTCCGTCACTGCTTGAGGATTTAGCCCCAGCTTTGGTAGTAACTGGTCGTTGCGGAATCGTAGTATATGCTGCCCAAATTCAGCCGCTGTCACTTGGTCAAAATAATCGCTGCCTAAGGCTTCAATGGCAGGATCATACTTGAGGGTAAGGAAGGAATTCGGCGGATTTTGACTAGCGGCAAGAAACGGTAGTTGTGACACTGGCGCTTAAAAAAATATGATATTGTTCCACTAATGCCAAGTTAGCTCTCAAAGAAATATTGTCTCATCTACCGGGCGAAAGGGTTTGTGTTAAATCAGCGATTGTGTAGACACACCCGACTAAATGTCAAGGATTACTATAGCCGTCCAACCGTCATTTGTTTTTTCTAATTGGAAACGGTGTAAAGTAACAGCTTTGACGTCTACCCGCTGTTGGTGCCGATTGGGGTCGAGAGTCTCTCCGCGAGCAACTGCGCTTAGCTGCTGTAATCCATTTTTATCCTCGATTTGAACTTGCTGTGCCCGCAGCAGGAGTTGCTCGCTGTCTTTGTAGTAGATCAGTTCGCCAATAAAATTGAACAGCAACAGGTCCAACGCTTCATTCTCCAAGCTGAAAGTCCGTGTCTCCTTAGGTTCTATCGAATCCAGATTGTCAATCATGACGTTGATTGTGGCATCACCAGCCGTCAGAAAAAGCTCTTCCAGATCCTTTCCCCAAGCTCGAAAAGCAATATCAGCGATCGCAACGTCTTCGAGAAATTCGTACGACATAACGCTATTGCTCACACAACTTTAAACGCTCAATAATTTCTGCTTTTCGTTCACTTAACTTTTTGCCGATAAAAACCAGCTCTGTCGCTTCTTGTGCAAATAGCTCAAGATCCCAGCGCCCAGCCACAAAATTAAAAAGATAGGTTCCTGACTGAAATCGGACAAAACCTTTCGCACGGGTTACATCTGTCCCCAGTCCGTCGGCAAATTCTTCAAAACCCTGGGGATTGAAGGTGGCGGACGTTGTGTAGCTGAACGATTCAAATTCGGGCTGGTGAACATGCTGAGGTGGTTCTTGAACCCGCTCTCGAGAAATTCCAAACAGCAAGTCCGTATCCACTTGGCACCGTTGGGTGCGCCAAATCGAGGCTACCTCGTTGATGTGGTGCAGCTTCTGTTCCACCGCTGTTAAATCGCTTTCACAGACTAAATCGACCTTGTTCAGAAGGATGGCGTCTGCTGCTTCGATTTGCATCCGGTTGGTGTGACCAATGCGCGGATATTTCACCATTCCATCCGCATCGATAACCGTGACAACCCCATCCAGTCGCACTCTTGACAAACTTTCTTGAATATCGAACACAAGGGCATCAGGCTCTGCTACTCCTGTTGTCTCTACCACAATGTTATCTGGGTCAACTGTATCAATGATTTCATTCACAGCGGCTTCAAACTCGCCCAGCAGCGAACAGCACACGCAGCCTCCACCGAGGTCAGCCATGCGGACATTTTTCCCAGCAATGATTTTACTGTCGATGGCAATCTCGCCAAATTCGTTCATCAGAATGGCGATTTTTCTGGGAAAAGTATCGAGGATGTGACGCAGCAGAGTAGTCTTTCCGCTTCCGAGTGGCCCCGTAATAACTGTGAGCGGCGTGCGTATCTGCATAAAACTATCCCTTCACGTTCCCAATCGGAGTAAACCGCACAACCCTTTTGCTAATCCCAGCGTCCTCAGCTGCTTTGACGACATCATCAATGTTTTTATAGGCTCCGCCCGCTTCCTCCGCCAGCCCAGACCAAGAGGTACTGCGGACATAAATGCCTCGACTCTCCAAATCCTTCTGGAGTTTTTCTCCACTCCACATTTTTCGTGCCTTTGTACGACTCATCGTTCGCCCACTTCCATGAGCAGTGCTGAAGAAATCCTGCTCGCCACCGGGTACGCCAACCAACAAATAAGACCCTGTCTCCATACTGCCGCCAATGATAATCGGCTGACCAATTTTCTGGTATCGCTCAGGAATCCCTTCCATCCCAGGTCCAAAAGCCCGAGTAGCACCCTTACGATGCACCAAAAGCGTTCGCTCTTCCCCGTCAACGATATGGCGCTCTAGCTTGGCTGTATTATGCGCTACGTCGTAGACCATATTCATACCCAGGTCTTCTGCAGAGCGTCCGAATACCTCCGAAAACACCTCACGGATGCGGTGCAGGATGACTTGACGATTGACAAAAGACATATTGATACCGCACTTCATTGCAGCAAAATAGTCCTTACCCTCCGGGGAGTTGAAGGGCGCACAGGCTAGTTCCCGATCTAGGATCTTAATTCCATACTTGCTCTCCATGACTTTTAAAAAGATTTGCAGATAGTCTGTCGCCACCTGATGACCAAATCCCCGACTGCCACAGTGGAACATCACCACCACCTGATCCGAGAGCGTAATCCCTAAACTCCGGGCTAACTCCTGATCAAAAATATTTTTCTTTCGAGCCACTTGAATTTCAAGATAGTGGTTGCCAGACCCCAGGGTGCCGATTTGGTTGAAACCTCGATCAATGGCCTTTTCAGTTATCTTTGAGGCATCAGCACCCTCAATACACCCGTTTTCTTCAGTCAGTTCAAGATCCTCTTCCCAGCCATAGCCATTTTGGATGCACCAACCAGCTCCTTGCTCCACAACCCGAGGAAACTCTTGCCGCGAGAGTTTCACGAACCCAGTGCTTCCCACTCCGGCAGGAACTTTTTGGTAGAGCTTGTCTACCACCTCTTTGATATAGGGTTTTACTTCGCTATAGGTCAGGTTAGTAACCATCAAGCGCATTCCACAATTAATGTCGAAACCGATGCCGCCTGGGGAGAGCACACCCCCTTTATCCACGTCCATGGCAGCAACTCCACCAATTGGAAAACCATACCCAAAGTGTCCGTCAGGCATGCAAAATGCGTACTTAGTTATCCCTGGAAGCGTCGCCACGTTGGTAATTTGGTCATAAACTGCTTCGTCCATTTCCTGGATTAACTTCTGGGTCCCATAAATCCGGGCGGGTACACGCATCCCCTCTTTATAGGAAACAGGAATTTCCCAGACCGTGTCAGAAATTCGTTTTAAAACTTCCATGATAGCCATCGCTGCTCTACCCCCTTCTCTATAAAAAGTTGCCTCAAAATTTAGTTAGCTCTAATCGGTGCATCTATGTAACTCTAGAAAAATTCAGCTTGAAAAAAAGATATTTACGATAAAACTTGCTGTTTTTTGAGATTAAATGCTAGTTATTACTACATCACTGAATCATTTGGGCTATCTAACGATAGTGAAAAAATCTGCTGTACATCTACTGCCATTGATAGAGTTTATTGATTACAATTTCACCCTATAAGTAGATATTTTTAAACACTCTCTTTCCATAGGAGTATACTGTCACTCCCACACCAGGACACAGAGTAGATGTAGCGTTAACTTTATATCGCTCAGCTCAGGTGCGATGAATTTCTATAAGGTCTGCCTTGAACCAGTGTCCTCAAGGCAGACCATTTTGTCCAAAGTCCAACATCTAGAACCAATGGCACGCTCGTTAAGGCAAAACTGAGGCAGAACCTCAGTGCCCTCACGCCCTGCCAGGATAATTGGAGATGCTTGGCATTCAGGCGTCACCTTTGTGAGCGAGATAGCTGAAACTGACTCTAGCTCTAAGATGGGGCAGGAACAGGATCAAGTTCAGGAACAAGGTCAGGGGCAGGATCGGGTGAAGGAATTGGTTCAGGATCCGGTTCAGGGGCAGGATCGGGTGAAGGAATTGGTTCAGGATCCGGTTCAGGGGCAGGATCTGGGGAAGGCATCGGATCAAGTTCAGGAGGACTTGAAATCGCCTCTAGCTCAAAGTTAAGGATTGTTGGGAGTGGTTGAGTCAGTCTCATGCTTTACCTAGACTTCGTTCAGAGATTCAACTGTGCTCAGTAATTGGGCCTTCAATCTTTTTGTTCTCACCGGCGTTGCCGATTGGCTCACCCGTAACAACCGCCTTCACAAATCCCACGAGACGCACGACGGCACTCGATGGCGAATCCCAATACTCCGCCTTGTCAACGCTTACCTTCAGCAGTGCTAGGTCGGGGTCGTCCAAACCATTTGGAAACCAGGCTTTGTATAGTGGATTCCACAGTTGCTCTATTTTATGGCGATCGCGCACGAGTTGGGCTGTGCCCGATACCGAAACGTACTTTTGTTCTTTTGGCTCGGAGTAGCTGACGTTGACATGTTGATTGCGTTGCGATTCATCTACCTTGGGGGCGCTAGCATTGGTAAAGAACCAGATGTCACCATCGAACTCAACTTCCTGAGTCGCCATCGGGCGGCTTCTCAGCGTGCCATCTTCCTCAACAGTCGTCAGCATGGCGAACCTGATGTCTTTGATCAGGTCACGAAGCTTCTTGATGTTTTCGTTGTGGTCTGTATGTTCATCCATCGCTAAGAGTGCTTCTCCTTTTTACATTGCCACCTGTGAGGGTATGCATAATCTGATACCTGCGAAATGAGCATTTCATTTCCCCGGTCACTGGCAACCTTTATCAAGATTACATCATCTCGTCCCTCCTGCTGGCACGATTGAGCCGGGCGTTGCACAATCACTTTCATCATGTAGTGATTCAAACCAAGGCTCCACCACAGCTGGAGCCACACCCAGCTGTGCAACCGTAGCAATAAGGCGCAGTCTGGATTTCATCAATTAGGTCTAGGGTTCCAGCTTCTAGCAACTTGGAAACACTCAGCGTTTCACCATTGCGAGTTTTAGCAGGCAGATTTTCCATCTGGTTAAAGTCGCAATCATAAATATTACCCAGATAGTCAATCGAAAGTTCCTCCCGACACATTAAATGTTCAACCGTACCAGTATTGAATTTTGCCTCTAAAAAGTTCAAGTAAGGGGCGTACATTTTTTTACGTTGTAGATGCAGTTTTGTTCGTCCAACTGGCAAGTTTGTGATGGTAAAAAGGTGGTTAAATTGAATGCCAAAATTCTCTTGCAAAAATTTTTTGTAATCTCGTTCCAGATGCGTTTGCTCCGGTGCCAATGAAAACTTTTCAATGGTAGGCAGCTGCGGATTAAACACCAAGTCTAGGATTAAATTTGTTTTTTTACCATACCCCAGTTGGTTCAGCCATTGCAGCGCTTTAATTGAAGCATCGAACACACCAATCCCTCGCATCTTATCAACATTGTCTGCCAGGTAGCAAGGCAGGGATGCAACAATTTTCAGTTGGTGGTGAGCGCAATATTCTGGAATGTCACCGAACCCTTCTACAAAATAAATCGTCAAATTAGACCGGACAATGACTTCTTTACCAGTGGCTCGTGCTGCCTCTACTAGGGACTTGAAGCCATAATTCATTTCTGGAGCGCCGCCGGTGAGATCGACAATCTTAATCTGGGGGAATTTATGAATCAGCTGAATCAATTGTTGACAAATTTCTAGGGAAAGTTCTTCAGTGCGTTTTGGCCCAGCTTCTACATGGCAGTGAGTACAAGCAAGGTTGCAGCGCTTACCGAGATTAATTTGTAAAATCCTGATTTCACTCTTGCTTAAAGGTAGACCTATCTTTTTTTTAAACGGTGTTACTGCTGCATTAACTGCTTCTAGCTGCATCATGCTTAGCCTTCTAGAGTGACTTTACTATTTTACTAAACCAGTGAGATAGCAAGCGCGAAGTTGAAGCGCCTGTTCCAGTGACTTTTATATAACTATTTGATGATTTTTCACTGATTTTTACCGATTGTAAAAGTTTATATGCGATTGTAAGCTTTTATAAAAGCTCAGTCTATAGATAGAGGTAGAGGAGACTTGCATGAGTGCCCCACAATCCACAGAAGGACCTCTATGGGTACAGGATAGGGATACGGTGATCGCACATAGTGGCGCTGATGTCGAGTGGCGTTACCAAAAACCTCCTGATTATTCCCGCAACGATGAATTTCTCAACCAAGAAAGACAATACAGCCATCGGTCGGGTTCTTTGGAAGCGATCGCCCAAAACTTGGTCAGAGCATTCGAGATGGAGGCATCCTACAAAACCAACCCCAAGCAGTGGGTGTCGATTGTGACTGACAAGTTTCGCATGAGTACGAACGGTGGACCAGCTTACACCGCTTCTGATGTGGCTGCTGTGGGAACCTATAACCTGTTTCTTGGCGAGACACAGCATTACAGCCCAAAAGCGGAAACCTTTGAATCAGCGGCGCACCTCTTCCACACTGCGTTCCCGGATGGATTTCTATGGGAGGTGATGGAGGTTCTATCAGGACCACCAAACGTTACGTTCAAATGGCGGCATTGGGGAACGTTTAGCGGTCCATACAAGGAACATGCGCCCACAGGAAAGACAGTGGAAGTGGTCGGCATCAGCATTGCGCGTGTCACTGAGGATTTGAAGCTCGTATCCTTAGAACACTTCTTCGACAACAGTTTGTTTATGGAAAACCTGGCAACAGGCGAAAAAGTTGCAACAGGCTGTCCTTTCCACTCTCAAACTTCTCAAGGCGCATAACACTAACAACAACCGCCACCGTTATAGTGCCAAGTTGAATCCGTGATTAATACGTTTAGAGGAAGTGACGCTCCCAGCTTAGCCGCAGTCTTGTCACACACAGCTGCCGGTAAACCGCGTTGGAGGATATGCCCAGCTGAGTCATCGAAGACTGTTTCTGTGCCAGTGTAAATGGCTGTTTTGCCAGTGAAAATACAGGCACCATCTTCTGGGAGCGGAACTTTGAAGCAGACAGAATCAAGACTTTCCAAGAGTAAATCGTCTTCCAGATTGTAGCTGTGGCGATCTAGGAGACGGTAAGGGCGACGGGCGCGGATTTCGACCTGACCAAAGCCAGCATCAACAATCCTTTGGATATACTGCTCGTAGGTGAGAGCGCCAGATAAACACATCGCCCGTAACCGCTGATCTTGTTGTAGATGCGCTGGAATTGGACGAGTGGCAATTGGATCACTCATCTGCAAGCGTCCGCCCGGTTTTAACACCCGAAACGCTTCCTGCAACGCTTTGGACAAGTCAGCTGGTTCAAAGATGTTGAACAGACAATTCTGTGCCACCACATCCACAGAAGCATCGGAGACGGGCAGGGCAAAGGCATCGCCTTCCCGAATCTCAACAAAACTGGGGTCAAACCAGGGGTTTTTTTGGGCTGCGATTTGGAGGTTACTTGCTGCCGCCTCGCGCATGGCTGCGACTGGATCAACGGCAATCACGCCACCGGCACGGCGGGAAAAATAGGCAAATTGCAATGCTTCTAAGCCGCCGCCGACGCCAACATACAGTACATTAGGCTGATTAGAGAGTTCAGCTGGGTGGACGGTGGTACCGCAGCCGTAGTTCATCTCTTGCATCTGGCAGGGAATATCAAGTCCTGGCAGTTGCAGAGGACTGCTTTGGACGCAACAAAGACCAACTTGCGGTGTCTGTGCTACTTCAGTGTAGAATTGCGCCGCTGTTTCGAGATAGCTCATGCCAATCCTCAATTTGTATATTTATTTACTTTATCAAGTACAGAAGGCGAATGCCTACGGCAGCGCCAAGGTGCGATCGCACCTTGAAGAAACCTGATTATTCTCGCCATCGTTTCAAATTCCTAGAGCGATTAATCGTATTTGTCTGGAGCGCGTTAGTTTTCGTTCGGATGCTACTCGACCCCCCTTTTAGGCTAGTTCGTCGCCCCGACAGCTTTAAATGAAGATTTATTGATAAAGAATCTGGAAAGCTGCGACTTGAGTCTGTAGAGCATTTTATCACTGCAAAAGTGAGATGCATCTATCCCGTTGTTTTACATAAACGTCAATTACAACAGTCGAGGGGTATTTATGAGAAAACAGAGGCGACTCTATTTGATTGCTTGCAGCGCTATTGTTGCTGCATTTGTTGTGCTCTATGGGGTGCCAGGGATGGTGCAAGCCGAACCATCAGCTGCTGTGCAGAAACAGGTTTGCGCTCAACCTCCTGCTCCGGGGAGCATCGTCACTAACCCAGCAGAAATCCCAAATTTGAATTCATCCAGTCCTGTGAACTTAACGGCTCTCAAAATTCCCTCTGGACAAAACTGCTATCTTGCCGATGGTAACGTGGTAGCACCAACGCTTAGGGTGAATCCAACTCAGGCAGACAAAACAATCTTACTGAATTTGACTAACCAACTGACAGGTGAATCAAAACCGTTAACCCTACAAAACGACTGTATCCTTACTAGAGGCATGGCACCTCCAAACTCAACCAATTTGCACTTCCACGGCTTGAATGTGTCCCCACAATGCCATCAGGACGAAGTTGTGAAGACTGTGGTTACGCCGAACCAGTATTTCCAATATCAGATCGCAATACCAGCGAGAGAAACCCCCGGACTGTACTGGTATCACCCGCACGTCCACATGCAGAGCGAAGATCAAGTGCTTAGCGGATTGACAGGTGCCATCATTGTTGAAGGCATTAAGAAGTTTAACAACCGAGCTGCTCAACTTCCCGAACGGGTGTTTGTCCTGCGTGATATATCAAACACTGAACAAGAGTGTACTTATCCTTATGAGCCTAAGTGTCCTCCTGCGAAGGATATTTCAATCAACTCAGTCCCAATTAGATATCTAGGCTCGGATCAACAAGGGAAGCCTCAATATGATCCACCTGCTGTCATTCCAATGGAACCGAATCAAGAACAGTTTTGGCGCGTGGCTAACACTGCGGCAGATACCTACTTTGACTTGCAAGTCACTTACGATGGCACTGCTGTGCCGCTTGAATTGGTCGCCCTGGATGGCGTTCCCATCAATGCCGATTACAATAAGCCGCAGGACCAGACTTTGCCAGTCCAGCACATTCTGCTACCCCCTGCTGCAAGAGCAGAGTTCATCATCAAGGGTCCTAAAGCCAATGTCAAGGATGCTCAGTTTCTGACGCTGAAGTATGACACAGGCAAACAAGGGGACAATGACCCGCAACGAACGATAGCTAAAATTGATACGCAAGCAGTACGTTCTGCCTTAGTTGCTACAACTCCCGCGATAGCCGCAGTCACCGAGTCGCAGGTTGACTTAACCCAGGTTTCGGGCGATCGTTTCTCTGGATTGAGTCAGACGACACCCGTAAAGCAGCGCACACTCTACTTCTCTGAAGAGGGAGATGCTTTCTACATCACTGAGGAGGGGAAGACGCCTCACGTTTTCGACCCAGGCGCACCTCCCGACATTACCGTAACAGAGGGAGATACTGAGGATTGGATCGTGGAGAACCATGCTCAGGAAGCTCACGCCTTCCATATCCACCAGATCCACTTTCTCGTCCTAGAAAGCCCCGATTCAAATGAGGTAGGGACGTTACGCGACACGATCAACCTCCCTACCTGGAATCCCGATCCCAATAAACCCGATCTCAAGAAGACTCCATACCCCCATGTTAAACTCCGAATGGATTTTCGGGGAGTTAAACACGGATCGAGTATCGCAGGTACTTTTGTCTACCACTGCCATATCCTTGAGCATGAAGACAAGGGCATGATGGCAAAGATTCAAGTCAACTAAAATTATCCGGGTGATTCCTGAATCCTGCCAGGATTCTAAACAAGCATCAATATTCGTCTGAAGCGAGGATTGCTGCTACTTCTTGTAAAAGCTCATTCTGCTCCTGTCTGATTGCCTCTAGCCTGGTTGAAATCTCTGCTAGTCGTTGCTGTTTATCATGCTGAATTGGTTCAGAAATTGAATACTCTAAAGCTGAAGGCTCAGCATTTTTAGCAACCGCCAGGTGATTTACCGCTAAGCCCCCGAACTTGCCCAGAGATTTAAAGCCGACTCCAATCAAGATCTGACCTAACTTGAATGGAGCTTGCAGTAGGGAAGACACAATTGTGTCAATCAAACGACCTAGGGCTTTGATTAAGCTCCACGCGATCGCACTAGCAAAAAGGAGAATGACCAGACTCACAATTGGGTGATTAGTCGCCCAGGTTAGGATCTCAACCAGCCGCAAGGCGACGGGATGAGCTTGCAGCCAATCATTGATAGAAGAACTGATAGCCGTTTTCATCGCTTCAGGCATTGTACTCTTGAGCTGCTCAGCTGTTTGAAGCGTCTGTTCTAAAGAACCTTTGGTTTGCTCGATAGTTTCTTCGAGAGCAGCTTGGGCTTGCTGAGTCGTTGATGTAATCGTTTTGACGGAATCATTCGTTACTGTCGTCAGTGTATCAACTGCTTTGTGAGTCGTTGTTGTCAAAGAGTGTTTCGCCTGCTGAGCTGTCGCTGCAACGGTATCAACCGCTTTATCAGTCGCTTCAGTTAAGGTATTGACAGCTTGCCCAGCCGTTTGCGTCAGAGACTCCCTGGCAAGCTTGGCTGATTCCCTCAGGGTATTAACGCTCTGGAGCCAAAAATCTTTTGCCTTTTGGAAACCTTTAAAAACTTCCTCAGGCAAGCCGATTTCTACACTCAGCTGGTGAGTCTCTGCTTGAGTTTTCATTTGCCAGGAAAAGCTAAAGACTTATCTCAAGGTCTAAATCTGTCACTGCACCAACGCTGCTAGAGGATACCAACTTAGCATATTTCGCCAGCACGCCAGTTGTATAACGCGGTAATGGTGGTTGCCAGCTGGCACGACGGCGCTCTAATTCTTGATCTGATATATGCAGATGCAACAAGCGGGGATCGGCATCAATGGTGATGGTGTCGCCTGCTTGGACAAGCGCGATCGCACCCCCAACAGCTGCCTCTGGGGCAACGTGACCGACTACCATTCCATAAGTACCACCAGAAAACCGTCCATCGGTAATCAGTCCTACCGCATTCCCTAAGCCAGCACCGATAATTGCCGAGGTGGGAGCCAGCATTTCTCGCATCCCAGGACCACCTTTTGGTCCTTCATAGCGGATGACAATCACATCCCCTGCTGCAATTTGTCCAGCCAGAATAGCTACTAAGCAGGTTTCCTCGGATTCAAACACCCGTGCTGGGCCGGTGATTTTAGGCTTTTTGACACCGCTAATCTTCGCTACAGCCCCTTCTGTTGCCAGATTGCCTCTCAGGATGGCTAAGTGACCTTGGGCATACAGCGGGTTATTCCAGGGACGGATGACATCTTGGTCAGCGCGTGGTTCTGCTGGGACTTCTGCCAACACTTCAGCAATTGTTTGACCAGTGATGGTGAGAGCATCCGCATGCAGTAAATCATGCAAGAGCAGCATTTTCATCACTTGTGGGATACCGCCAGCTTTGTGCAGGTCGGTTGCTACGTACCGACCGCTGGGTTTGAGGTCACATAGGACGGGAACACGGGCGCGAATAATTTCAAAGTCGTCGAGGGCTAACTCCACGCCAGCTGAATGCGCGATCGCTAGTAGGTGCAGCACCGCATTTGTAGAACCACCCACTGCCATGATCACAGAGATGGCATTCTCAAATGCTTGACGAGTGAGAATCTGACGGGGCAAAAGGCGGTGGGATATCGCTTCAACTAGAACCCACGCCGATTTTTCTGCACTTTCGGCTTTTTCTGCATCCTCAGCTGCCATTGTAGAGGAATAGGGCAAGCTCATTCCCATCGCCTCGAATGCCGAGGACATGGTGTTAGCCGTGTACATTCCACCACAGGCACCAGCACCAGGGCAAGTCTTACGTTCTATCGCCAGCAGCTGTGCCTCGTCAATTTTGCCAGCACTATATTCCCCCACTGCCTCGAATGTGCTGACAATCGTGAGGTCGCGCCCGTTGTCATGACCAGGTTTGATGGTGCCACCGTAGACAAAAATGGCAGGGATGTTCATCCGAGCGATCGCAATCATCGCTCCGGGCATATTCTTATCGCAACCGCCAATCGCCAGCACCCCATCCATACTCTGCCCATTACAGGCCGTCTCAATCGAATCAGCAATGACTTCCCGCGAAACCAGGGAATACTTCATCCCCTCAGTTCCCATCGAGATGCCGTCGCTGACGGTAATTGTGCCGAACATTTGGGGCATCCCACCAACCTCCCGAATCCCAACCTCTGCCCGTTGAGCCAGTTGGTTCAGTCCCATGTTGCAAGGGGTGATGGTGCTGTACCCGTTTGCTATTCCAACGATGGGTTTAGTGAAATCCTGATCGCCAAAACCAACGGCACGCAGCATAGCCCGGCTGGGCGATCGCTGAATACCCTGGGTCACAACACTACTTCTGATGTTGTCTGCCATTCTTTTTTCTTATTACCTATTGCCCTAATTGTGGGTTGTGCCATCTGGCATAATAGCACCCTTCAACTTTGCACCGGTCATGTACGCCCCCCAGATATTTGCTCCCTGTAGGTCTGCCCCGGTCAAGTCTGCCCCGGTCAAATCTGCCATTTTCATGTCTGCTCCGCTCAGAACTGCACCGCTAAGATTGGCCCCAAATAGATTCGCCCCATTCAGGTTGGCTCCACTCAAATTCGCCGCACTCAGGTTCGCCCAACTCAGAGATGCCTCTCTCAAGTTAGTTCCGACCAAGTCTGATTTGCTTAAATCAACTTCACTCAGAGACGCCTCTCGCAAGGAAGCTCCACTCAGATTCACTCCACTTAGGGAAAAGCCAATCAGATTTGCGCCATTGAAATCTCTTTCTCCTGCCGCATACTGTCTTAGAAGCTCCGACCCATCCATAGCACTTGCCTCTCACTACCACTGTTTGTTTGACGTCGTATTTTCACCCCCGCCGGTGGGTTTATCGTGTTTGGTTAGACTCCTTTTTTTTAGCAGTTCTTGCTAATTTTGGCTACATGGTTTTACCGTATTTTCACTGCGGCTACCGCCGAAGCTTCAGTTGCCGATGGGTGGTGCCAGGGAGACACGTGGCCTACCACCGCCACCGAGGCTATTGGGCGCATTGTTGTCGATGATGGCCAGCGCTTGGAATAGCTTCATGTAGTCGTTGTAGAATGCTCCACTTGTGCCTTGGAAGTCATAGCCGTAGGTGTTGCGGAACTCCTTTAAAACACCTTTCTCCACTGCCAAGGCATGGGCATCCCAGGAAGTATCGTCAACGACGTAGCCACCGTAGTCCTGCAGCGCGTGGAAGAGTTTCCGCCCCGCCGGTGTCAACAGACCAAGGCTACTTTCCGTCATAGAAGGCGGGATCGCCAGCAGCGTCCCTTGAACCAGGCTTGGTTTAGTGCCGTGGTATCCATCGGCGGCGTAGTTATCGGAGTGCAGCGCTGGCCAGCGGTATCCTGGATTTGATCGGTCGTAGTGTAAGTATTTCTTTGCCCAGAGGTTGATTTTCAGCGCGTGGCGGATCCTAGTCGTGCCGGTAAGCTCGCCCAGTCGCAAGCTGCCGCCGATGCTGGAGAGGCCAGACCCCCCATGCCCTCCAGGTATCCCATCTCCATAGATGCTAAGCGAGGGGGTTCGCCACCCATACACGTTGCCGCCTGCGCTACAGCGTGCCAGCGGGTTGAGCTGCACAAGATTTTGGCCATCGGGCATGAGGAACGCGGACGGGTTGTTAGGGGTGCTGCTCGGTGTGGCGTCCGGTACAATCACATTATTGGGAAACTGCATCCTCCCCTGGGAGTAGGTGCCTGTGCAGCGCCCAGATCCGGATGCACCAGGGGCGTAGACCAACCGCACCGGATCTTTAGCATTGACTTTGTAAAAGTATTCCTCATCCGCCCCGGCAAAGTACGCCGGTTGAATGTTCGCCGGTTTGTATTGTGCGCCCGAGCCGATGGGCATATTCCACGGTGACTTAGATGAGAACGGCCATAAAAACTTGTCCCGTGTGGAGGTGGACGTGGTGGTTGTAGTAGCAGGTAACATCGAACAACTCCCAGTCAGAAACAGGCAGAGGATCAAAGCAGCAGCGGAGAATTTATTTCTCCTGGAGCCCCTGGAGCTCCTCTGCCAAGAAGCTGCCAAGAAGCTGCCCCTATGCCCCCATGCC
>CAXUIG010000095.1:0-21538 GCA_964250845.1 uncultured bacterium | reverse complement strand
GTATCTTCTATTCGACCCGGTGGCTAGGGGGAGCGGGGGCGAGTAATTGTTCTTTCCCCCCTCACCCATTCACCCCATCCCCCCCTTCTGTTCTATTACCCTACTTGCCCCAGTTCATGCTGCATCTGGTGATACTTCCAAAGCCTGCCACCCTGTTGGAGCAACTCTTGATACCCTCCCTGCTCAACAATACGCCCCTGATCAAGCACGACCACCTTGTCTGCTCGGACAATCGTAGATAAACGATGGGCGATCGCAATCACCGTGCGGCCTACAGAAAGCTTTTCTAACGACTCCTGAATTAACCGCTCAGATACAGAGTCTAGGGCGCTAGTTGCCTCGTCCAAAATTAAGATGTCGGGATCGCGCAACAAAGCACGGGCAATTGCAATGCGCTGACGTTGACCTCCAGATAACCGGACTCCTCGGTCTCCCAGTTGTGTGTCAAAACCCTCAGGCATTTCTAGGATAAATTCCAGTGCATTGGCTAGTTGAGCCACTTCCCGAATAGCAGTTTCATCTGCCCCTTCGGAACCGTAAGCAATATTATTCCGAACAGAAGTGTTGAAAATGAACGTATCCTGACTTACGACAGCAAGTTTTCGTCGCAGCGATTTGATCTCAAAGTCTCGCAGCTCAATCCCATCGACGAGAACCTTACCTTGGATTGGATCATAAAATCGTGGGATTAGATCTGCTAGGGTGGTTTTGCCAGCACCGGAGGCTCCGACTAGTGCCGTCATCTGTCCCCGTTGAATGGTTAGTGTAATATCATGCAACACCATCTGACTGGCGTTGTAGCCAAAATATACAGACACGAACTCAATAGCTTGCTTCAATCCTGAAAATTGGACTGTGCCCTCTTGTAAATAAGTTTTGTTATCAGTTCTGAGCAGCTCTTTAATGTTGCCTAGCGGCCCGTGAAAATTGCTGATCTGAGCTCTGGCTCCATTAACCTGACGCACAATTGGCATCAGACGAAATAAGACAAATAAAAACGTTAGTAATTCAGCTCGATGTAGCTGCCCATTCGGAATCAGGATAGAAACTGCTATAATCAGCATGCCAACGAGAATTGAGGTAGCCCCCCCTTCTGCGAGAGGTTCCACTGATGCGCTGACTGCGACAGCTTTGATAGCAGCTTTCTTGAGTTGCGAACTGGCATCATAAAACCGTCTTCGCTCAAAATCCTGAGTTGCGAATGCCTGAACTGTGCGAATGCCATTGATAAATTCCAACGCAACTGAAGTATACGCGCCAGCAGCCTTTGATGTTTCAAAACTTGCCTCCCGTACCCGTCCTAGCAGCGTTGTTATTCCTACCGATAGCAGACTAAACAGCATTACTGAAACAATTGTCAGCTGCCAGGACAGCAAGAGCATTACTATGACATAGCCCAATAGGGTAGCTCCCCTGGTAATGAAAGCAGAAATTACACCGAAAGCCTGCATACACTGGTAGATCTCGCCCGTGATGCTATTGATTAATTCTCCAGAACGGGTCTGCGAGAAGTAACTTAGACTCAGTCCTTGAAGCTGTTCAAACAGCCTTTTGCGCAGCCTGTCTCCTAAAGCCTGGTTAGAAGTCTCGCTATAAATGAATCCTAAGTAACCAAATCCTGTGCGCAGCAATGTTATCAATAGGATCAGGGCAGATACTCGATAAAGCCGCTCATTGGCAGAAGCATTTACCCCTAAAACCCAGACATCAAACCAGTGAGCCCCTGTGTGAATTGGCGGTCCCTTGGGATCAATCAAATTTCCCAAGAAAGCCAGGATAAACCCGAGCCCAAATACCTCAAAAGCTGTCGCTAGAAGCGTGAACCCCAGAGCCAAAAGTGCAATCCTACGAAAGTATTTGAACTCTCGTAGGATCAAGTAATTTTCTTGCCAAAATCTCGTAGCCTTAAGCAGGCTGCGGATGAGACTGGAAAGCTGGAAACGCATAATTATTTATGGGACAGTATTTGTGAACTAGTAAGCGTTACCCGAGAGCACCATTTAGTATAGTCAGCAGTAAAATTTTAAAATCTTGCCACAGTGACCAACTGCTTAGATATTCTAGATAACAGCGGTTGACTGCATCTAGGTTCAGCAGGTTCGACTGAGCTTCCTTCTGTGGTCGGATGATTCCCGGCAACGCATTCAGCTGTTGCCGGAATTCTGGACTAATTCGCACTGCATCATACAAAGTCCAAGGATGCGGTCCCACCAAACTCATCTCCCCCCGTAGCACATTGAACAACTGCGGCAGTTCCTCTAGGCTGTACTTGCGCATACGCTCTAATGGTGTGATGCTGCGATCATCTTCGCAATCAAGCTGACTTTTTTGATTAACCATCAACTGATCGTGAGGTGCTTGGGTATTCATCACCATTGTGCGAAATTTGAGCAGCCGGAATAGTTTACCCCGCTGCCCAACGCACCATTGCCCGCAGAAAATCGGCTCCGGTGATTGCAGGCGCATCAGACAAACTAGTCCTAGGATGACTGGACTTAGGGTTAATAGCAATAAGGCGGCAACGCTCCAGTCAATCAGCCGCTTCAGCCACCAGCGTAGCGGGAAACGCTGGCTCGGCAGTTGATGGGCGGCGCTTAAGCGCAGGAATACTGACTTAGACGCTTGCTCACACGCCGAAGCCCATAAATTCAAGCTTGGCTCACCGAGATCGAGAACTATGCGGATCAGCCGCACCGGAGAGTGCTTCAAGCACTCTACTAGCCATTGCTCACTTTCAAGTGAAGGTAGATGGGGCTGTTTAACCGAGTGTCCGTAACTCACCAACAGCTGCCCCTGTCGCCACTTAAGGGTGCAGCAAGGTAATTGCTGATCTCGCTGCTGCTGATTTCGAGGAGAGTAAGTTGGTATGATTGGGATTTTAGAGGTTGTCATGTGTCAGTTAGCAGTGAGAAATCCCTCCTCAGAAATTAGAGCCTAGTCCAACCAAGGAGATGGACTCCAGTACTAAGGGGTTACGCACTCCCTCTATTACTAGCCCCTCTAGCATAGACAAAGCGAGGAGGGCAATGTTACTGGCTCCAAGTGAGATCTGAGGCAGGTTTGTGTTCGATTGAGCCAACTGGTTAAAAGGCGAACTCGCCATCATCCGTTTGAATCTACCTTTACGGTAGCGCTCTCGAATACCTGCTAGTTCCTCCAAGGCAATACCAATACCTGGGAATTTTGCCTTGTCTACCAGTCGCTTGCTAATATAGGTGGATGTGTATATTGATAACCTTGGGGTCAGTATGCTTACCCACAAGGGGTTTGAAGTCGGGACATAATATAAGTTAGGCACAATGTTAAGTTTTTTTAATTTTAATCTTATCCTAATCCAACAAAAATTGACTACTAAAACCGGACAATGGCTCTGCTTTTAAGCATGAGGTTTCCTGATCCCTGACCCCTGATCCCTGACCCCTCTGACTTCAAAAGCCCTGCAGAGCAATTGAGAAATTTGCTGATTGATAGTTATCAGTTGAAAGCGTTGACTGGCCTGGTTTTGTGCTTGGCAGGCAATAGTCGCAGCATATTCTGGTTGGTTGCGGCAGGTGGTGATAGCCGCTGCCAATCGGATCGGATCTCCAGGCGGGACTAGCCAACCAGTTTTATCTGTCTCTACTAGTTCAACTGCACCTCCAGACTGGGCGGCAACTACAGGCCGTCCACACAGCATCGCCTCAACAATGACTCTGCCGAAAGGTTCTGGTGCCGTTGAGGTATGAGTAATCAAGTCACAGGCTCTCATCAGCGGCACAATATCCCCACAAAATCCCAAAAATCGAACCCGCTCCTCCAGTCCGAGTGCTGCAACTTGTTGGTGTAAATGCTGGACATAATCCTGCTCCCCGAACAGCGCGTCACCGACTAAAATTGCTGTCACAGCCTCGGGACAGTGGGCAAGTGCTTCGATCAAAACATGCTGCCCTTTCCAAGGCGACAGACGGCTGAAGTTGCCGACTAAAAATCTCCCATCGAGTCCAAGCTCTTGTCTGATCTGGCTGAGGTTAAATTCATGGCTTTGATATAACCTAGGTTCAAAGCCGTTGTAGACGACATCCGTTAGGTCTGAGCGTCCTCCTGCTGCCACGAAGGCAGCCTGAGTTGCTTTGGAGTTGGCGATGACTAATGATGCAAAGCGGTTAGCCAGAGTCACAGCCAAGCGACGGTTGGTTCGGCTGAAGTGCTCAGTAGACAGAATGTCATGCAGGTGATATACCAGAGGACGACGGCTAAAAAAGCTAGCCAGTGCACCAACGACTAGAGCTTTTTGAGTGTTGGCGTAGATTAAATCATAATCACGGCTCAGTAGAACTACCCGAGCAACCAGAGGTGCCAGCTGCCCCAGGCTAGCTAAACCCTGCACTAAGCTGCTTTCTTTGCGAACTTGTATCGGCTGAGTGGTTAGAACCTGGACTGGGATATTCTGCTGCTCTAGTAAGTGTCTAAAAGGGCCATCTGCAAACAAGCCCACAAGAGCCCGATCTCGATAGGGCTTGACAATATCTATCAGGCACAGCTGCGCACCGCCGGGCTTGCCGCTCTGGTCTAGAAATAAAATTTTCATCTGAGTGTTCCATTAACTTGACATTACCCGAGGAGGGGCTCCACGACCACCAATTTTCCTGGCTAACCTATGACTTGGTGCCTCGATATATGAATAAAAAGCGTAAGCAAGAGGGATGGACAAGACACTAAAAACTAGAGGAATAAGAAAATTTACCGGCTTGGTGCCAAACATCCCCACCCAAATTGCTCCACAAAGTTTGAAAAATGGGTAATGGACTAAATACAGAGAGTAAGAAATTAGTCCCAGCCACAATAATATTTTTTTCAATCTGATATTCAGGAATCCAAGGGGTTTTGTCTGTGTCAGCCCCCAGAGCATAACCATGAAGTACAACCCGGCCCAGACAAGATTCTGGATTCCTATAAAAAGTTTCAGAAAGTCGATAACCACTGCTGTAACAAAAACCGCTGCCATTACTAACCATAACCATGGCCTCCATTTAGGTAATTGTTCTCGCTTCGCCCATTCGGCTAATAAAGCTCCAGCGCACCAGATAATCCAGTAAATCGGAAAGTCGCCTACCTGATAAGTTCTAGAGTGGCTGTATAAGTCAGTATTAGCAACCAGTAACAGTCCTAATGCTCCTATCGAAACGACACCGCTCAAAAATAATGCCCACTTTATTCCACTACGTATCAAGATAAAGTAAAATAATGGATATACAATATAAAGTTGTAATTCAATTGGCAAAGACCATAAAGATGGATTTGCGAACATTTGATGGTCTGCGCCTTGCTCAAAGTTTTGAACCATAAACCCTGTGTTTATGATTTTAGCTAATGAAGACATTTCTAATCCGAAATAATGATTTCTAACCCATTCAATTAAAACTCCTAAAATAACCACAGCCAGGTAGGGAGGATAAATTCGTAAAAAACGACGAAGGCTG
The DNA here is from genome assembly GCA_964250845.1 of uncultured bacterium. GTDB lineage: Bacteria > Cyanobacteriota > Cyanobacteriia > Cyanobacteriales > Chroococcidiopsidaceae > CAXUIG01. The sequence continues at coordinate 16,079 of CAXUIG010000095.1, read as the reverse complement.
TAAGATTTTAGTTCCAATGAGCGACCTAATGCTGCATAAGGATAGTGAATGCAGAAACCACTCACTAGGAAGAATAGCATGACAGCAGAGCCGAAAAAAGGAATCGGAATTGATAGAAGAGCAGTTGCGAAATCAAAACTACTGAAAGAACTTGGTTTAGTAATTATTGCTTCCCAACCGATCCAAAGATCAACCCTAACATGAAACAAAACTATTCCAACAGCAGAAATGCCACGGAGGAAATCAATCCATTCGAAATGGGAATTTGATTTCATAAAGCTTGCTCCTTTAACTACTTGCTATTGGACTGAGGTCATATACTTTTTTAGGCCAAAAGAACTTGACGCACCTGTTGCACAATTTTGCTCCATTCGAAGTGTGTGGAGGCATACTCGCGACACGCTGTTCTAGAAGGCATTGGCACTTCTCCAATTAGCAGCTCTTCTAAGCGCTCGGCAATAGCTGTTGCTTCGGGAGAAGAAGCAATCAAATGGGGTGAGAACGGAGCTAAGATTTCTGGCATTCCACCAACAGGAGTACACAACGCTGGAGTTCCGCAGGCTAAAGATTCTATCAATGCCAATCCAAATCCTTCTAAAGTTTGGCTGGGCATCACGCTCAGGTCTGCTGCTTGGTAAGCCAGAGGCAACTGCTCATCCGGCAAAAAACCTAGAAATCTCACGTAGTCATTTAACCCCAATTCTGTGACCTGCTGCTCTAGTGTAGCCTGTAGCGGTCCTCGACCAGCAATGGCTAGCCAGACATCAGGAATTCGGGGCTTGATATTGAATAATGCAATTAACAATTTGTCAAGTCCCATCCGATGGACTAGGCGGCGAGGTGTGAATAAAATAGTGCGATCCTGGGGCCATTTGAGCTGTGTGCGAGCTTGTTGACGCGATAAGTTTGATTGAAACCGGGCAATATCGACCCCGCCGGGAATAACGTGAATTTTGCTCCAAGGAACTTGATATTGTTGATTTAAAATATTACCAAATGCTTTGCTAAGTACAATAAATTTATCGCAGCGATTATAGACTCTTTGCTCCGTCCAATGCTTGAAAAAAACGCCTAGTTTGCTAGTCCCCTCCTGCTCGCTTTCTAAGGCCCAAGGACCGTGAAATGTGAAAGTAATTGGTACACCATCTGGCAAAAGCCTCAATAAAGGAAGGCTGTACAATGCAAAATGTAGATTGATAGCATCTGGCGAATCGGCTCGTCTGCGCAAAAAATTAGTGCGGACAGACCAAAGCCGTTGCGGTAATTTGCTGTCCGGTGAGGCTAGGTTAGTCAGTTTTACGGGAGAGTTTAGTTGAGCTTCAGGTAGCCCAACTCCACACAATTCAACCAGATCTTGACCAGCGGCAAGATGGCGTGTGAGTTCATAGACATACCGCTCCAATCCACCAGGCGTTTTCGGAAACCATCCTAATCCAACACAGAGAATATATGCAGATGCCGCCGTATAGTTGTCCATATAAATTTTCGTTTTTGTGATTAAATTTAAAAAAAAAATGTAGCAGTTTATTGGGATAATTAAGTGGGCTTAATTAATATTTTTCTTCTTAAAAATACGACTAATGGCTTCTCAATATAGGAGTAGGAAATTAAGCCAATACCTATAGTTATCACTATCATTAAAAGTATAGCTAACTGACCAATTATTTTTTCTAAATCAACTGTTAGTGCAAACTTAAAAAGTGCCGATAAACAAGGATAATGTATTAAGTAAATAGAATAGGATGCGTCCCCCAGGTATAAAAAAAATGGATGTACTTTTACTGCTTGATTAACATCTAGCGAGCCAGCACCTATTAAAATTAACATAGATGGAATGCCATAAGCAATTATATTACTTACATGCATAACATTGTAGTCAGAAATTATACCAAATCCAAGAAATAGTAAAATGCCTGGAATTAGCAAAAATGCTTTGGGCTTAATTGTATTAATACATACAAAGTATGCAGATAAACAGCCAAATGCAAATTCTATATTGTGACTATTAAAAATAAATGTAAGCCAGAAGTATTTGTTTAGGTCAAAATTACTTATGTCTAAGAACCAGATTGTAAATGTTATTAGTAACCAAATACCAATTATTGGCTTAGCAAAATTACGTTTACAAAATATCAGGATGCTAAAAATTAAGTAAAAAATTAGTTCATACCTTAAAGACCATCCAACAATAAGGATAGGAAAATGCTCCTGAGGGTAGAGTAATAGAGATTTGATAATTTCGCTCATATTCCGCTCATATCCTGCTCCCAAAGAGGGAATTAAAAAATATATAGGCAATAATGCTAGGGTCACAAGCCAATACATTGGATAGACACGGATAAGGCGCTTTAGAAGGAATGGCTTTAATTTATTTCTCTGACCGACATCAAAACGATGAATGAAATAAATAATAAATCCACTTAGAACAAAGAAGAAATCCACACCTGAGCTGCCAAAAGCAAATATATTAAATAAAAAGTCTTGATGGAAGTTTTTATGATTGAGCTCGGTGGTATGGAACATCACTACTAATAGCGCTGCTAATCCCCGCAAAGCTTGTATGAGTTCTAGCTTGTTTTTATGAAGGGGATTTTTTAACATTAACTAACTTCTTTTGGTATGAATGAAAATATTTTCACCCTCTTTTGAGGTCGGCAGTACGTTGATGTAGGTAGTACTTATTGCCTGCCATAGCAATGCCTAAGAAACCCCAAAAAATCATTCCGGATAGTCCAAGTAGCACATTGCCTAAAACTATCTGCACTAAGGTACCAGTACTAATAGCACGGACAGCGCTTACAAAGGGATCGAAGCTTCCCTCAGAAGATTTCCACAGATTGAAGAGGAGTAGTATGATTCCACTCACATACGGGATAGTTCCCAACCAGCCCATTGTGAACAACATTTCTAGAATACCGCTGTCAAGAACAAGGCCACTATATCTGTCGATACTTCCCAGTCCCACACCTAGACCTTGAGAAAGAGCAAGGCCAAGACTTTTATCATATGTTTCAGACCTTTGCGTATAGCTTATATCATTATTAGGTTTAGATAAAGTTTGAAGACGAGCGTTGATAGCATCAGAGAATGGCTGCATAGTCGTTAATGGCAGGACGCACAATCCCATCACCAGGATGGTGATGATTAAGCGGATTTGGAAACGTGACTTTAGAGAAGTGAAAAGGGAAACAAATCCTACCAACCATCCTATCCAAGCAGCACGCACCAACGATAATAGGAAGGCCAAATAGCCAATTGCTGAAGTGGGAAAACGTAAAGCTCCTTGGCTATTAAATAATAACAGCAAACCTGCCATCATAACTAATGCAAATGGCCCAGGAGAGTTCATTGTACTAAATACCCGAAACCCACGAGGTTCAGGATTGCCAACGGCTATTGCTTGTGCACTTATGATCCAAAACCGATCCCACGCAGGTGCTACTAGGTATTGCAGCACTCCGTAGGCTCCTGTCAGTAACACACACCACATGAAAGTACGCTGAATATTCTGGCGATAGCTGGGATAATCTCGCCAGTTTACAAATAAGTGGAAACCGAAGAGAATAGGAGTTAGCCAGTTCAGAAGAGGAACTACGGCGGCAGTGGAGGCACCGTTAATTAGCCCAATCAGAAGGCTATAGAATACAGCTATACAAGCTAGGACAAAGGGTAAGCCACCCTGGCTATACGACCTGGGAAAATGTCGCACAAACGTAGCAAAAGTCACCAGTGTTACTAGGAACGGTGCTAGGAGCACCACACTTGGGTCCTGCCAGCCACTCTGATAATCTACTAGGCGGCGAACCCACGGCGTTAGGAACCACACCCACCAGGTGAAACCTAAATAGAGGACAGGATACTGCAAATATAGAATCACACCCACGGCAAAAGCACCCAGTGGGAAAGCTATGCGTAAAATACTGCCAGCATGAACTAGTATGCACAGCGCTGAAAACAACACTAGCCCCAGTATTGCCATCCAAGCCAGTGCTGGTTGCACGAAATGAAAGCCCTTTATAGGCGCTCTTGGGGTTAATTTATCTATTAAAATTCGAATGTACTTAATAAACACAAGTGAATTTACGATATTAGTTTTTCTAATAGGTTTCGGCATTGCTGTTTTCCTTACAAGTTATCTCATAAAGTTTTATTTCTTTTAAAAAAATATAGTAACTCCAAAGCCCTGCTACAGCAAAACCTGCCAATCCCTGCCTGTACATGCCTTGCCATACGTACACTTGCAAAAATTTAGCGTGCGGCTTCAGCAAAAGGCGAGCCAAGCTAAATGTTTTTCCTGCTAAGTGCGACTTCTGGGCATCCAAGCTTGTGTATTTGTTAAATCGAATCACAAGATCATCTATTGTACGGAATCCGTGATGCCACAGAACGCCTGGCAATTTAATTACTCGCTCCTTCCCTATGTCTGGTGCTTCATGCACTAAAACATCTTTAATCCGAAATAATTTTTTGTTATATAACCTAACCGGATATTCTGCTTGGCTGTGCAACCATTTACCTAGAAAATCACCTACTCTATTTACTGCAAAAGCATTTGCTTCCAGTTTGGGTGTATTTTTCCAAGTTAGGAGTGCTGAAGCTAGATCTTGGCCTACTAACTCATCCGCATCAATAAAAAATATCCATTCGTGTACAGCCTTCTCGGCTCCAAAATTGCGCTGCTTGGCATATCCAGGCCAGGTATTTGTGTAAACATTGCATCCAAGGTCTTGGGCAATCTGGACTGTCGTATCATGACTTCCCCCGTCTACAACCACAATCTCATCAGCAAAAGCAAGACTTGATTTAATCGCATTAGCTATACATTTTTCCTCATTCTGTGCAATGATGACCGTCGATATATTGCGCACCGGCATAGATGGTATCACGTTTTTCCTCCCTTTTAAAACACATTTCCCAAAAGCTGTGTTGCAAATAATTCCACGCTTTTTGATTGGTTATGGTTTTTGTACCATCTATGGGCTTGGTCTGCAATTGTTTGTAACGACTCTATGTCTATGCTTTTAGCTTGACTCCCAGCGAAAACAAAGTGTGTGCCAACTTCAAGCCCATCTGCTTGGGAAGACTTAGCTTGGGTAAGAATGGGAACTACTCCATGAGCGCAATAAGTAGCAAAAACTCCTGACTTTGTCAACAGTCTATTATCAGTCGAGTAGGCAATTCCAGCCAGCGAATTTAACATTAAATTGCTAATCTCTTGAGCAGATTTCTTGCCCATTTCAACCAATGGTACTCCTTTTATTTCAGATATATTCAGGTGAAGCGGTGGTCCAAGATCACAAATTTCTTCAATTCCTAAAAGCCTACAAGTATTGACAAGCATTTCTGTAGATTTCTGGTAAATCCTAGCCCTTCTTCCGGGAGTGCCAAAGACTAATATCCTACGATTCCGCCCTTTTAGTGGGGGAAGATGGTCTGGTTCCCCAATATTTGAGAAAACCGGAACGCTGATTACAGGATGATTCAAACGTCTGGCTAGAGTCGTCTTGGAAACCGAGTTATTGGTAAAAACCATATCGGCTTTTCTAGCGATCTGCCAAGCCGCAGAACTCTGGAGAGGAAATAAATAAAAGTTTTTTCTTAACCAAGAAAAGTATGGTAACTCATGGAACATGACTAATAATTGAACTCGATGCTGCTGTCTTAATAGTTCTAAGGCTTCTACTAACCAAAACGGTGCCCCATATTTTTGGTCATAAGGATAATCGGAGTAATGCAAAATAATTTTATAAATATTCTTTGGAATAGAGTCTATGAATGCTTGAGGGCTTTGATTAGGTAGTTGAATGACTGGGAACCCATTAATTAATGCTCCTGGCTTAAACCCCTGTTGACAAGTCAAAAAGTGAGTGACTATACCATAATTTTTCAGCAGTCCATCTGCCAATTTAAGCGAATAGTCACCTACGCCATCTATGGCCGGTGGTAGCCTAGGGGTAATTTGAATAATATTCTTGTCAAACATTACTCTCTATTTTATGGTCGTGCTGCACGAAAGTGTAGCATGTCTGGAGTTAGTTTGATCAGATTCGCTGTGGTTGAAGTTATGGGTAAGCAGCTGCTCCGGTAGCAATGTGTGTTAGTCTGTGGCGTCACAACGCCCAACTGGTGAGTAGGAGTGAACTTGACTCGCCACCGGAGCGAGTTTCTGGAACTGTTACCACTTGATGTGTTGCAAAGACTTACGCCAACAGACTGATTAATAAGTTATACCAACAGGTGAGCGCACCCACCCAACTATACGCTCATTACCTACGATTCTTTGATTCAAATACCGGGGAGCACAATTCAAAAATTGGCTCTTACGCTGCTCTACCCCCAACCTGAGGAAGCCATCCGGCACTAGAGGAGTTTGGGGAACCTGCCCTAGAATATAGTAAATGCCGATGTCTACTCCCAAAAACCAGTCTGTGCGCTCTTGCCAGAGCAAAGCCAGGATCGCTAACAGTAGGTTGGAGAGTAGGTTTTGCAGTTCCTTATCCACAGGGGTGTCGTCAGAATCGCTCTTTGTCTGTGCTGCAATCTTTGGTCTGTTGAACCAAATGTTCGTCGCTTAAGCGCGTTGCGATCCAGCACTCATCTTAGTTTTGCTCATACGTCTGTTTATGCTTTTCTAGAAGCTGTAGATATTTCTCATTCGTCTTTGCTTGCATCCATTTCTGTTTAAATATTGCCGCAGACTCAGCTTTAACTGGGTCTAGTTGATTTGGTAAAACCTCTTTTTTTGCTTGAATTTCTGTAGAACTTGCTGTTTGAGAATTTGGTTTATATTTTTTGCCGCTCTTATGATTAGCGTATCTGCGGGAGCGAGTATAACCCATTTGTAAAAACTTCCGAGCCATATCCGCGCCAATAAAATCATCCTGCTGAAGATAATCCAGAAACATCTCGTAGATTTTTTCGCTAGACTGCCTAGCAATATCCGGAGTTTTGAACCGCCAGTAGGGAAGGATTTCGGATTTGTAGGGTTCTACTAAAAGCACTCCCTGCTCACCCTTGCCAACTCGATATAGTTCAGGATGCTGACGAAAATCGATAGTCTTAAAATCTAAAGAGTAATCAAACGGCATCATTAATTTTTATTTTAAACAATAGACTTTAAGATAAAAGTCTTAGTTATATAGTAGTAACGAAATGGAGCGGTAGAAAGCCATGTTGTCTAGTCCCACCACCCTAAGCACTGCGCTGGTCCCAGGTAATCTGCGTCGGTTACACCATATTGCGTTAAATGTACACGACCTGGAAGCTTCCCGTCACTTCTACGGAGCCATCCTCGGTCTCCACGAACTGACAGGCGAAGAGGTACCCACAACACTGCGATCGCTGGTAGAGGCTGGGAAAGTGACTAACTTCGTCACCCCAGATGGCACCGTCCTCGATCTATTTTGGGAGCCGGATTTGCCACCGCCAGACGTAGATCCCCATCGCGCCTTTACCCGCGCCAATCACCTTGCCTTTGACATCGATCCGCAATTGTTTGACCGGGCAGTCCAAGTACTCAGACAAAATCAAGTGCGAATCGATCACGGTCCGGTCAGTCGTCCCACCGGGCGAGGCATCTACTTCTACGATCCAGATGGATTTATGATTGAGATCCGCTGCGATCCGCAAGAGACTTAAATTGAAACCTTCATGGCCCGTCACAAACCCTGATGGGCCAATAATGGAGAAAAGTATTTCATTGGAGTGAAACCAGTGCAGCTAATTAAGGTAATCGAGGATGTGTTCAACAGCCCGCCGATTAAATTTCAGCCAGAAAAACAGTCGCTAAAAGCTTGGACTATGTATTGTTTGAGAGACAGAGGATTCAAAGTTGTCTATGCCCAAAATGCCGATTTTGCCGTTGAAACTAGGAGCGGAGATAAGGTATATTTTAAAGTTACAAATAGTTCAGTTGATTTAGACGGGGCGTTTGGCTGGTTAGTCTGGGACAGCTCAACAAAGAGCCTCACAGTGATTGCACCTCAGCCGAATTAATAAATTCTGCAACTTGTTTCCAGAGTAAATCAGGAGACTCAATCAGCGGTGCATGACCTGTTGGCAAAATCTTTAATGTCGCTTTCGGAATTAAGGCCACAAGCTCAGATGCCAGGACTAGATATTTTTTATCTCTAGAACCAGCTATCACTAGGGTTGGGGTTTTAATGTTAATCAAATAATGCCAAACTGAAGGCATGACTCCACTACTGAAATACTTTAAACTGCAAGCTAATCCAGAGGTTTGTAGGGGTAGGCGGCGTACCACTTCCTTAGCAATAAAGTCCTGACCTTTATCACCAATTCCCTTAAAAAGGGGTTGTGCTAACCATGTAGTCAGAAAATCTCCGGGGTCTGAGTCGAGAATTCTCTGCGCCAGTTGCTCGTCTGCTTTAGCTCTTTCCCATCGGGCAACTTCTTCCTTGATTCCGGCTGTAGTTGATATTAAAATCAGTGATTGAAGCTGATGGGAATTTTTTACTGCGAATTGCAGAGCCAAGCGACCCCCCATTGAATACCCGAATAAATGAAACTTACTCTGCCCCAAGGAACCAAGCCATTGCTCGAGTAAAGCGACCTGCCCAGCTGCTGTAAAACTAATTTCATCTTCTAGAACTTGAGTTTGTCCGTGTCCAGGCAAATCAGGAATTAAACATCTATAGTTGCTGATAAGGGAATCTGGTATTTCTAAAAAGTCGCGACTGCTACCAGTAAAACCATGCAAAAATACTATAGTATCCTGAATATCTGAACAGCAAGAATCCAAATAATGAAAGCTGACTAAATCAGTTTTGTAGTACCGTGATTTCACCTGCTAATGCCTTCCAGGCTCCTGCCCATAAATAGCGAAATGATAGCACAAATATTGAATAAACTGTCACCACTACTATAACCTCTAGCCAAATGGCACGCGGTGTAAAGCATCAAAGACGAAGATGAAAAACAAATTGCTGTGTGGAGTATTGCTCCTCTTGCTAGCATTGGTAGCCTGTTCGCCCTCACCCAGTCGGGACTCCTCTCCATCCGGTGCGACTAAAAATCAACCCTTTACGACAGGAGCCATTCCCGATCAAGATCCAGAAAAGTTGCAGCGGTTGTACAGTAAGTTGGCAACCTACTTGCAAAAAGAACTAGGCGTGCCAGTGACCTACAAGCCAGTCACGGACTACACCGCTGCGGTTACTGCCTTTAAAGTAGGCGACCTAGATCTAGTTTGGTTTGGGGGTTTGACTGGTGTTCAGGCGCAATTGCAGGTGAAGGGAGCTGAAGCGATCGCCCAACGCAACATTGATGCCCAATTCCACAGCATATTTGTTGCGAACAAAAACACGGGACTCAAACCTATCCAAGATGTCAGTGGCTTGAAGGAACTGAAAGGGCATACCTTCACCTTTGGCAGTGAGTCTTCCACATCAGGGCGGCTGATGCCGCAATATTTCCTAAAACAGGGTGGTGTCAGCCTCAATGACATCATTGGTCAAGTTGGCTTCTCTAGCTCTCACGATGCTACGATTAAGCTTGTGGAAGCAGGAACCTACGACGCTGGTGTTTTGAATGAACAGGTCTGGAAGAGTCGCGTGAAGTCTGGGCAAGTTAACCTGAACAAAGTAGAGTTCCTTTGGCGGACGCCCTCCTACTATGACTACCACTGGGTGATTAACCCGAGTGTCAAGCAGCGTTATGGCGATGACTTTGTCAAGAAAGTGCAGACAGCCCTTTTGAAGCTGAACCCCAATGTACCGGAGCAAAAAGAAATTCTTGACCTGTTTGGTGCACAAAAGTTTATCGCCACCCAAAATTCTAACTACCGGCAAATTGAAATCATTGGTCGTGAAATCGGAAAGATTAAGTGAGTGCAAAACGACTCTATTTTTGAACTCAAGCACGTTGCCAAGCAGTTTGGAAAGTTTCAAGTGCTCGCTGACATTAATTTACAGATCCGAGCAGGTGAGCGGGTGGCGTTAGTCGGGCCAAGTGGAGCTGGAAAAAGCACGTTGATCAGCCTGCTCAATGGCACTCAAATTCCCAGTCAGGGAGAAGTTTGGGCGTTTGATCGCAACTTGGCTCGTCTATCTCCTCGCAAGCTACGCCAAGTACAGCGGCGGATCGGCACAGTTTACCAGCAGTTTCATCTAGTCGATAACCTACGAGTGATTCACAATATAAACGCCGGACATCTCGGTCGTTGGTCATTCCTCAAAGCCGCATTCTCGCTATTCTGGCCGTTGGAAGTGGAGACGGCAGCGCAAGCACTCTTCAAGGTGGGTATTCCCGAAAAACTCTATGAACGAACTGATCAGCTCTCAGGCGGTCAGCAACAGCGAGTAGCCATCGCTCGGGTGCTGGTGCAAAATCCTATCGTCATTCTAGCAGACGAACCAATTTCGAGTCTTGACCCTGAACGTAGCCGCGAGATTATGGATCTGTTGCGGGATATGAGTGAGCAAACAGGTAAAACGCTGGTTATTAGCCTTCATGCGATTGAACTTGCCCTTAGTCATTGCCAACGGATCATCGGTCTGCGTCAAGGACAGATTTTATTCGATGCACCAGCACTCTTAGTGTTACCAGAAATGGTCGAAGCCTTATATAGCATTGAAAGCGCGAGTACTGAAATGATTGAAATCCTTGGCGATCAAACAACGTGAGCATGCCTTATGTTGATCGCACGATTCAAAATTCAGTCTCAACACCATCGCGACCAACAATTATCAATCAGCGATCGCTGTGGTGTGTAGTCTGCATCGCAGCGATCGCTTGGTCGCTGGCACAAACGGGCTTATTTGGGCAAGATGTAATCAATCCAGGCGGCTGGTCGCTATTTCTGCGTTTTCTACAAGCCAGTCTGCATCCAGACCTGAGTCCAGAATTGTTGTCTCTGACGCTGGATGCGACCCTAGTAACTCTGGCTTACGCGGTATGTGGTACTGCCCTAAGCGTATTACTCGGCTTGATCGGCGGCGTTCTGGCATCACAGGTTTGGTGGCAGTCTGTTTTTCTAACCAAAACAACCAAGGGATCACCATTTAGCAACTACAAAGTCTGCTGGCTCAGCATCCGTGGTTTTCTGTCGATTCCCCGTGCGATTCACGAGATGATCTGGGGATTATTTTTCGTCAACATCTTTGGGCTCGATCCCCTAGTTGGCATTCTGGCGATTACAATTCCCTTTGGAGCCATCACTGCCAAGGTTTTTTCTGAAATCTTAGACGAAACACCACGCCAACCCCTGATGGCACTCCTAAGCAGCGGGGTTTCCCCCCTGAAGGCATTCACCTACAGCCTGATTCCCCAAGCGTTTCCCTATCTCCTCTCTTATACCTTCTACCGCTTTGAGTGCTCAATCCGCTCCGCTGCAGTGCTAGGAATTATTGGAGCTGGCGGGTTGGGGTATCAAATTCTTCTCAGCCTCCAGTCTCTGCGCTATGAGCAGATGTGGACCTTCTTCTTAGCCCTTTTTCTGTTAAATGGCTCAATTGATTTTTGGAGTGCGGTACTCCGCCACCGCTTGGGCTCTCCCAGCCGCCTTGATTTGAATGTGTTTAAATTGAATCGACTCAAACGACAAGATTTAAGCTACCAGGGCGATCCAATCCTGTTGGCTTCAATCATCGCTGCTGTCGGATTATTGCTATTCTCTTTTTGGACTCTCAAGGTTGACTACACCAAACTTTGGGCACCCCGAACTGTTCAACTTCTAGGAGAGGTTGTTCAGGAAGCGTTCCCACCGAATATTAATCAAACCCAGAGTGAACTATTTAATCTATCTACCCAGACCATTGCCATGTCTATCCTGGCGATCGCTAGTGCTGGCTTAGGGGGGATGCTTCTCTCTTTTTTTGCAGCCCACAATTTCTTATTGCCAGGGGGTGTTCTTAATCCGATTAGCCAAGGCAAGCACCATTGGTTTTGGGGAACTGCTATCCTACTGTTGACTCGGAGTCTGCTGCTGATCTGTCGCGCCATCCCTGCGCCAATTTGGGCTTTAATCCTACTATTTATTCTGTTTCCTGGGATTTTACCAGGTGCGATCGCTTTGGGTCTTCATAACCTGGGTATTTTAGGGCGACTGATGGCAGAGGTGATTGAAAATCTAGATCAGCGTCCACCGCGATCGCTGCAGGCTTTGGGGGCAACTGGAGCGAAAGTTTTTCTCTATGGAGTTTTGCCGAACACGCTGCCCCGATTCATGGCTTATATTCTCTACCGTTGGGAAGTGTGTATGAGAGAGACAGTTATCGTGGGTTTAGTGGGAGCCGGAGGATTGGGACGGTTGCTAACAGAGCAGTTGAGCAGCTTTGACTACAAAAGCTTGGTGACTACTCTCGTGTGCTTTATGGTGATCACATTTCTGGTTGATCTGCTCAGTGCTGCTCTGCGACGTTCACTAAGGTAATGAACCAGTATTTCTCTTCACGAGCAAAAGTAGCTATATGCTAGCGAAATGCTATGAAATAAACAAAGAGAATATCGGCGACGGCCCAAACTCGAAGCCAGTGTGGGAACACAAGCGCAGCAGGAAGTGTTGGAAAGAAAGATGGGAATTGATGAACTGCTTGGTCAAAAGAGGGAAGACATTCTCCGCATTGCAAAGAGACACGGGGCATCCAATGTGCGGATTTTTGGCTCGGTAGCGCGGGGAGAGGCGAGGCCGGATAGTGATATTGATTTTTTAGTAGAACTGGAACCTGAGCGCAGTTTGCTAGATCATGTGGCACTGATCCAGGATTTGTCAGATCTTTTGGGCAGAAAGGTAGAGGTGGCGACTGACAAAGGGCTACGGGAACACATCCGCGATCGCATTCTTAATGAAGCCGTGTATTTGTGACAGATGACCAGATGTATTTGGCAGACATATTTGAACGCATTGAGCGAATTGAGTCTTACACCCAAGGTGGACGGGAGGTTTTCTTACAATCTCAAGCTGTACCAACCGGCTCGCGTGTGTGCCATCACCTGAGCTATCTCTCTGCCCAGATAAAGGTTGCCGATGCCGTCAGCGGAAAAACTGTCGGATAAATTTGTAATGTTTTGTTGTAATGTTTTGCTCCACGGTAAGTCCCTTTATGCACCAGGTTTCTGATATCAGCAAAACTGGAAGCTGATACACAAAGCTTTTTACAACTACATCCTGGAAAGCAACCGTAGGAATACGTAAATTGCTTAAATCTGTTAAAAAATCCCAACAACCGAGATAAAGTTTATAAATGTTCAGTTTTACCATCCCCAACAAGTCCTTGGGCTCATATATTTCACGCAGCAGGAAGGGGTTTACCACGTTTCGCAGTATTAATACAGAGGCGGCTCATGTGTTAGTTCAAAATATCCGTACACATCCCCTTGTTTAACTGAACTCTATAGAGATAAGTTAAAAATAACTACCCCAATTGTTAGAAAGATGTCTGACTCAACCACAACAGCTGATGAACCACTAGACTACTCATTTCTACTGGTCACACACATGGTCTGTGCTGACCAGCAGATTCATAACGAAGAGTTGAAATATCTGCAGGAACTAGAACAACAGATAGGGGTAGGACAACGCACGAAACAAGAAAAAGAAAAAATACTTGCTCAAGACGAACACCTGATTCCTGTGGATGTTTTAGCTCAAGGGATGCGGCAGACGCAACGTAATGGGGCAATGGGGCAGGCAATGAGGCAAATTCTGACGCTGGCTTATATTGACGGTTTCTATTCACCGTTGGAACACCAGATGGTAGAGCGGGTAGGGCGGATTTGGAACTGGTCTTTAGAGGAAATACAGCGTTTTGTAAAGTATGAAGAAGCCCATATTGCCGTCCAGCCTATCCAAGACGAGAGTAGCTCACGGGATAGTCTGTGGGATGATCGGGATTACGAGACTGCCACCCGTCAGTGTGCTGAAATTGCGCGTGAGGACTACACTTTCGCAGAAGCAGCCCTTCAAGCAACTGGGGCAACGCTTGACAATTTGAGACAAGGCATTCAACACAGTATACAAGGCATTGGGAACAAAACCACTGGTAATGCTAGAGCGGAAACAGCCAAGGAAGTAGCGCAACAGCTTGAGACTACAAAGCAATCTCTAGAAGTCGAAATCGTCAAGAAAGTCAAGAGTGTGCGTGAATCGCTTGATGCCAAGCAACGCGCCCTCAATTATTTCACTATTGCCTTCATGGGCAAAACTAAAGCTGGTAAAAGCACTCTCCACGCTGTTATGACAGATGAAGGCTGGGATGCTATAGGTGTAGGTAAGCAGCGCACTACTCGTCTGAATCGGGTGTATGAGTGGAAAAAAATTCGGATTATTGATACTCCTGGTATGGGCGCTCCTGGCGGCAAAACTGATGAGGAAATTGCCAAAAGCGTTATCGATGAATCTGATGTGATCTGTTATGTGGTCACAAATGACAGCATCCAAGAAACCGAATTTGAATTTTTACGACTGCTGAAGGAAAACGCCAAGCCGGTAATTATTCTGCTCAACGTCAAGAATAACTTGCGCGATCCTCGACGCTTGGAGCATTTCTTAAAGAACCCCGATCAACTGTTCGCAATGGATGGTCAAAGTGGTCTAGGGGGGCATATAGAGCGTATCCGTCGCTACGCCAAAGAGCATTATGCCAATGGCTACTTTGAAATTGTTCCCGTTATGCTACTGGCAGCACAGCTTTCTTGCGAACCAGAGCATCAGCATCACAAAGCTCAGCTTCTCAAGGCAAGCCAGATGCAGAATTTTTTAGATAAAATTCGGCTGTCTTTAGTTAAGTATGGGGCTATCCGGCGATCGCAGAACTTGCTCGGCTGTACAGTGGGCAACGTCAACAACCCTTACAGATGGGTCACGCAACAAGCCGAAGTCTACCAAAATTTAACAGATAAGCTCAAAAAAAAGCGTGATGAAGTCCGAAGGCAAATCAAAACCGCACAGAAGGATGCACTTGAATCATTACAGCTTCAGATTGAAGCTATCTTTCAAGACGCTCTGAATGTAATTCCCTCCTTTGCTGAAGACTACTGGAACTCCTCAGAAAGTGACCTGACGTCGAGATGGGAGCAAAAACTTAAGGAGATCCAGGTTGAATCCCGTCTCGAAATAGAGTATCAGGAAGCTGGCAAAACTTTCAACAAAAAAGTTCAGAAAGCTATTGAGGAAGTTGGGAGCGAGTTACAACTGATTGCAAAACTAGGTGGGTTGAAATTCAGCTTCAGTAAGCAAGATACAGATGATGAGCAAAATTTCTTGCGCATCGGGGGAGGAATCCTGGCAGTAGCAGGAGCTTTAATGGCATTCGTACCTCCTCTGGCTGCTATTGGTTTAGTTATTGGTATTGTTGGTGGTGTTATCAGTTTTATAGGTGGATTTCTCAAATCCAAAGAGCAAAAACGAAGGTAACCGTTCAGGGGGGGGGTAAAAAAGTTCCCGCTATGAAATCACATGTAATCAGTACGAAAACCAGCCTAGATTTAATTTTTCCTAGATAATTGTGAGTAGTTAAAACTGCTATACTGGTTTGCCAATTGTCTAATAGACATTTTAGGGAGGCTGTTTATATGTGCATAAGTTCTAAAGCTTTTGCTTAGCAAGGTTTTGAAGTTCATGCGCATGACGTACCCCCTAGATTTTTCCCGGACATTAAGCTCTGGCCGTGTATTGAAGATCACGCGAGAGCGCCTAGAATGACCTAGTTGACGGCCAGAGCTTAATGTCTGGTTTTTTTGTAACCCCCCCCGTGAACGGTTACAAACGAAGAGAGGCAGTTAAAAACATTTCTAGCTCGTTGTGTAATCAAATTAATAATCAGCAGCAAACTACTCTTGATCAGGCTGTAGAGCAATTACGTAAAACATGTGAGGATATGAGAGCAAATGTTGATACCTACCTCAAGCAGTTAATTGAAGGTCTAGAGGAGATTGCACAACAGCTCGAATCAGCCCAAACCAAGTTAGATAAGACTGGCAACGACCTTAATCTTGCTTACGCCAAGCGGATCATCGATTGGTGCCTGAAACGTGATGAACCTCTGACTCGCGAGGGCATTGAGGATGTCATTAGACACGTCCGAAAATTTGTAAAGCGCTCTACGTCTTGCTTTACAGGG
>CAXUIG010000094.1:0-21819 GCA_964250845.1 uncultured bacterium | reverse complement strand
CGCCTTTCCCCAACGGCTGTTCTCAAAGTGTTACCTGCTTTTGATCCATGCCGCAAAACATATTCCCCGAAGTCTTGCATGATCTGATCGTCAGGATTCTGCTCCTGAATTGCCTTTCGCAACAGTTTGAGTGTCAGTAACTCACTTTCAGTCTCAACCGTGCGTTCAGATGTTTCAAAGCCAAAATCTAAATCATTATCTTGTAGCCAATTATCTTCTGAATCCTCCGAGGTTTGGGAGTTAAAATCATCTTGTTCAAATAAAATTACTTGCTTTTTTAGCTGATAGACTTTTTTATTGTTTTTAGCCATTTTGTCCCTCTAATGAATCTAAATAAGCTGTAATTTGCTGGATATAAAGTGGATATGGCTGTAAAGTGGGAATAGCTGCAAATACTATTTTGTTGTCTATGTCTTCATACTGATGGACTAAACGATTCCGCATTCCTGCTGATTGTGCTAGTTGTGCTGCTAGCTCTCGTGTGATAATGCCTCGCTGTCCAGCTTTAATAAACTAATCAAAGTATGTTGTGGGAGTATCTTGATGTAATTGCACCAGCAAATAGGTATTAATATCTGTCCCTACTTCAACTATTAACTGTAATAGCCGTTCAGAAATAAGTTGTAAATCGAAGTCATCCAGGTAATTATCCAATCCGACTGCTCCAAAACCTTTGAGGCGATTCAAATATTTGATAATTAACCTGATTTTTGTATTGAGAATTTCATGGTCTATCTTTGTCATACGTCCCACTTTTGTAACCATAGCTCAATACTTCTCCTTTGAGCCTTACGAAATTTTTCTGTATTTGCATAAATTTTCCAGGCTTTACATGTAAATTTTATAAACTCTCCAGCCTGTTTTTCATACAAAAGCTTGCCGTCACGAGCGACGATATAGCCTATGAGGGGAGAACAATGGTTGAGTTCCACCACATCAATAGTATCTGAAATTTCAAATAGATTACTCAAAAATAAATCTATTTCAAACCAAGACCATGCATCTTTCATGTAAGCTCGACGGATTTTTTCATCGTAGAGAGCAGCAAAATCCCAATCACTTTCTGCATGCACATGACCAGTAGCTCTGGAACCAAACAGAACTAACATTTTCAAATAAGGTATTTTTTCAGAAATTAGTGGAGAAAGTGCCTTGATTTCTTCAAATGTTTGTGGTTTCATTAGTTATAATTTACTCTTGCTACTCTGTTTTTACAGATTGATATTATTCTTCGTTCCTATAAATAAGTTATTAACTATCTGGGTAAGGACTTGGATTTCATATCTCATGTATCCAATGGTGATTGCTACTCTGCTTTTTACTTAAGCTCACCTAAATCCCTATCAGGGATTGAAACCTTAAGTAACCCACATCTCATCTCCTTTACTCTTAAGCCAGTAAGCAAGGGTATCTAGCAACAACGCAGATTGACCGAAAGCAACCGAGTAAGGTGCAGTTGCATCATGAACGCTGTAGTGATCGCTAATCGGGTAAATCTGGAAATGCATCGGCAGGCGTAAGCGCGATCGCACCTCCGCCACTGGACGACGAAGCAAATAACAGACTAATGCTTCCTTCTTCAGCCGCTGGTTGATTTCACCAATCCAGTAGTTCCCTGGCTGCCAAACCTGTATACCCGTAAGAACCTGAACTTTCCAGGCATCGGCAATGGGCTGCAAATCAGCAGAGTATGTAAATCGCCAGTTCAGCCGCTCCTCTCGATAGGCTTGTAACTTCATGAATGCTAGACAGCGCTGGAAGCGTCCTTTGGGAATCGGTTGCCCGATACGTTGAGCTGTCTGTTGGAGCGATCGCATGAATGCCGCTTCCGTCATCACTTCAATTTCCAGATTGCTTAAAATCCCCGGCAAGTCGTAGGTTTTGAATCGATCTGCCTCGATTGGCTCGATCAGATCATACAAGCCGCACTGGAGTGGGCTAGATCCTCCCATCTCGCTCATAGCCATCATGCCGCCCCAACCGACCTAATCGCTGGATGAAGCTACCGGCATCCGCTGACTCGAAAATCAGAAAATTAATTTTGAAGTCAACCCCGACATCAATCGTGCTGGTGCCGAGAACCAAATCAGCTTGTAGCGATCGCTCTTTTTCTGCCTTTCCAGACAATCCCGTATTCTCTCCAACCACCAAACCATGAGGTTCGAGCAGTTCTCGAAAAAATGCTGTGAGGCGCTTCACTGCTGCAATCGAGTTGAGAATGATTGCACCTTTGCTACCTGCAGGCTGCTGAAAGTGAGCCAGTATCCGATCCCTGTTTGATCGCAGCCAAATTTCAGAAGCCCTAGAATTTGGTTCTAGGGGAATAAACTGAAGACAGATTTCCCATGCTACCTGTCGCCATCCTTGTAGTCGCAATTGATCACACTGCTCTAGTGTATCTGGGAACTGGTATTTATTTTCTTGCCGTCATGCCCAAGTTGTCCCTCACGCAGAACGACAATATCTGGATTGCTGGTGCGAAGAGACAGAAGGAAACCAAGATTTAGCAGACTTGGTTCACAACTGGAGCCTGCGCCTAGATCGAATTGTTGAAGCAGGTGTTGCGCCGATTCCAGGTCAGTGGCGCAACCGCCTGGGTCATTTAGAAGTTGAAATGCATCTATTTGGTCACTTGGCTTTTGCCTATAAAGCTAAATCTGGGGATGATATCAGTGAATGGTTGGCATCCAGGGAGCGCGTCAGGCGAGTGGTGCGGCAGATATCCAGTACCTACTGGTTTGTCCGAGAAATCTTGCCTTACGGGGAAGATTGTGTGATTGTGTCACCTGAGAGTGTGCGATCGCGCCTAAAACAAAAACTGAAATCCCTATGCTATCAGTATGAGCTGGAAATCCGGGATTAGAGCCTGGATGCAAACCAAAAAACGTATGCGGCGATAGTTGACCCGCTCACCACCGGAACCCTTGAGTGTGATTTTACGCCTCTAAGACTAGGGTCTTTCTCCCTCCTGACAAGAGTGCCGCAAGCTTTTTTCTACCATTCCAACGGCACTTGACACGAGTTTTAATCCTTGAGCAAGGAGGGCGTAGTTACATACGGAACTGCTGAACCTCTTCAGTGTAACGAATGGGTAGAACGTACTCAAGATTTTCGTGGGGACGGGCAATGATATGGGTAGACAAGACCTCACCACCATTCACGCGATTAGCTGATTCTACTCCAGCCGCAACCGAAGCTTGAACCTCAGAGACATCTCCTCGGACAATAACAGTTACGCGAGCGCTGCCAACTTTTTCGTAGCCCACAAGCGTGACTCGGGCTGCTTTAACCATCGCATCGGCTGCTGCCACAACAGCAGGAAAGCCTTTAGTCTCAATCATTCCGACAGCAATTGACATATAATTCTCCTACAAAATCGTTACACAAGTCTTTGACGCCAATTTTGGCTGCAATACCGACGATGAATATTTTCGACGGGGAGCCCCATTCTCCAGCTTCATTAAGGCTATTAATTCTTCTAATGTAATAATATAATGACTTTCCTGACCTTGGCAATATAAAATATCATGATACTTACAAATTTTAATTATAATTTAATCTTATAAGTTGTGATTTTAAATCTTCTAATCAACGAAAAATAAATAGTGAATGAAATACTTGTGCTAGTTTGGATTTATCTAAATATTTGTGAAGAAATTGAATTGCGCTCGAGTGTAATTGGTTGCTAAATCAGCTTGCCTAAATTTTTGGGTTACTACTGACTCTCGAAAAGGTTTTGCACGGCTTTGCATCTCAGCTCAGAGGTATAACAAGAGTTATACCTGAGGACAGGCACAGCATCTGATATCGAGAGACGCCACCTATAGCAGCTGAGCAAAGCCATATATGCTAACGATTAACAATAGCACTGCCGTTATCTGCGTGGCTCGTGGCTGAGGTGAGGGCGCGATCGCTTCCCGCACCAGAATAGAAATAGATGCCCCAATCACATAGCTCAAGCTCAGCACCAGGTAGGGCCAATCCGGTACAATTTGCCAAATCCCCAGCAAAGTCATTGACAGCAATAACATCACTAGCTCTACAAACCGGGGCGGATTGTACTGGCTCGACAAAATTAAGGTATGCAACCAAAAGCGGCAAATTCTCATCGGATAGCCTGGGAAGAGGGAAATGAGTGATTAGCTAAAACGCGCACTAGGCTTACCCGTGCCGTTGGCTGCAACAGCTGAATTCTCTTGTGACGGTATTTCGATGCCAAACACACGGTTAAAGGTTTTTTCCACCTTGTAGCCGGAATCAATCGACTCCAAGGGGTCTTTGCGTAACCGATGGCGTACACACAAAGTCATGACACGGCGAATATCATCAACCGTGACTTCAGTGCGTCCTTCCAACGCTGTTAAGGCTGCCGCCGCGCGGTTGGTGACGATGTCACCGCGCAAACCGTCAACGTCGAGTTCAGAGCAGACTTCTGAAATTTTCACCCGTAGGTCATAGTCAATCGTCACCGAGGGCAGACGCTCTTGGGCGCTGACTAGCTGTTGTTGCAATGCTTGTTGCTGGGACTGATTCTTTTCTACAAACAGCTGAGGGTTCTGGTCAAACTCTGCTCGTTGCTCCACGATTTGTACTCGCAGCGCTGGTTCTTTGACGGTATGGATTTCGGCATGCATCCCGAAACGATCAAGCAGCTGGGGCCGCAGTTCGCCTTCTTCGGGGTTGCCAGAACCAACGAGAACGAAGCGGGCGGGGTGGCGGATGGAAATGCCTTCACGTTCGACGGTGTTCCAGCCGCTTGCTGCTGAGTCGAGGAGTACGTCTACCAGGTGGTCATCTAACAGGTTGACTTCATCGACGTAGAGAATGCCCCGATTGGCTTTTGCCAATAGTCCCGGTTCAAAGGCTTTAACACCTTCAGAAAGGGCTTTTTCGATGTCGATAGTGCCGCAAACACGGTCTTCTGTAGCTCCTAGCGGCAGGTCAACCATTGGGACTTTTTTCTTAGCTACGGGAATTTCTGAGTGTTGCTCCAACTGCTGCCGCACGGCATCGCTCATCAAATCGGCATCGCTGGGGTGGCTATTGAAGGGGTCATCGGCGACAACTGGGATTTCTGGCAGCAGGTCAGCCAGCGCCCGGATGGTTGTGGATTTGCCGGTGCCGCGATCGCCCATAATCATGACCCCGCCAATTTTGGGGTCAATCACGTTCAACAATAAGGCCAGTTTCATCTCTTCCTGACCCACAATGGCAGTGAAAGGAAAAACGACGCGGCGGGTAGCGTTAGGCACAGTTGGACTCACAGGATTATTTAGAACAATTGTCTGAACACAGACTTCCATTTTGCCACACTGGCATGCGACAGTTGTTCGTTGTCTGTAGTTGGGTGGTGCCTTAGAAATATCGCACCACCTCTAACCGATTAAAACAAATGTGGTCGAATGTTACTAGTTACCTGCTCAACCAGAGCTATAACAGCACGGCGGCTGAGTTTATGTTGGCCTAGAACCAGGGCATTAAGGGTAGCATAGGCTAAGGCAAGCGGAATTTTGCAGAAGTCTAAAGCTGGACCAACTGGCAGAGCTTTTATGTAGGCGTCGGCAAGTGTTAGATTCCGACGCGCATACCTATGCATATCTTCCTCACTCCAGCCGTCTGGAAAGAAGTCTACCCCACGCTTCAGGTCATCAGTGTGGTTACGTAGAATGTTGACTGCCTGTAATCCTCGACCAAACCCGATCGCCTCAGCACGGTTCGTCTGCGTCCCATCGTACCAGACCCACAAATCAGACAGTAGTAACCCAACCGCACCCGCCACCCCAAACGTGTAGCGGTCCAAATCAGCCTCTGTATGAATTTCCCAGTTGTTGGTAGCCCAGTAAGCCATCCGATCCGACATGACTGCCGTTGCCTCCCAGATGCGAGGTGCAATAGTAACAGGAGCCAGTAGAGCCCATTCACCAACCCGAATTGTTACCTCTTCCAGCACACTCTGATATGGACTCAATGCTAACCCCAACTCTTCAAGGGCGCTGCCATCAACTGCTGCCTGTAATTTCAGGCTAATCGTCTGCAACAGCTTTGCCTTAGTAGGGTTATCCAGTCCTGGATGGTCTTCAATTTGATCAATGGCGCGCATACACAGGTAGGCTGATGCAACTGCTTCTTGTAGTTCCAGCGGTAAACGACTAATTGGAATGTAAAAAGTCCGACTGGTTTGTTTGAGAATATCTAATGCGTCTTTACGCAAATCCATCCGTTCAACTCCTCTAGACATGTTAAACCAATCCGTGCTCCAGCATACCGTTACTCACAGGGAAATTGCTCAAAATGTTAGAGGTGTTTTACCAGTCGGGTATGAAGCCACAGCCAGAACGGATGTCTTTAGGACTTGACGGCTTGGTCAGTGCTGATCACAACCAAAAAGTGGTCCTGCACTTTGCAGAACCACTTCAGTGGAGCAATGCTGCAACTTAGCGTACCTTGCCTTGATGCGAAGCCATTTCAATCGGTTTCATCAAGTACAGCCTCACAAACTGCCATCCATTGGAGACGTAAAGCGGTAGCTTCTGGAAGAATTGCAGGAATTTGGGAGTATTTGAGTTGGCGATCGCACTCAACTTCTCGTTATTCCTTGTACAAACATCCAGCCGCTGGTAAAACACCGGATTCTCCACATTCAGCATGAGCGGGAACACCCGCCCTGCCGTTTCATTGGTCTTTTTAATTACATAAATGTCATACTTTCGGGCATCCATACCAAGCGCCGCATAAAACCCCTTCCGCTGGATGTCGTTGAGATACATCGTCCCAAACACCGACAGCAGGAAGAACCGGCACCACAGCCTCGCCTGCCAATCATTCAACATCTGCGGCTGAGACTTCATTACAGCGTCGAAGAAATCTCCATGCCTGTTTTCATCCTGGCACCAGTTCTCAAAGAACCGGAAGATCGGATAAAGGCGATCTTCTGGATGGGCTTCTAAGTGCCGATAAATGGTTATATACCGCCAGTACCCAATCTTCTCCGACAGATAAGTCGCATAGAAGATAAACTTTGGCTTAAAGAAGGTGTATTTGCGACTCTTGGTTAAAAAACCCAGATCCAGCGACATATTGAAGTCTGAAAGCGCTTTATTCAGGAACCCAGCATGACGTGCCTCATCTCGGGACATCAAATTAAAGCACTCTGCTAGTACAGGGCTTTTGTCCTTCAACCGGCGGCTGAGTTCTTTGTAAAGCAGGAAGCCAGAAAACTCTGCCGTGCAGGAGCGTTCCAGGAATTCAACGAACCACTGACGAGTTTCCCCGTCAATGTGTTCCCACGATTGTTCAAATTCTGCATCCCGGACAAAGTGATGACGATTGTAGTCGGCACGGAACTCTTCTAAAATCGCTTTCAGCTCGGCTTCGTTAACCGAGATATCCATCCGCGCCATTTCTTCAAAGTCGGTGGTGTAAAACCGGGGCGTCAGCAGGGTTTCCTGGGCTGGGACTTTCACCCCTGGTCGCATCTCTTCAAAACCCGGTTTTTTCAGGGAATCTACCATGTCTTTTCTTATCTCTTTGCCTTGAGCCGTCGAGCTAATTTTTTATTTACACTACATATAATTCAGTTTACCAAAGCGCAGGCTACTCATAAGGTTAAGAGTTGCAACGCCGATCCCTGAGCACACGAATAGCTACTCACCCTTTTCTCCTTTGCTTCTGAGTGTCAAACTCACTTTAGCTGCGGCTGACAAAGGCTAGCTTAATTTCTCTTTAGCCACTTTTGACCATTCAAGCGCTGAATCACGCCATATATCATCAGATCTAGTGTTACCTTGCGCTCATCAATTAAAAACGACTCAAGGGTACTAGGCTGGGTGCCTTCATTGCAGGAAAAAGTTTTTAGTCCTTGAATATTTTCTTTAGGAAAATAAAGGTTAAATTGACGCAGACCATTCTGCCAGCGCCCCGTGACTTGCCACCAGTCATCTGATTCTTTGTAGTCAGCGATGGGAACCTTTTGCTTGGCAAAAGTCAGCTCTAAATTTTGGACGCCCTGTTCCGCGAGTGCCTTCTTCAAAGCTGGCAAGTAGTCTTGTTGAATAAACTCTGCAAACGGCTTGTCTTCAACTGCCGGTGCCTTCTCCTTTTTTGCTCCCTTAGCCGCAGGCTTGTCGCCCTTAGCTGGTGCAGGGTCTGTTTTGGCAGCAGGCTTACCTGGAGGCTTGGTTCGAGCCGGTTGATCTACCCCAGCCTGATCAATGTTCGCCTCTGGATTTACGGTTGTTGGATCGGGCGCATTTGCCGTTGGAATATCAGTTGCCTGTGGTTGGTCAGTACTGGGAGCTTTATCCTCAGAAACACTGGGAGCCTGCTTTTCAACAGTACTGGGAGCTACCTCTGAGGCGTCATTATGATTAGTTTCTTCTGCCATTGCTCAGGTCAATCCTTGTCTCTTCAACTACAGCTTTTTTGTCAGCCAACGCAGTCGCGAGTGTATGGCTACATCGCATAGCTGGTTTTTTTCAGATCTTCTCCACTTTCGGGCATCATCAACCACCGGCAACAGCTGGGACAATGCTGACTTCATCGCCCTCTTTGAGGGGTGTCTCTGTCCCTTCTAAAAATCGGATATCTTCGCTGTTGACGTATAAGTTCAAAAATCTACGCGGCTTCCCTTCTTCATCGCACAGGCGCGATTTGATCCCAGGACAGCTTTGCTCTAAGGATTCCAGCAATTCAGCAATATTGCTGCCGCCGCATTCCAGCGTGGCTTGATTATTCGTGAACTTTTGCAGGGTAGTGGGAATCAAAACTTTGACGGACATAGTTAGGTGTTTGATGATCGATATGGGTATTAGTTGGGTGGTGAGCAATTCATTACTGCTCAAACCAGGACTTGCTGCCAGTCGAGGCGCTCCAGTGTCCGCGATCGCTCTAACGCCCTTTCAAAACTATCCAGCTTCGCCTCAATCGTCAGCGGCTCCCCGACGTAGCCTTGCACGGCTTCCTGAGTTTTGAGACCATTGCCGGTAATATACACCACGGTAGTTTCATCTGGATCAATTTTTCCGGCTTCCACCAGTTTTTTCAGCACTGCGACCGTTGTGCCACCAGCTGTTTCGGTAAAAATGCCTTCGGTTTCAGCCAGCAGCTTGATGCCTTCAATAATTTCAGCATCAGTTACCGATTCAATGTTGCCGCCGGTTTTCCGAGCTACCTCAAGGGCATATATAGCATCAGCTGGGTTGCCAATCGCCAGGGATTTGGCGATCGTGTTGGGCTTGACTGGCTTCACGAAGTCGCGTCCTTCCCTAAAGGCTTGAGCAATGGGGGAGCAACCTTCTGCCTGAGCGCCACTGAAACGGACGCTTTTCTCGGCAACCAGACCAACTTGAATGAATTCTTGGAAGCCTTTGTAGATTTTGGTGAACAGGGAGCCGGAGGCTAAGGGAGCAACGATGTGATCGGGTAACTGCCAGCCCAGCTGTTCTGCCACTTCATACCCCAGGGTTTTTGAGCCCTCAGAATAGTAGGGACGCAAATTGATGTTGACAAAACCCCACCCGTATGTATTTGCAACTTCACAGCAGAGCCGGTTGACTTGGTCGTAGTTGCCCTGCACCGCCATGACGGTGGGACTGTAAATCAGGGTACCCAGAACTTTACCGGCTTCCAGGTCAGCTGGGATGAAGACGCAACAATCTAAACCAGCATAGGCTGCGATCGCAGCTGTAGAATTTGCCAAATTTCCTGTACTAGCACAGGACACTGTTGAAAAGCCCAACTCCCGAGCGCGGGTGAGGGCGACTGACACCACCCGGTCTTTAAAACTGAGAGTAGGCATATTGACGGCATCGTTCTTGATGTAAAGCTTTTTCAGACCTAAGCGCCGCGCCAACCGATTCGATTGAACCAGGGGAGTCATGCCAGTTCCCACATCGATTGGAGTGTCAGTGGCTACAGGCAAGAAGGGACGGTAGCGCCAAATTGAATTTGGCCCCGCCTGAATTGTTTCGCGGGTAACTGTACGGCTCAGGGCACTATAATCGTAGGTCACTTCCAACGGGCCAAAGCATAGCTCACAGACATGGGTAGCTTTGAGTTCATACTCGGTACCACACTCCTTACATTTAAGTGCTGTAAAAGTTGCACCTGTCGCTTGGTTCTGGGTTGTTGTCGCCTGGGTCATGAAACTGCTCTCCAACGATATCCATCGACTGTGGACTGATGCTAACACGGGCTATATACCCCGTCAAATATACCCGACTTTTTTTGTCGGGTTTTATTTTTGCCTGAGACTGGAGCTTAGGGCTATGCAAACAAAGCCCGCCTACGCGGCGGGCTAAAAGCACTCGGCAATAAGTTCAGCCGCCGCTAACAGGAGGAATTAGCACCAATTCATCGCCATCTTGCAAAATGGTATCTGGCTCGACAAATTGCAGATTGACGCCAAAGCGGGTGATGTCGCGCCATTTGTGGAGTTCTGGATGCTCGACAATCACACTCTGTAGTACCGCAGCCACCGAGGTTCCTGGGGGAAATTCCCGCACCAGTTCCGATAAGCCATAGGCTTCTTGATAAGCTGCGAATAGTTTGAGGTTGACAGTGATTGGGGATTTAGACATAATTTCAATCCCTAATAGGGATTTGTAGACAAAAACAGCCCCACAATAGCTACAGTACCACATAAACTTAGGGAAAATCTATTCACGTCCAAGACATGCAAACTCAAGACAGGGCTACGACATCTGGGGTTGAGGCAGCGATCAAAAGCAGCCAAAATTATCTGCTCTCTATCCAAAATCCAGCAGGCTACTGGTGGGCAGAACTGGAATCCAATGTCACTATCACAGCAGAGGTCGTGCTGCTGCATAAAATTTGGGGCACAGACCAGACTCGAGCCCTGCATAAAGTAGAAGCTTACTTGCGTTCCCAACAACGGGAACATGGCGGTTGGGAACTATTCTATGGCGATGGCGGAGAGTTAAGCACCTCGGTTGAAGCTTACATGGCGCTTAAGCTACTGGGTGTGCCCCAAACCGATCCAGCCATGACACGAGCACGGGAGTTTATTTTAAAACGGGGTGGTATCAGCCGCACACGCATTTTTACCAAAATGCACCTGGCACTGATTGGGTGCTATGACTGGCGCGGCATTCCTTCGATTCCACCCTGGGTAATGTTGTTGCCTCCGACTTTTCCAATTAATATCTATGAAATGTCAAGTTGGGCGCGCGGAAGCACAGTGCCGCTGTTGATTGTCTTTGACCGCAAGCCGTCCTTTAGGATCAATCCAGCCATCACTCTGAACGAACTTTACGCAGAGGGTTTTGACATTCGGTTTGAATTACCACGCAGTTCCGATTGGACGGATTTGTTTGTTCTCCTGGATGATGCGTTCAAATTGGCTGAAAGCCTAAACTTAGTGCCTTTCCGTGAAGAAGGAATTAAAGCGGCAGAAGAATGGATTTTGGAGCGACAAGAGGCAACTGGAGACTGGGGTGGCATTATTCCCGCTATGCTGAACTCGCTGTTGGGACTGCGTTCCCTAGACTACAATGTGGCAGATCCCGTGGTGGAACGGGGCTTGCAGGCAGTTGATCGATTTGTGATTGAGACAGAGGACACCTACCGGGTGCAGCCTTGTATTTCGCCGGTTTGGGATACAGCTTTGGTGATGCGAAGTCTGGTTGATTCTGGACTTTGCCCCAATCATCCTGCCCTGGTGCGTGGCGGAGAATGGTTACTGAGTAAGCAGATTTTGGACTACGGCGATTGGGCAGTCAAAAATCGACACTCTCAACCGGGGGGTTGGGCGTTTGAGTTTGAAAATCGCTTTTATCCAGATGTAGACGATTCTGCGGTTGTAGTGATGGCATTGCAGGCAGTCCAACTGCCGAATGAAAAACTCAAAGCTGCGGCGATCGCTCGAAGTGTTGCTTGGATTGCCTCGATGCAATGTCAAGCTGGGGGTTGGGCTGCTTTTGATTTGGATAACAATCAAGACTGGCTCAACTTGATACCCTATGCCGACCTCAAAGCAATGATTGATCCCAATACTGCTGATGTCACAGCTCGTGTTCTGGAAATGGTCGGTCGTTGTGATTCATCAATCGATTCTCAAAGCTTGGAGCGTGCTCTAGCTTATCTCAGTCGCGAACAAGAATCTGTTGGCTGCTGGTTTGGCCGTTGGGGGGTAAATTACATCTATGGAACCAGTGCTGTTCTGAGTGCACTATCTCTGGTTGCTCCTCAATCTCACCGCCTCAGTATCCAACGGGGTGCGACTTGGCTAATCGGATGCCAAAATTCAGATGGCGGATGGGGCGAGACTTGTCGCAGCTATGACAACCCAGCATTGAAAGGTCAGGGAAAAAGTACCGCATCCCAGACTGCTTGGGCGTTAATTGGCTTGCTGGCAGCGGGTGAAGCAATCGGAAAGTTAGCAACTTCGGCAATTGAGCGGGGAGTTAGCTATCTGCTAACAACTCAGCGGTCAGATGGCACCTGGGAGGAGGCAGAATTTACTGGAACTGGCTTTCCGGGTCACTTTTATTTAAAGTATCACCTCTATCAGCAGCATTTTCCGTTGACAGCCCTGGGTCGATACCAAGCAACTTTGAGGTCTTAGCTAGGGCGAGCGGACAATGACTCGACCGAGAACAAAAGCAACGTAAAGTAATAATAGAAAGGCTCTCGTCCAGAGGAGACCCCCTGATGCGGCTGCCCGATGGTCCGAAAAACCCACCCTTCCTCCAGAGGCTCCAGTGGATCGTCCGCCCATTGGAAACTTTAGACGCCCGTTCCCAGAAATATGGCGACACCTTCAGAGTCCGCAGTAACAAACTTACCTCTATCCTCTACTTCAGCAGCCCTCAGGCCCTGCAAACCATTTTTACTGCTGATCCAGAGCAGCTTAACTCCGCTGAGGGAAACCAACTCCTCAAACCCCTGCTCGGCGACCACTCCTTGATCCTGCTCGACGGCAAAAGCCATCAACGCCAGAGACAACTGCTGATGCCTCCCTTCCACGGTGAACGGATGCGTGCTTACGGACACCTCATTTGCGCCATCACCGAGCAAGTGATTAGTCAATGGCTCCCCGGTAAGCCCTTTGCAGTCCGTCCAGCTATGCAGGAAATCTCCCTGCGCGTCATCCTCAGCGCAGTGTTTGGTCTGCACTCAGGACCTCGCTGCGAGCAACTGCGGCAACTGCTCAGCTCAATGCTCGAAGCTTTTGGCTCTCCTTTAAGTTCTACTTTCCTGTTCTATCAATTCCTCCAACGCGATTTAGGCCCTCGGAGTCCATGGGGACGCTTCCTGCGCCAACGCCAGCAAATTGACCAACTTCTTTACGCTGAGATTGCGGAGCGTCGATCGCTTGCTGACCCCGACCGTGAAGACATCCTCGCTTTGCTCCTGGAAGCTCGCGACGAAGCTGGTCAGCCGATGAGCGATGCTGAATTGCACGATGAATTAATGACCCTGCTGTTTGCCGGTCACGAAACCACCGCTTCCTCCCTAGCGTGGGCTCTGTACTGGATCGGCTGCCTACCAGAAGTCCGGGATAAGCTACGAGCCGAACTCGACTCAATAGCTCCCGACTCCGACCCGAGCGCGAGCGCGAGACTGCCCTATCTCACCGCCGTCTGCCAAGAAACGCTGCGTCTTTATCCAATTGCCTTGAATGCCTTCCCTCGGATTGTGAAAAAGCCCATGGAGCTGATGGGCTATCAGCTTGAACCCGGTACAATCCTGATTGCCTCGATTTACCTGGCTCACCAGCGCGAAGATGTATATCCCGATCCCAAGCATTTCAAGCCAGAGCGCTTCTTGGAGCGCCAGTTCTCCCCTTACGAGTACCTGCCCTTCGGGGGCGGCAACCGTCGTTGCATTGGCCTAGCCTTCGCCCAGTTTGAAATGAAACTGATCCTAGCTACTATTGTGTCGCGGCTGCAACTGGCTTTAGTTAATCACCGTCCGATCAAGCCAGTTCGCCGTGGCTTCACCCTAGCCCCTTCTAGTAACCTGCGCATGGTGGTGACTGGAGCAGAATCGTTATGAATCCGCAATTCCAAGGAAAACGCGCCCTTGTGACTGGAGGAAATAAAGGTATCGGTTTTGCCGTTTGTAAAGGATTACTTGCAGCAGGATTTGAGGTGATTCTCGCGGCGCGATCGCTAGATAAAAGCAAAGAAGCGGCTTCGCAGTTGCAATCTGCTGCTTCCTCCCAAGTGCGCTCGCTGGAACTCGATGTTACCAATGACGACAGCATTCACCGCGCCGCAGAACAATTAAGCCAGGAAATCAACCACCTCGATATATTGGTGAACAATGCTGGAATTTATCCTGACGAAGGCGTAAACATCCTTACCGTCTCCCGCGACTTGCTGAATCAGGCGATGAACACTAATGCCTTCGGTCCGATTCGGATCACACAAGCATTCTTACCCATGTTGTCAAAGGTGCCAGGAGCGCGCATCATTAATGTTTCGAGTGGGTACGGCGAGTTGAATGGTCTGTCCGCCGAGGTGCCGAGTTATTGCTTGTCGAAACTCACACTCAACGGCGCGACGATTATGCTGGCTGACGCCTTGCGACCAAGAGGCATTGCCGTTTACGCCATGTGTCCAGGCTGGGTGAGGACTGACATGGGCGGTTCTTCGGCTACCCGTTCCCCCGAGCAA
Organism: uncultured bacterium; assembly: GCA_964250845.1. GTDB lineage: Bacteria > Cyanobacteriota > Cyanobacteriia > Cyanobacteriales > Chroococcidiopsidaceae > CAXUIG01. The sequence goes on along the minus strand of CAXUIG010000094.1, from coordinate 7,180 downwards.
GGCGCTGACACCGCTATTTGGTTAGCTACGGTTGCCTCACCGAACCAGAGTGGGAAGTTTTTTCGCGATCGCCAGGAGATTTCGTACTAATCAGGAAAACAATGAATTCCCTTGATGCAGATATGGGAGGCAAACTAATTGTATTTGAGGGGGTGGAAGGCTGCGGCAAAACCACCCAATTGCAGCGATCGCTCGCATGGCTCCAAAGCAAGACAAGAGACTTTGCCTCTGCTCCTTACTCGGTAGTTGTCACTCGTGAACCGGGTGGTACTGAATTGGGTTTGAGGCTGAGGAGGTTGTTACTCGGTGAGGCAGAAGGAAAACCGATTCAGGACTCGGCTGAACTGTTGTTGTATGCCGCTGATCGGGCGCAGCACGTTGAAGAGGTGCTCAAGCCTCAGCTGGCGAAGGGGGCGATTATTTTGTGCGATCGCTACACGGATTCCACCATTGCCTACCAAGGCTTCGGACGTGGGATGAGTATTGAAATGATAGAGCAAATCAATATGGTGGCTACTGGTGGACGCATGAGTGATTTAACAATCTTGCTTGATATCGACCCTGAAATTTCTTTAAAACGAAAACTTGCAAGCCACAAGTTAGACCGTATTGAACAAATGGACTTAGCTTTTCATCATCGTGTCCGTAACGGTTACTTGACATTGGCTAACAAATATCCTGAGCGGATAGTTATAGTTAATGCTGCCCAATCTGCTGACGAAATTGCTCTGAATATTCAAAAGATATTGCACAATTTTCTACAATTATGAGGGGCTAATTTTTAATAAAATAGAAGCTGAAAAGCCAGATTGGATGAATCATTTTGCACAATTAGTAGGGCAAGAGCAGGCGGTGGAGCTACTGACTCAGGCAGTCGCACAAAAGCGGGTTGCCCCAGCCTATCTGTTTGCAGGGCCAGATGGGGTAGGACGGAGCCTAGCGGCTCGATGCTTTGTGAAGCAGCTTTTTTGTGCAAGTGTTCCAACTCCTAAGCAGCAACAGGTTCAGAACCGCTTGCAGTTGGGCAATCACCCTGACTTGCTATGGGTGCAACCCACCTATCTGCACCAAGGGCAGCGACTCTCGGCAAATGAAGCGGCAGCTGCTGGAGTGAAGCGCAAGGCACCGCCTGTGATGCGTCTAGAGCAGATCCGGGAAATTGCCCAGTTTCTGGGTCGTCCACCCCTAGAGGCGCCAAGGAATGTGGTGGTGCTAGAGCAGGCTGAAACAATGGCAGAATCGGCGGCGAATGCCTTACTCAAAACGCTGGAAGAACCGGGACAGGCAACGCTGATTTTAATTGCTCCTGCGTCTGAATCTCTGCTGCCAACGCTGGTATCTCGGTGCCAGCGCCTTCCTTTTTATCGCCTAGACCAAACTAGGATGGCTCAGGTGCTGGTTAAGACTGGTCACGAGGAAATTTTGAACCAGCCTCTTGTGTTAGCGATCGCGCAGGGTAGTCCTGGGGAAGCGATCGCCTCTTGGCAGCAACTCCAAGCTATACCAGCTGACCTACTCCAGGCTGTCACCCAGTTGCCCAAATCCCTGCGTGACGCCCTTGAAAACGCCCGTCAGATTGACAAAACGCTGGATACCGAAGCCCAGTTGTGGTTGGTTGATTATCTCCAGCACTGTTACTGGCAGGAATTTTTGGTGGGGGAACTTCAGCGATCGCCTTTACAACAGCTCGAACAAGCCCGCAAATCCCTACTTTGTTACGCCCAACCGCGACTCGTTTGGGAATGCACATTTATTGCCATGTGTCAGGCATCTTCAAAGCTTGGTCACAGCTAAATAGACTTACTTATTATAGCCGCTTTTCAGGTAAGTCGGAGCGAGTTCGGGGAGTGCAAAGACGACGCTGTTTTCTAGACATTGACTACCAACTAAATTGGTAAATAGTAGCTTACACTACAATCCTCCTAACAAGTCTGGTCCAGTATTGTCATACGCAGCTCCGAAATACCTTCAATTTGTAGGCGACTCCTCAGTTGTGAAACCTTACCTCAATGAATAAAGCAAGCCTTAATTTTCGAGAAAATAGATATGGTTTCATTGGTTAGATTTATAGCGGCTGATTTTTGTGGAATAAGTAGATACATCAAGCGAAAAAGCTTATGTCACACAATCTTCATCATCATTATCAATCGGGTAATCGGCAAATAAGTTCGCAAAGGCTTGGAACTATAGGTAATCTCATAGCTATGGGATATAACGACTTAGCTAATGATTATGACTCTTATTATGTCGCTCGATTGGGCGTGGCGAATACATTACATACAGCAATAAATCTGACTGCGGAAGAATTATCTAAATTCGGGTATGGTATCATTGCAAAAAAAATAACAAGCTCTGAGCATACGAAACTTACTCTTAGTGAACGGGAAATAGCTAGAGAGTTTTTTGAAGAAAACTTTGAACGACTAAAAAAGAAAGATGCAATGACAAAGCGACTGATAAAAAGGCTTACCGGGACTACGTAAAGAGGCATATTTGATGTATTTTACTCGCCGAATCGCACTTTTATTTTTAACGCTGTCTATACTTGGGCTAGGTCAGTCTACTGTGGCTCAAACTGAGAACCCAACCAACTCAAACTCCTCGTCAGAGTCACAGTGTCCAGGCGGAATCTCGTCACAATTTTTATTGGGCGGTCAGGTGGTTAATCCTAAAACCTTCACCCTGTCACAACTCCAAGCTTTGCCTTCGTCCCAAGTAACCGTGAGTTTCTTAACAGGACAAGGAGCCCAAACCCATACCTATGTTGGGGTGACACTATGGACTTTGATTCAGGCGGCGGGGGGTCTCAAACCCAATCCCGATCCAACAGTTAAGAACGGCGCTCTGCGCCAGTACATCGCGATTGACGCCACTGACTGCTACAAGGTTGTGCTTTCGGAGGGCGAAATTGATCCTAAGTTTGGAGCCAAACAGGTTCTCGTAGCTTACGCAACCAACGACGATCCGCTCCAGGGTCCACAACTCCTGGGAGATGAGGGGATCGCCCGTCTAGTGGTTCCCGGCGATTTTAGCGGCGGACGTTACGTTAGCAATATCAGACGCATCCAGGTGCGCTCAGCCCAATAGCCATTAATTATCGGCTCGGAAATAAACAAGGCGATCGCACTTACATTTCGGAAATAAACAAGGCGATCGCACTTACATTAGTCGTCAACTTTTTCAAAAATTTCAATTACTGCTAAACCAACGTTAGAAACTGTAAGTAACAGCATCAGTGAGGCGACCTGGGCTATTATCAGGAACTGAAGTACTGTTTCAAAGGTGATGTTAGGGTTCATTGATTGGACTCCTTGAGCCAAGGCTAGTGATAAGATTTTTTCTGGTGCTGTCAATGGCAAACGCTTTCGCTATTAGTTTTTATATCAGCCTTCCCAGAACAGGGCAGTACATCTGACCCGATTATAATAATTAGATTAATTAAGGTTGTACTCAAGGTCTTAAATCCCAATCTGATAAGTATTCACAATCTTTTTGGGGTCGGGGGACTAGTATTTTTGGGTTGTGGTACAAGTATTTGCAGGGGGAGTGGACTAGTATTAGTGTACTCACGGTATCGCTATGTTCATAGGTGGAATTGGAGCGCCTATTGCCTTGAGATAAAGTAATGTCATAGTAACTATCTCACGGTAGTTACTAATCTGACATTTGTAATATTGCGTAAATCCCAGCAGCAAAAATTGGTCAAATAGGAGCTGATTTATTAAGAAAAAGTAAAAGATTGAGAGTTGGAAAGCTTTCCTTACTTATGATGCTGCCAAGTGGCTCAAATCTGATCGCATGCCAAGGAAAGCCGACAAAAGTGATTTCACCGAGGTGCAGTGGCAACGGCTTGACACCTTGATTCCCGCTGAAAATCCCGGTGGCAGATACCGGAGTGTAGACATGCGGGAAGTTGTCAAGGAGTAAATTTTATGGACGCAATAGATACGAAATTAATTGTCAATCCCCACCGCATCCGAGATAGTGTCCGGCGGTTGTTTGAGGACACACCGGCTAGAGTGATGGGCGAACTCCTACAGAATGCGCAGCAAGGTGGCGCAAGTTCTGTTAATATTTATACAAACGTAGCAGTTTTTTCTTGCCAAGACAACGGACACGGAAGCGAGGGAATTAGAGGATTTTATAAGTTGTTATGCCTAGCTGATTCCAACTTCAGTGACTGGGTGGAAAAAGACCAATCACCCATGGGATTAAGTTTTATCTCGCTGCTTGCCAATGAAAAAATAAAAGTTCTAAAAATCCAATCAGGCGGATTGTCGTTGAGCATAGACTGCGATCGCTGGTGGCAGGAAATTGAGTACTACACCACCTGGGCTATCCGCTTAGAAGCCAGCGATTTCTCTGGGGGATTTAAACTCGATGTCACTTGCAATCCAGAATTTACTGACGCGCTCCGCGCTTGCCTACCATCAGAAGTAGCAGCAATCAAAGCTAGCGACTGGCAACATCAAATTCAGAACTACCCGGCACTAGGCTATGAAAACCTGTTAGAAGTTAAGCTGGATGACCAAGCCGTTTACACTGGGTTGTCTCCTGGTTTTCGCACCGACGAGCTAGTAACTGAGTTTGAGTGGGAAGGAGCAAAAGTTAAAGTCTACAACCCTGAACAGACTGTTCGAAGGCTGCAAATTATCAACTGGTACGGTCAATTAATTCCCGCCCCAATGTTAATGCCATTCGGATTTCTAGTTACTGTCAGGTCAGCAAGTCCGCTGACACCCAAAGTTGCAGTCCGAGATAGTCTGGTTGAAAATGAGGCTAAAGCAAATCTGAAGCAGGCGATCGCCGATGCCCTTTTCAGTGAATTATGCACCATTAACAGTAGCAAAGCCACAGCTCATAATATTAGTGCTCTATACAGACTAGACAATAACAGGGCAGGTAAAGAGTGCCCCTACTTCCTAGCCAGTGTTTATCAAAGCTACGAGTCGGGACAAGACAGCTCCGAGATTGATAACACTGGTACTTGCCACGTCTACCAATATGACAACCCGCCATTACTGATCGATAACTACCTTGGAGTCATCTTTTCAGATCACCCAGAAGCCGATATCCTGACTTACAGTTACGGAATCTGTAGCTTCGTAGATTGCCTGAAAGCTCATGGCATCATTCCCTACCACCTCGATGTCGGCTCAATATGCAGGCTCAATATCAAAAACCTCTATTGGAAACCAGGTAGCCCTAAAGCAGAAGCCAACGAGCGCGTGGGTAAAAAATGGTTTCACGATCTAGGCTGCTGGGCGATTGGACGAGGCGACGAAATCGAAAACCTCAATTGGGTTGCACTTACAACGGATGTCTTCGCCTTCAACAATAGCAACGAGTGGAGAGTATTGGAAATCGATTGGATCTTCGGCACGAGGGCAGATTTGCCTATTGACTTTCTAGAAGAGTTCTACATGGCTGGCTTCGATCCCGATAGCGATGACGGGGATTACAACACCAGACTAGAAGCCTATGAAGAGTCTCTAAATGTCATTGTCAGGCTCCTGCTTGAAAAGGCCATCAGTGAATCGCCTGACTACCGGACGCAGTTAGCCAATGCCGCCGACAAAACGGGTCAATTACCAAATGGCATCACCCAACTTGCAGCCCAGTTCAACACTGGAGTCTTACTCGTGGCTGCGCGGACAGGTTTGGAGATCCTGGCTCATCAGGTTTTCGCTCATTGCCTTCTGCGCCTTGTCCACGGACTTCAAGCCAATCCAGCTATCTATCAGTTCGACATCGAACCCCGCCTCCCGGCGAGCACCCACCTGGAGCAAAGGACGGCGGATCAATAGAGGATCGCTCACCATCAGCGCTAGTGCGGTTTGAGCATCCATCTTTTCGGGAACCACCTCTCCCGATTTTACCCGTGTGGCACCGCGATTAAACCACTCGGCTACGGGGCGCTCTCCGAAAAACAAGCGCAGGTTCTGTGCTGTCCAAGCTGCGGTTAGCAGGTTATGATCCTGCACATCATGACCTGCTGCCTTAAGCAGAGCTTTCTGCTTAGTATTGTTAATGCAGCCCGGTTTTTCATAGAAAATTACAGTTGCCACTTCGCTATCTCCATAACCTCTGTCCGCATACCCGCACTGACGGGGTCAAAGCCATCAGGAAAAAGCGTGTTTTCATCGTAGTAGGATGTCCTCAGTCGGGCTCCGATCAAGTCGGCTCCCATCAGGTTGGCTCCCCTCAGTCGGGCTCCAATCAAGTTGGCTCCGATCAGGTTGGCTCCCCTGAGGTCAGCTTCACACAGATTGGCTTCACCCAGGTCGGTATAACTTAGATCGGCTCCCCTCAGGTTAGCGGCTCTCAACTTGGCTCCCCTCAAGTCGGCGTAACTCAAGTCGGTTCCCCTCAGCTTGGCTCCCTCTAGGTCTGCTTCACCCAGCTCGGCTCCCATAAAGCCCCGTTTCCCCTTTGCATACCTCTCTAGCAGTTCAGCAGTAGTGTTAATGAGCTGAAGTAAATTGGCTTCGTACATAGGTCAGCCTCACAGTTGGTTAAAAACTAATAGCACTAAAATTTTTTGGCTTTATATGTAATTGTATCAAACTCAAATCGCTCTCGCGGGTTAGTTTCACCATAAATATTAAAGGTAATTGTTGGTTCATCATCCACCGCTTGCACATTATGAATTGCATCAGGAGTGAAGCTAATAATATCCCCAGGAACTAGGGTAATTTCTCCCACTGGTTCAATTTTGTCCTTAAACTCCGGGTGATTTGTTCGCTGCCAAAAGGTATGTTTTTCCTTACCTTTTAACACTGCCACCACTCCCCACGTTCCATGAGTGTGAATCGACGATACTATTCCAGGCGAATATGTTTCCTTCTGCACCGTTAACGGGAAACCTAGCTCATCGTACAGCATGAGGACTGAAATGCCAGTTTTGGGGCAAGGTTCCAGATGTTGGGTTTGCACCCAATACGAGTTAGTAATCAACCGCCGCACCAGCATGCGGATTTGAGGGAGGCGAGTGCATTGATCTGCAACATCGTTGAGCAGATCTTCCATCTCAGTCAGGAACCGATACAAACGATAAGAATCCCTTAGCAAGTCCCATTCTCTGACAGATTCACAGGCTTGACATTGCCCGTCTCCAGTTACAAACCAGTCCCTACTTTTCATACTATTACAAGAGTTTGTTAGATGCACCCTCTCCCCC
>CAXUIG010000093.1:0-22006 GCA_964250845.1 uncultured bacterium | reverse complement strand
GTGTGGGGTGTGGGGTGTAGGGGAAGATGACTATTGTTCCCGCACACTACTTGGTACAAGCACCTTTATTTAAACATGAGAGAAAATGTCATCTCCTAAACGGGTCTTAGTTTGCCAGAACCGCACCTGCCGCAAGCAGGGAGCAGGCAAAGTACTAGCAGCCCTTCAGGCGCATCCAGTTCCAGATGTCACAGTGACCGGCAGCAGCTGCCTAGGACAATGTGGTAATGGGCCGATGGTACTAGTGACACCTGAGCAGGTTTGGTATAGCGGTGTCCAACCGAGTGAGGTGCCTGCGGTGGTAGAACGACACCTGCGGCGTGGACAACCGATCCTAGCCATGCTTTATCCCCGGTTTCATCCAAATCGGTCGGGGTGATGCGCGAATTTCACAGTAGGTTATTATTGGTAGTCGTGAGTTAAAAAGGGCACATCAACGATTTCACCCTCAGTTTGTCCTATTTGTACTTTCAGCCCAACGCCACCGTTTTTGGTGCGGACGTAACCCAGTCCAAAGGAACCACGATCGGTTTTTGTGTAGCTGGTTAGCTTGCCGACTTTTTCACCGCCCACAGTAATCGCACTACCAGGCTCAGCTGGGGCGCTGAGGCGGATGCCCCACAACTTTTGCTTCACTCCTTTGTAAGTGTTTAAACGGGCGATGGTTTCCTGACCGATGTAGCAGCCCTTGTCAAAAGAAATGGTGTGCCATAAACCTGCTTCAAGAGGATTGTAATCCTCTGTTAGTTCATGGTCGGGGGCTGGGCGTCCCTGTTCTATGCGCAGCTGTTCCCAGACGCGATCGCCTAGTGGTACTGCCCCAGATTTTATAATATTGCTCCAAAGCATCGCCGCATTCACAACTGGGACAATGAGGGTATATCCAGACATGGCCAAGCCACTACCGACGGCAACACGAACCTCTATATCTCCCATCTGCACCAGCTGGTGAGTTGCATAGGGCTTACCAATAATCGCACCAGCACCCAGTTGAGCTATTAAGCCGTCACTATCAGGCCCGATCAGGCTGAAGGTCGCCGTCTCACTGGTCAGGTCTGTCAATTGCACCTTGTCGGCAAAAAAGATATAGCGGTCGAGCCAGTCCATCAGATCCTGGCGGCGATTAGGTGAAACCAGCAGCAGTACGGCGTCCTCCATGACATAGGCCGTCACCAAGTCAATCGTGCGAGCCGTGGAGGTCACCATAACAGTATCGCAGCCCTCTCCCGGCGCTCGTCGCTGCAAATCATTCGTGCTCTGGTTGTGCAAGAATCGGAGCCGGTCTTGGTCAGAAACTTGAATCCGCCCCCAGTGGGAGCGATCGCATAAGGCAACACCCTGCCGCGCCGCCTGCACAGCAGCTGGATCAAAATTGCCGTCGTTCCAATCCTTACCCAGATCTGAAGCTGGGTGCTGTATTATTTTATCCATAGTCGTTAGGTTAGTTTACACCTTTAGCCGTTCGAGGTTGTCAGCACCGTTACCCTGCTTCACCATGATAGAAGGCTCGAGCCTTAAGAATAGGGGTGTGGAATCAGCACCAATGACTAAAGATCCTAAAATTGACCGTCAACGAGAGCATCAAGCGAACGAGCGCACTTTTCTGGCTTGGCTACGTACTTCTATTGCCTTAATTAGCTTTGGTTTTGCAATCGCTCGGTTTGGGTTATTTCTGCGCCAAATCAGAACTGCTATTACTCAACAAGAAGAGGAACTCAATCCCTTTTTCAACTCTGAGAATCTGGGTGTGAGTTTGGTAATTTTTGGCATTATTATCATCTTCTTGGCAGCTTGGCGCTACAACCAGGTTTTCTGGCAAATCGAGCGGGGAGACTATCAGCCAAATCGACTAATGGTTCGGATATTGACTGTAGTAGTGATGATCTTGGGAACTCTGAGTATTCCTTTGATTCTTTTTCGCGATCAGGGGCCGAAGCCTCCGTCTTCAACCCCAGGTCGGCCACAGTCCCAAAACAGGTCAAGTTTATCTAGGGGTAGCAACGGTTTAATTAGGTTCTTCAACCTGCGTCATTAGTATAATAATTTACTTTTATCCTGGCTGTAGTTGCGCTTGCACTGATCAAACAGTTGGCAAGTTAGCAAACACCTGCTCGATTAACTCTTCTGCCTTGGCATCTAAACGCTGCCAATCCACATCCCCAGTTTCATCAATCAGGCTGGTGTCAATCTGGACTTCCCGGCTGGCTGGATCATCGATTGAGGGGCTGTAGTTGCTAAAACAGACTTGATAGCAAAGTTCCCACAAGTCGACGCTAACCTGCTGCAAGCCTTGACGCTGCAAACACAGATGATATCCCGGATGAGGAGTCGGCAGCTGGGTGAGAGCTTGTTCAATTTTATCTAGCTCCTCCGGGGAAGCAGCCTCCATCTGTTGCAATAGCTGGGTCACAATGGCTTTGGTTTCATCCGTAGTTCCAGCTTGCCAGATCAGAACATTCTGGTAAGTTCCCTTCCAGGCGGATTGGTCAAGATGTTTACGGATGTGATCGATGACGCGGATGAAAGCAGGTTGCATCAGCAGTTCAGCCTGCTGCCACGCGACTGTGTCGGTGATTTTGGGTGGCATTGGAATTTCAACAGTCGTGAGAAGAGAGCAAACTCGGTCTGATTAACTTAGAATAAAATCCGCTTTTTTGTTGCACTAGCAGCTAAAATAGTAATATTTCTCGGTCGTATTTTTCTGGAATTGGCTCTATCTCCCACACCAATCCTTCTCCAGGCTCGAGAGCCACCTCGATATAAAGCACGTCTACAGCAGTTGTGGCTATGTCTTCGTTGTTTTCAAATGCTTGTAGATCTTCGGTCAGGAGTCTTAATTTAAACCCGCCGGGAATGCGATCGCCCAAGGCAGCATGGCGCAGCTCAAACCGCCATACCCGTTCTTCTGGATCACCTTGGGGTAGCACCCGCAACTCGTATTGTTGACCAGCGATCGCCAATTGCCGAGACAAGACTGGCAATACAGGTGTCTGCTGCGATCCCCTTGCCCCAGCTAGATTGGGCTGAAGCTCAACACGTCCCCAACCAACTTGTTGTGCCAAATCTGAAACACCCGTTTTCAGCCACTGCAGCATCGACCACTGCTCTGGCAGTCCAAGACGATGTTCATACAAACGTTGCCTCCAGCCTCCATGTTCTAGTAGCGCTCCCCAGATTTCAAAAGGCACTGCCAGTCGAGGGAAAGCTTCTTTGGGGTTTGAACAGCGCTGCAGCAAGTTTTCTGTTTGCGCTAGTGGTAAAGCTGGAAGCTGGGCTAGAGCGCTCCGGGTCGGTTCTTCTAAGCCTAGTTGACGCCCCACCCACAGGACATTGAGATCCTGAATTAAGTCGTCTTCATCTAAGCAATAGGTGCGATCGCCCGGATCATAGCTGCCGCTTGTCTTGAGTTGCTCATGGGTAGCGTACCCCCAAATTCGAACCCAGCCATCATCAGGATTGACTTGCGCCGCCAGGTAATAATCACCCGCCCAGCTGGGAATATCCACCCATTCTTGTGGAACACGCAGTTCGCTCAAGTCAATCGTCTCGGTAGGAACTAACACCAATCGCGTCGTTCCCAGGGTAATGGCTGTACCATTAACTACCTCCCAGAAACTGGGTAGGGCATCATTATTTGGCCAAGGAGTAGCCTGATGCGCATACTCCTCCCGCAGCCAGGGAAGAAAAGTGTCCAGGCAACTTTGATTGAGATAGGCATTCCAGCGACAACTGGGCGTCGAGAAAGACTGGCTTTGCTTCCAAGCTTTTCCTCGAGCAGTTTCAGATACCTCTAACCACAACTGTGTCGGGTCCGCAAAAGCAACTAAGGCTGATTGATAAGTCATGAGGGCTACTCCAGGTGAGATGGGGGATGGCTGTAGTAGACTTTTAACCATTCCTCCACAACGGTACTTATATATTTGAGTACCTCTGATGTCAGAGAAATATGCAGCGCCTGTTTTACCCAGGCAGCGAGCGTGAGCAGCAACGATTCTCTAGACTTTGTCAGCCGACGAGAAACGGTATACTGCTTTACTTCAAGCTGTTTGGCAATTTGCTGTTGAGTGAACTCCTGACCATAGTACATCTGGAGAATGCTTTGTGCTTCAGGAGCAAGCGTTGCTAAAGCTTCGACTAAAACAGCGTTGATCTGAGTTTGCTGTGATTCCCTGCTCTGTTGTTCTTCAAGATCGATGAGTTGAGTGAGTAATGATTCGTGTGGGAACTGCGGTAAATTATCCAGTAACTCACCAGAGTCTTGTCCTGGCTTAGGGGCATTTATAGACGTAAAGGTCGGATATAGATAAGCTCTTGCCGCTTTAGCACAAGCGAGCATCCACTTTTCCATGTTTTCTGGGCTGCACTCTGGCCCTGGTGGATACAGTTTGCGGCGTTCTGCATTATAAAGCTCAACAATCGCGACCCATGTGGTGCTCTCAGGCTTGGCGAGTTTGCGGGTTCCAGTGGCTTGAACTGGAACATATTGGGTCTTGAAGCTGTTCCAGGCTAACACGTAACAAGCAATTGTTTCTGGGCTTAGTCCTGCATTTTGTAAAGACTCTACGAGTCGCTTTTGGCTCAGCTTGCGCAACAATGACCAATTGGTGCAAATATCAACCTCTTGGTGTTGGCGCAGGTCTTCTCTGAGCACACTGCTGAAAGTTACACTAGCATAATTGCTTAGACTAAAGCCCAGAGAAGGTTTAAACCCTTTTAAGACTTTATTGACCCGAGCGATCGCCATCACAAAGCAGTCAGACAAGGTGTACTGCGCACTGGCAAACTTAACAATTGTTTTTTGAGCACTCCAATAGCACACTTCTTGCAAGTAAGCTGACAGATGTGTTTCAGCGATACTAGCAGGCTGAAGAAGCCAAAGCTTGTACCAGTAGAGCACCCAAAATTCTTCAGAAGTCTCCGGTTGTGGTTGCCGAGCCAGGCTTGAGAGCATGCTCCGGCGCAGTTTGGGCTCCGTTGCCCAACCACTGAACCGATCCGCGTTAAATTGCAGGAAAGTCGAAAATACCTCAGTAATGCCTTGGCGGGGACGCATGGATCAACTGCTCATGTTGAGTGCATAAGACAACAGAAGTAGACCTATCAAGCTGATGAAGGTACTCAAATACCTAGATTTTATCCCAGTGTATTACAAGAACCCCTCCTCCGAGCAAGTGGTTGGTCTTCGCTTCAGGTGTCTATCTGATCTTGCGGATAAATGCGGTGAGAACGTAAAAATTTATCTTGGTATGTAAGGGTGATATTATACCACCACTATAGTTCATTAGAACTTAGAAGCAAAGTTAACCTTAGTGTAAAGTTTTGTTACTTTGCTGCATTATTTTTAGCTCTGGGCTTGATATCAATAGAAGAAGGTCTCGCGAGTTGTGGTTCTCTAGTTATGCTAGATGAATTATGCTGGCTCGAGCAAGCGAATGGGGTAACCAGTTTCCTTGGAGTAACTGATTTACTGCCTGATGGGGTTTGCTCACAGGAGAGCTGCTCCAAGTTGCTTTTACTTTCAAGGTAGAAAGATGTCTCCGCTCAGTGTTGGAACTAGTCGCTCTACTCATACTCTGAAAACAGGGGAAGCCAAGCTGTGGATTTTTCTGGTGGGGGTTAACGAATACCAGGATGATAGTCTGTCATCTCTGCGCTACCCGGCTCTAGATTGCCATGGGTTGGGAGAAGCATTGGCAAAAGCAACGCAGGGATTTCCCAACAAGGAAGTGATTGTTCATCACGACTTTGCAACACGGGCCCCTAAGTTGGAGACAGTTCGTGCCAGTCTACAGCAAGTTATCTCACAAACCAAATCGCAGGACACGATTGTATTGTATTTTTCTGGACACGGGATGGTAGAGCCGAAGACTCAGCAGGCTATCTTGTGTCTAGCAGATACCCAGAAGGACAACCTGCTCGCCACGGGTCTGGGGTTGCAGGAACTGTTGCAAATGTTGGGGACTAGTTCCGCCCACCAGCAGCTAATTTGTCTAGATGCGTGTCATAGCGGTAATATGATGCCTCGGGGGGCAAGCGGCGCAAAAGGACACTTAAATAGCTCTGACTCCCTGCTCAACCCCACAGATCAACTTGTGCAAGTATTACGGCAACGCGCAGCTCAGAGTAAAGGATTTTTTGCCTTACTGTCTTGTGACCAAGGGCAGCAGTCGTGGGAATTTCCTGAACTGGGGCATGGAGTGTTTACTTACTACTTAATGCGGGGGCTGCTGGGTGAGGCAGCCGACTCCAAGGGCGTGATTGAGGCAGATGGACTTTACAAATATGTTTATCACCAGACTGTGCAATACATTGAAAAGACGAATCAGCAGCTGCGTCTGATCAATCAACAAAAGCGAAGCCGAGGGGAAACTCAGCTTCATCCAGAGTATCCGTTACAAACTCCTAAACGGATTGTAGAAGGTGTAGGAGAGCTGATTCTAGGATTAAAGCCAGCGCTGGCTGAATCTCTGCCTCGGCGACAAGCGATCGTCGTAGACGGGCTTGAAGGCAGCCAGACAAACCTGGCTTTAAGTAAAGTGCTACGTGGGACTGGAGGATTTGAGCTGGAGGATTGGCCTCGACCCGGAAAAACTTGGTCAGAAGTACGCCCAGCGATCCAAGCATGCCTCTGTTGGGATAGTGACTCGGAACGAGAATCGATCACTAGCTTTTTCCCGGCAAAAAAAGAGATAGTAACGGGGTTGCTGTACTTGCGGGGACGAATTGAGGAGATAGAAGACGGGGAAGCTTGGTTGGTCTTAGGAGAGGGTATCCAGCTCAGCCGCTCTTGGTTAAGACAAGAGTTGCGTCGCTCACAAATAGCTCAAAAGATCGTTGTGTTGGATTGTCCTGGGGCCAGTTCACTAGCCGATTGGGTAGAAGATCTGCAATTAGATCCTGAGCAAGGACAATGTTTGATCGCAGCCGCCTCTGGAGCGCAAGAGCCAGACCGATTTTCTCAGGCGCTGCTAAAAACGCTTGCTGCTGCAGATCCGCAAGTCGGGTTACCAGTCGCAGGGTGGGTTGCCCAATTGCAATCGAACCTGGCAGGAACAGGAATCACGCTCCATGTGTGGCTATCAGGAGCACAAGGTGTAATTGAGATCTTACCTGCGAACACAGTAGCCTCAGTCTTTCAGGATTTGGAGCAGCTAGAACCGTCTGATTCCATAGAGAGGGTCACGCCAGTTCTCAATCCGGTGGAACCGTCCAAGTACTCATACCTTGAGACGCTGCTGATGGCACTGGTAGGACCTATCGCCCCTACCTTATTACGAAAAGTTTCGGCCCAAGCGCCTAGCCCTGAACAGTTGATCGAGAATTTGGTGATTCACCTGCCGCCGCACCAACGGCTTGAGTTTAAAAAGCAGGCAATGTCCCTTTTACAAGCATCCACCCAGCAACCTCAAACAAAGTCAGCTAATTCCACCAGATTAAAACATCAAGCGATCGATCCAACCTTTATCAGTCAATGTGAGCGAGAGTTGGCTAATTTAGTTGGTCCAATCGCTACTTTTCTGGTTAAAAAGGCTTTGAAGTCTCACCCTCAAATTTCGCTAACGGAACTTGTCAAGACTTTGGCAGCAGACATTCCTGATTCCCAGAATGCTTTTAAGTTTCAGCAGCGCTTACGTCAAGACGTAAGATAATTACTTAGTCTGTTGATTCAGCAGGTTTAGGGCTATCTCAAAACTAGACTTCATCCGGTTGAAGGCTCCCGCTAAAATACCAATTTCATCATTGGAGGGTTTTCCAAAATCAGAACTCATATCGCCGCTGCTAACGTCTTGAGCAATTTTAGCCATTTTTCTAATCGGCTGGATCACCGTCATTCTCAACAAAAGATTCACGATCAGAATGACCGTAGCAAAAACAATAATTAAAACTCCGAGCACTACAGAAAAAATTTGATGAGCGCTAAAATAAACTTTACTGGCCGGAACATAAATAATTTGAGTAGCAAAAATCTCATTCAGATTCCACCCAAATCCGTTCAGAGTTCCGTAGGTTGCTAACTGACTCTTAGGGGCTGCTTCTGGAGTGCTATGGCAGCGAAGACAGCTCTGATTTGTAATAACAAAAGGCCGGGCGCTGTAAAACAGGTTTTCTCCAAAGAGCGTCCGAAAACCCGATAGGGTCTCAACCCCTGGTTCCTGGCGAAAGCGCTCTATAAGATTGGTTTCAAATTCGTCAGCTTTATCCCGCAAATTTGTCGGGTTAAGTGTGGCGTCTTTGTAAAGGAAATTTGCGTATTCTTTGTGATTCCGTAGATTCTCAAAAACCTCTCTTACCGCAAAGCTTGGCACTGATTCGGGGATGAATTTTTGTTTAGTTTCTAGGCTGGAACTGGGCCTTAATAAGGGGGTTACGTGGATATCGGTATAGTCTCTAACTGAGTTCACCAATTGCATGAGACTCAGTGCTTTAGAGGTCACCTCATCTTGTACGTTTTGCTGAAGCACCCTTGATAAAGCAGCACCACTAATTAAAATACTGCTGACGAAAACTAGTGTTAAAAGCAGGTTAAGCTTGGTTCCAATTTTCATAATTTTATGTGTTTAAACTGATAAAATTATACTAAGATAATCCTAATTATATCCGATGAGCTGAACCCATATTGGCATGATTTACAGCAGCTTGTGGAGAGAAATCAACACCCCCGTCAAGGAGTATTGTAGAAATTCAGGAAATGATGTGCTTGGCGATCGCGATCGCCTCCTGTGTCTAAGGATGATCAGGATAATGCTTCTCAGAAGATATCGCTGCTAGCCAGATAAAACATTTCTTCGCAGACGGGCAGGATGCCAGCAACCTTTGTGTCGTAAGTTCTCTGCACCTGTTGTTTCAGGCGTTGCTCACGGGCGTAAACTTCATTGACTGGCGATCGTCCGCGAAACTCGCGTGCCATTGCGCTATGTGTAGACGATAAAATAGGCTGAAGCTGAAGTTTTTAAACCGCTTGATTTAATTTCATAGGGTCACCGAAGCTGTTTTATGCGCTCGACTTGTGCCCATAGGCTATACTCGGATGCAATTGTCGGCTGACGACAACACCACAGAATTGGCGATCATCTCCTCGATCAGGTCTGCCTGCTTTGACAGCATGTTAAATTGATAATGCTTTAGGTAAAGTAGTTAAGCTGTAGCCGTTTTTTTACAGAATTTATGCTTTCACGCCGCCTACTCCTGGCACAGCTTTTGTTACTACTAGGGTGTTCATTGAGCGGGTGCAATGACGAGCCATCAACTCCACCAGGAAAGTTGACCGTTGGGGTAGTGAGTTATGATGCAGGAGTGGGGTCTGTAGATAAGTACCAACACTTTCAGGAGTACTTGTCACAACAGACCAAGAATATTGTCGAATTGGAACCTGCGTTCAATGAATTGAAAGCCGTTGAACAAGTTCGGAACAAAGCCTGGTCTATTGTTTTTGCTCCCCCCGGTCTGGCAGCTATTGCAATAGGAACACAGCACTACATCCCTATTTTTCCTCTGGCAGGGTTAAACAATTTACAAGCCGTACTGGTGGTACGAGAAGATAGTCCAATAAAGAGCCTCGCCAGCCTCTCCCACAAAGCTGTCGCCTTAGGGGAGCCGGGTGCCGCTGCAGGGTATTATCTGCCCTTGTATGACCTGTATGGTCTAAATCTGGCAGAAGTACGCTTCGCGCCAACTCCAAAAACTGTTCTAGCATTGCTCAGTCAAGGGACTGTCGCCGCTAGTGCTTTATCTCGGGATGACTTTGAGCGCTATCGGCATGAATTTGGTCAAACAAAGTTTCGGATTCTGCACACTAGCCGGGTTGTTCCTGCTGGAGTTGTGCTCCTTGCACCAACACTAGACCGCAATCAGGAGCAGCAAATTAAGGCAGTGATGAGCCAAGCTCCTTCAAGTATCACTGCGGATGCTGGTTATATCCCTAATGCTAAATTGCCCAACTACGAACAGTTAATTAAAATCGTGGAAAAAGTGAGGCCACTTGAAACCCGAGTACGGGAAAAGCCTGCGGTACTGACACTTGATAAAAATACGAGTTCAGCTGGCTCAGCAACCGGATTGTGAGCAGGAATACTTGTCAAGCATTATTGACATTCGTACTCCAATTCATATTGCCAAACCAACCTTTTCTGTCTCCCAAGTTCGATGTAAACCGGATAAAAAGCCCAATCGCGCACCATTTCCCCCACAGTTTTTGGCAAGGTATCCATGCCTGTCCAGTACAAGTCAACATTGGCTGCGGCCAACACTCGATTTCCATGTCGCACAGCGTAAGCCTTGATCTGTTTTGCACGCCTACCTTGCTGATCTAATCAGCAGTGGGTATTGGTCAATCCGATGTTACGACCAACGACGGTGAAAGTACACATTGCATACTCCCCAGAAGCCATCTGAATTTCGAGTTGCCCCACCGCAGCCCGCTGCTGAATAGGGCGGGTCATCCACTTTGGAAAACTTAAGCGCTCTAAATGTTTTCCAGATGGTAGATTCTTTCATAGAACGAATTGTTAGGTAGGATTTTGGACTGCTGTTTGCTTTTTTACTTCGTCGTCAGGGTGGCTGATTCGTTCCGGTTTCTGATGTTAGATTGTGGGATGCGATCGCATCCTCTGAAGAACGCACGACTCTCTACTTTAGACCAGAGTAATTTAGATGCGGCAAGCCCTGGTTGCCAACCGCTTCATTTATTCCATACGTTGAGCACAGCTTGTTTATGCACTCCACAATCGCTAATTGTTCTAACGTGTCGCCAAGCCTTGCGGATGCGCTCGAATTGTCGTTATCGAGACTGCCTGCCAGAGGCAAGGCTTGGGAGAGACTCTCAGCCTGAGCGATGCCTTGGGGGCCCGATTAAGCGCATTGCCATCCGCGGTCGAACGTCATCTTCGCATCGCTATTCTCTGCTCTGGGTTAGTAGCGCCAGTAGTTGCGACGCAGCGAGCGCGGTCCCATCGTTAGGGCGGCGCTCGCTGCGTCACTAGACTTAGTTAATTAACGCTTATCGACAAAGATAGATTGATCTTTTTGGCTCACCAGTGGCGAAAATGTTCATCCCATCTTGCTTTTTGGCTGGGTTGTCACTCCCTCATAACCTGAGAGCCACAGATTCAAGTGCATCAAAAAATCTAGGTGCTCCTATGGAATAAATGAAGTATTTTACAACCTCTGGTTTTACGGACTTTATAAATCTAATTGTTTTTGTAGTCAGGAGACAAATTATGTCATTTGAGCAGAGCAATACAATTCTAGACAACTTTAAACTATCGTATGCAGAAATGGAAAAAGTTGTTGCGCGCCAAAGAACCGCCAGAGGCAGAAACACCGAAGCGGAAACCGGGCGGTCAACCCGGACATCCGGCAAAAACACGTATTGGCAACGGACGTCACTGTATTGTCCGAAAGTATCGCGCCGCGCTTCCATCCCTCTAGAGGGAGGGGAGCGCGGGTTGCTAAGGATTAACGTGAGGTTCGACGAACCAAGGCTTTTTAACTTTTTTCCCAGTTCCAGTTCCAGTATGATTGAGCCTATAAGTAGTTTCATCCACCGCTAAAACTTTGGGAAGTTGTTTTCTTTGTCGCCATCCCTCCATCTGACCTCTAGTTATTTTCAGTAAATTTTCTATTTCAGCAACAGCCATGAAGGTCGGCTCACCCCACACATTCTGGGTGTCCTCTTCTACCAAATTTGAATCATTAGTATGTAATAACTCCCTTCTCTTCAGTTCTTCTTCAAGCTCTTCAACTTTGTGTCTCAAAGACTCTAGTTCAAGTTCTAACTCCTTGTTTCTCTTCACTAATGATTGATTTTCTAAATCAATTGATTCGCCTTCATCCAGTTTATGAACAATTTCCATGAGTTGAGCAACAATTTGATTGGGCACACGAATAAGTTTAGCTTATTCAAAACTAAAACCAGACTTCCATCTGGATTTAATACCACCATTTTCCCGAAAACCACCATAGCTCGAAAAGCTATAATGAATTACTGAGTAATCCATTATAGCTTTCTTTGTAGGACATTAATCACCTTCAACAAATGGTAGCTGTAGTTGGGTTGTCTCACCAAGAGCTTGACGAATATTTCGGTCAAAGTGCTCTGGATTATTTGACGGCGATAGGCGCAACACAATTATAACGGCTTAAAGCTAGTCAGTAAGCTCATTAAGAGCGGAGTCTTTCAAGTGCTAATGTTGCTGAGGCATTAAGTCTCGGACTCACTTGATCAAAATGCTGCGGAACTCCCTCTGGGAACCAAGGGTAGATTATTTCCTAATCAACCAGGCCATACAGTCAGGGTGAGAGCGGCCTCCGGAGTCCCAGACGGTGAGCTCACCCTGGCATGCTACAACTGCCAAACTGTGAAAAGCAGCAAGCCGTGAGCATTTGAGTCCATTAATTACTTTAAAAGCTGCTATTTTCAGCCATAGTAGAAGTAGTTAGCCCTGTAATTCACACGCACTTCAGTGCCTGCGCGAGCTTGGTTACATCCTTGGATGGGGGCAATGCCTGCCACGGTATCCACCCGTTGGATATATTTCACCTTGCTGAAGATCCCATTACCATCGTTTGATTTAGCCTGGAGCAGCAACCAGGGGATGGCGCTGGTGTTTGGTGATTTGGCACGCGCCTTCACCTCTTTTACTACCTTACTGCCGTCAACCGCCTCCCAAGTGGGGCCAGCGTAGTGCTTGCCAATCTTCTTCCCTTGGTAATTTAATAGTTCGGCCTGTGGTGCTTTTAAAGTCCACTCGAACTGACTAGGGTTGTCAGCCAGTGCAAGGCACTGGTAAATTTGTACCCCTGTAGCCCGAGCCTTGAGCAGTACCACGTGCCCTGCTGGCACCAACAAATTGTCGGGAAATTTAGGTAGCGCAATCGACGCCTGTTGTGGCGTCTGAGCTAACCCCACCTGCGCCACCAGCAACGGAAGTAGCGCGAACCATGCCTGTTTATACTTGCTCTCTAGTTTCATGGAGTCCTATAACTGTTTAAGACGCACTTGACAAGTATTATCAACTGTTTTTGGTAGCTCTGTGTTTGAGTGATTAATCATTCAAACACACAAAGGTGCTTACTAGATGGAAACATTGTTGAAGTAATAAAGTTGAGTTAGGGTGGGTTGTCAACCTCTTGATTCATTCCATATGTTGAGATCAGCTTGTTTATGCACTCGACCTGAGCCGGTACGGTCAAATTAATCATCCGCAGAGCCCTAAATTCTTTGCTTGGTTTGCACAAAAGGGGCGGCATTTCCTGAGACAAACGATTGACGGGCGCAAACACAAGCTCACTTAAGCATCAATCACAACTCGCCCAAGTGGGTAGGAGATGCAAGTCAGAATATACCCTTCCTGCCGCTCGCTCTCTTGAAGGGCTTCACGGTCATAGCCTTCCATACTCACTTCTCCTTCCAGTTTCTGCTTCTTGCAGGTGCCACAGACACCAGACCGACAACTGCTGCGAATCTTGACCCCCTCAAGTTCTGCCAAGTTCAGGATTGGCTCCTGACCATCGCAGGTAACCTCTTTCCCAGACTTAAAGAAGACCACAGTAATCTGGGAGAGCGTTGACGCCGAGGAAGTTGGAGTCTGGGAGGCAACTACTGGCTCTGGAACCGTAGAATATTCGCCCGGAAATGGCTCAGCAGGAGAAGGAGCTGTTGGCAGTAATTTCCCTAGCCATTGCCTCAAGCCACCACGAGATAATGCTATGTCGTCGAGCGCAGGTTGCGTTGCTTGTTCTGGTTTCGGTTTCTCTGTCCGTGGGGGACCAAAGCTCTCCTCATAATAGTTCTGCATCGGGAAGCCCAGACCATCTAGCATTCGAGTGACCGCTTCCATAAAACTGTTGGGTCCACAGACGTAAACAGTGCGTTCCATAAAGTCAGGAGCAACACTTTGTAGCATGGCTGTAGTAAGTCTGCCAGTTAGACCCAGCCAACTTTGGCCTGTCTCTTTTCGTGTTGTAGTGATTGCTAGATTAAAATTAGGATACCGGGCAGACATCAGCTCTAGTTCCTGCCGGAAAATAATATCGCTGGGGCTACGGGCGCTATGGAAAAAGATAATATCGCACTCGGATGCCGTGTCCAC
This sequence comes from uncultured bacterium, assembly GCA_964250845.1. Lineage (GTDB taxonomy): Bacteria > Cyanobacteriota > Cyanobacteriia > Cyanobacteriales > Chroococcidiopsidaceae > CAXUIG01. Next base: position 7,916 of record CAXUIG010000093.1, on the reverse strand, counting down.
GAGCCACCGTGACATTGACATCATCGGTGTAATCCCGCTCCCGGCTGAGATCATCAATATTTTCTGGCAAGGGTTGGCGAAGCAGGTAAATTTCCCCATGGGACCACTCAATTTTATTTCACTGCCTGCTGTAACGTTTTCGTGCAGCCAGTTAGAGACTAAACCCTGTGGAGTATCGGGTTCACTTGCGGGTGGCGGTGGAACTCGTTTGACAGTAATTTCTAAGGTGTGGGGCCGTGAGGGAGTAGATGAGAGCGAGTAAGAGCGCAGCACCTGGAAGCCGTTGATTTCCAGATCGAGGGTGACAAATTGGCCAGGCTTGTAGGTAAATAGCACGGGAGGATTTGCCACCAAGCAAAACGTTTTCACATCAACAGTTTCATCGATTACTCGCACACAGTGAAGTGTGATCTCGCCCTCTGTCCACCGCTCGCTCCCAAGCGGGTCTACCATCGCCACCGGCATATATTCATCAGGAGAGGCAGTTTCAGCAATCGGCGCTTCCCTAGGTGTAGCCTGAGTATTAGGCACAGAGATGCTCGTCTTCTGTTCAATTGGCACCACCACTGTTGGTTCTTCCGCTGACGCTACTCCTACGATTGTCAGAACGAACCCACCAATTCGAATAACGTCGCCGACCTTCAGGAGATAGCCCTGGTTGACTTTGGCATTTTCAGCGTTGATCCAGGAACCACCACTACTGGCGAGGTCAGCAAAATAATAATTTCCGTCCTGAAAGAAAATTTTGCCATGAAGGCGACTCACTTGAGCATTGTCCAGAACCAAGCCACAGTTAGGAAAGCGACCAATAAGACACTCTTTGTTGAGCATCGTTTCCAGCTTTAAGTCTAGTTCCTTGATCTCAGTTGGTCTTTGTGAATTTAATACTCTAATTTTGAGCATGCCTCCTGATCCCAAAACTTCGCCTAGCTTGTATGAGCGCGTCTATGACACAAGCAGGCGCTAACATTAATCAGAATAGGGCAGCTGGAGATGCCTGACTTAGAGTTTCCTGGAGGCGAGTACTCACCATTACTAAAAGATTTCTTGCTAGCAGTGGATCTTGACGCAGGACTGCCTCAAAATTTTTGGCATTGATCACTAAAGTCCGAGTCCTCGCCGCCGTTGCTACCACTGTTGCAGAATGATTCATATGGGTCAACACTCCTAGTTCACCAATGGTTTGCCCTGGTGAGACAGTTCCTATGATTTGCTCTCTACCTTCAAGCCTAGCGCGTACCTTTGCTTCTCCATCAATTAGCACTAGGAGTTTGTCAGCAGGCTCTCCCATTTGGCAGATTTCCTCTCCGGGACGGTAAACTCGGATTTGGGTGTTCTGAGCAAGCTCAATTAGAGCATTTGCTTTCAGCCCCCGGAAAAAGCTGCTTTCATAAAGCCATAACAACTTTTCCAGCGTTCCCAAAGCTTCCGTGGTCATATCTGCCTGCACTGGTCGCATCTCCCAGTGAACGAGCATGGCTAGTTCATCTCCAGTGCTGAACCGAACGATATCTCCCTGACTCAGATGCTGCTGCTGGTTGTGAATAAGTTCGCTACCAATGCGTAGACCATTGGCACTACCCAAATCTTTAACACTGACCCCTTGCTCATCCAGATAAAAAATCGCATGCTCTCGAGAGACGCGGTTATCCGAAATGACAATGTCGTTTTCATGACTTCGTCCTACTCGAATCACTTGCTGCTGAAAGCTCAGCCGTTCGGTACGCCCCATTGCTCTGAGCTGAGCAATTAGAGTTGGCACATTAGCAGGCGAATTCTTACTCTTACCGTACCCTAGAATATTTTCGGCTGTTTCCCGTAATAGCCAGTCTATACTTTGCAATGAATTCATTAACTGGCGTGCCTGCTCGCTCCCCAAGGGAGGATCAAGCTGATGCAGGGCATAAAGACTCGCAGCTTGAACTAGGGGATCTAAGTCTTGTAAAAGTTCGAGCAGAACATCAATGATTGCTCCTGGACGTAATACTTGCAGATCCTTTTGAGCTGAATCTCCTGCAGAATCCAGCTTTGTTGACGGCATGCCCAGACGAGTTGGAGATTCTAGAAAGCCTGGCTTCGTCCGCGGCATGCCCAGACGAGTTGGAGATTCTAGAAAGCCTGGCTTCGTCCGCGGCAGGCTAGCTAGAGTTGATGAGTCTTCTGCTTGTTGCAATAAACTGATAACTTTAGGACTCAGACGCTCCTGCCATTTTGACTGCTCATCTTTAGACCGGAGGATTTCTTTAACTATGCTCGCAGCCAGTATGCCTGTGTAGCCAGCAATATTCCTAGCTTCAGGAGAATCTCCGAGAATTTCTAGAATACTTAGTAGTTGTGTGGTGATGAGTTGTTGCTTCTGCTGCACAGTTGAGCGTAACAATACATAAACAGGTGCTTGCGGCTTAGATACCAACTTGTTCAGTGCTTGGCCATAGACAGCTAAGTCTTGAAGCTGGGCCAATAGAACCTCGGCTGTGCATACAAGAGCCCCATCGTCATTAAACATCTCAGCTAAAACCTGTTCTTGTTCGTCTGCAGTTATGGCATACTCCTGTCTCAAAACCAAAATTTGCTTTTGCTTGCGATTCGTAGCTTTCTGAGGAGATGTACCGCTTTCCACCAACTCCAGCAGCAGTAACTCTAGTGCACGCCGATAGCCCTCGATCCGTAATCTGTTTTCGCGGGTTAGTTGCTTTTGTGGCTCAAGCAGAGATGGCTCTTCGACCCGAAGTTCTGTTAAGACATCATAATGCTCCTTATCACTAATGCTCAATTCCTTGCGTGCATCCTTGAGTACCTCTAGGCTTTTACCAGAATGGATGCCATCTTCTAAGGCTTCCTGTAGCAACCCTTTGTAAACCCTCAGTCCGTCTGCGCGGCTAAAACCGGGCAGGACTTTTGCTAGAACATACACTTCATCTGGTATCAGATCTTGGAGTGAACGCCCCTCGAGGAATTTGGACCAGTCTATTGCCAGCTTGTTGAGCTGCCGACGTAAACTATTTGCCAGGCTCTCCCGTGAATAACGCTCTTTGCTACGACTTAAGCTTCTATAAAGCCACAAGCTGCTTACCAGAACTATGAATCCGTTGAACACTAGCACTGCCCAGTTAGGCACTAAATTAATATTGGGGCGACCGCCGAAGATAAAGAAGACGTTGAAAGATACAAATGTGCACAATACAAAACAAATGTGCAGTATTTGTTCGTCACTCAGGTATTTTTTTTTCCGTTTCAAATAGGCTCTAAAAGCCCTTTCCAAGTTCAAACAAACAAAATAGCTGGCTGCCCCAAAACCAGCGAGGGTTAGGGGAGCCGCAATTAATTTGGGAATGGGAATCGGGTGATTGAATATGTAAAATCCTGGATGGAAAAGTGTGCTTAAAAGACCTGGTTCATGACTCCAAGCACCTGAATAGTAATAATTCCAGTTCCCGGCGTACAAGAAGTAAAAAAAGTAGAATCCCAGCATCAGCCCGAAATAACTGTAGAAGACCAGTTTCTGCTCCGGTCTGGTGATTCCCTCCCAATAGGAACGTTCCGCGTCAATATCTATACAAGGAGATTGGCAACTGACACAGGCACTTTTTTCCTGACCAGAGCTGTCTACAGTTCGGCACATGGACTGGGTGATGCTCTGTGACGGACTCAGGTGGGCATCGCTCCCCAACAACCCCCGCGGTCCTGTGTAAAACATCTGTACAGGCGCCATCGGGCAGAAATACTGGCACCAACTTCTACCCTTGAATAGGAAACCTACTACTATTGCTGATAATATAGTGAAGAAGAGAAAAATAGCCATTGCTAGGCGATCGCCGTTAGCAAATAGCAGCCTTATATTTAATCCAATATAGAAAAGACAAAGTTGCAGATATAAGTAGTTTCGACCTAGCCAGGACTCTGGACCTACCCCAGCCAACTCGTAGTGAACGCTTTCTGTACTTGGGTTAAACACCTTGCGCTTCCGCTGAATCCCTAATGCCCGAGGAATCTGGGAAAAGAAATACAAAGGACAAATCCGCCGCCAAAATTCATGACCAAACACCAGCAGAATTACAATTGCTATGGGGAGAACCATCGCCCAGAAGATTCGTGGTCCTATGGAATAAGGCTGTTGTGGTAGACACACTCCCTGAACTTTGACGCATTTTTCGGGGTCGAGATAAATCTCAGGATGGAGATGAAAGGGACTACTTAGGTTGCTAGGATCTGTAAACCAAGGTGATATAGGGTCGTTTAGTAGAGAAAAAATCAATGTCAGCCAGCCGACTGCAAGCAGCCATCTGACTATATGCATCTTTTTTTCTGAGACTTGACTAAGCATTTTTTTGCTGCAATCGCTTATTTTAGCACCACACAACACGGCACTAGAGGTTCTTGAGCAATTCCTTCTAAGCCTACTGATTTCAACAGTTGTTTCCAGTCAGTAGTTACTCCTGAATCGTTAGGACGGGAGCTGCGTAACTCAGCCAGAGTTGCCAGCGTGTCTTGCCAAAATCCAGCTGTGGCATAGAGGACAGCACGCTCCTGGGGCGCCGCTTTCTCTAACTCAACACTCAGGTTTTGGTCAGGAGCCATTCGTTGGATCGATCCTTCCACCACTAGATCTTGACTTCGATCTTGGGGTTCGCAAATCACTGAAAAACTCCAATGATACTCTTTGCCAATTTTTAAAGGTGGCTTCGTTGAGTTAGCAGGAAGGCTAAGCCTAACCACACCAGGCTCGCCACTAGTCTTAAATGTGGCTTTGTAAAACTGCTGGTCGTTTTTTGGATTCTGCAAAACTAGCTCCAGTGATCGTGCAGAGGTTTTAGGAACATAGAAAAAGAATACTGGATTCCCTGCTGTCGTTAAGACAGGATTCTTTTCTGGTGTCAGGGCAGTTAGAGACTCGGCACTCTGCAAGCAACTTCTTGCCCGCGATGCCCCTGGTACCCGCCTACTGGGTATCCCTAGGCTGGGAGATATGTAGGCAAGGTTGGTTCCACCTCGATCAGCCGCCTGGCGATCGCGAGCAACGTAACCTTCTAGGTTGCGAACTGCTACAGCTGCATACCGATCCCCAGAGTTTTCCTGCAGTGCCTGCTTAAAGTAAGTTAAAGCAACTGAATAGTTTCTCTGCCTGGTGGCATCGTAACCGAGTTGCATGTGTTGGTCGTAGGCAGAGTGCGCTTCAGCTAGGTACATAGGGACTAGTGCTACTGCCTTGATGGAACGTAAAGACATCAAGGGGGCAAACACTAAGATTGCCGCCAGGTATCTCACCCAGAATATTTTTTTCATGCCTATTCCCCGGAAGTGTTGCTAGATACCATATATTGTGCTACATTTTAATTACTAGGAATTCCGAATTTATCTGCGAAACTTTTGCGGCATCATAACCAGTTGCCTACCATAACATAGGGGGCCCAAAAGTACGGATGTTTAAATGTAGGATTTTTCAACAGGGTTAGTTGAGCACGACGAAGGGCTTCTGCTTTAGTCACTTTAGTGTCAGCCAACTGTTTGTAAAACTGACCCATAACGACAGTAGTAGCCTCATCGCTCACAACCCAAAGCGTTCCCAATGTACTACGTGCCCCAGACCGTACTGCTACTCCAGCCAGCCCTAAGGCAGCCTGTTTGTCCCCAACCGCTGTTTGGCAAGCACTAAGGACGAGTAGTTCGATCGCGCCACTGCTGTTTGTCTGCCTATTTTGTAGTAAACTATTCAAATCGTTCACATTAACGCGAGCATCCCAAGTAACAATGAAGGTATCTTTGGCCGTGGAGCCAAATTGAACATGGGTTGCTAGGTGTACTATAGGAGCAGAAAACGACTTAAGTTCATCTTTGAAGGCAGTGCTGGTAAATCCCTGATTAAGAAGCACTCGAGTCGGAACTTCAGATTTGATTTCATTCAATTCGACTTGCACACCGGGCAATGCAGAAAAGTTTTGGCGCGGTGCTGTTATTCCAGCAACGAGGGCTCGCAGTCGTTGCCGCGTCAAAGGTTGGGGGTTTAATAGCTGTAAACCTGGTGTTAGAGCAATGTTATACTTCTCGAGCAGAAAATGTTGCCCATCGTGAAGAGCAGCCATCGGGATATTCCGCAGCGAACCATCTAACACAAACACGAGGTTTTTGACTTTGCTCTTTTCCAACTCTAATGCGAGCGGTCGAATCAACCAGTTATACGCCTGTTGAGAAATGGGCAAAAACTCGCTAGAGGTTCGGGTTACAAGTTTTTGACGCAATTGCTCGATGGTGTTTTCAACTTGGTCTCGGGGTAGAGAAATTTTGTAGTGGCGCAGGGACTGGTTCGGTAACTGGTTCGGCAGCGAGAGGATGACCTCTAGGCGATCAGCCAATATAATTGGATAAATGACTGCTGCTGTCTTATCAACTTGGTCAATCTGAACGGACTGGGCATTTAAACAGGCTTTGCGGAAGAAGTTTTCTAGCTCAGCCAATTGAAGTGACTCAATTACATCCCGAGCTTGGGATAGATTTTGTTGACTAGGTTCATTACCTCCAGATTGCAAGAGCAAACTCACGAGTTCACGATATATGGGTTCTACTTCCTCCCGAAAAGAAAATTGAACCTCTGGATTGATGGCGACTAAATCACTGCGTAAAGACTTGAGGAGATTTACTGCTTTGGTGTAGGCGGCGATCGCCCCAATCGTGTTGCCTTGAGGATTACCTGGTGCCTTGAGTATACGACCTAACTGCCATTGCCAGCGATAGGCAATATCTGGTGCCTGAATGCCTTCGGCTAAAAGTAAAGCTTGCTGAGTCAGGTCTTGAGCCGCAGACCACTGCTGTGTTTGCTCATACAGTCCACCTAGAGTACCTAAGGCATAGGCTTGGGCTCGTGGATCTGCCAAGGTTTTAGCCTGTTGGATAGCGGTAGCTAGGAGCTGGGCAGAGGTCTCTTCTCTCCCCATCTGCATCAAACTCTGAACCAAGTTAATGCGAGCGTAGATCGTCTTCCGACTTGGCGGCAAGGTGGTAAGCTTGAGCTGTATCGTGGGCAACCAAGTCTGAGCAACTGACCATTGCCGTGTCTCTACCAACAGGTGCAGTTGATTCAGTTGGGCTTGGAGCTGCGTCATGGGTGAGGCAGAGGGGGTAGCCGCTTGTCGATAAAACTCTAAAGCTTCTTCAGTGTTTTGCTGAGCTTGGGCAGTGTTACCTAAACTGAGGTGGATTTTTGCAACAGCTTCAGGAGATTGCACCCGTTTAGCCACAGCCAAACTTTGCTCTAAAACCTGCCGGGAACCGAGGCTACCTATTTCAGTGACATGAGAATCTTTCTGATCTAAATCGCCGACTACTCGCAGGGCATTACCCAGGCTGAGCAATCCAGTGGCTTTGAGCAGAGAGTCCGGTTGCTGTTGGAGGGTCTGATTCGCTCCCTTTAGCGTTATTAAGGCTCGACGGTAAAGCCCCAAAGCCTGGAGTGCCTGAGCCAGGTTGATCTGGCTACCAATAATTCCACCAGCATCACCAATTTGGGTGTAGGCAGTGGTAGCCCCATCCCAACTGGTGAGAGCTTTTTCTGATTGTCCTAGAGCAAGTTCCAACTGACCTTGGGTGTTGAGAGCTTGGGCAAGGAGTGATAAGTGCTGTTTAGAGTTGTTTTTGTTTGAACGTATCTCTAATAGCTTTAAACTGTCTCGGATCGCTTCGGTTGCACTCTTCCACTGTCCCATCTGTTGCTCAGCTAAGGAGAGATAGTTCAATGCTAGCGCCTGGCTGGGCCGATCACCTTGGGTTTGAAATGCTTGGTACGCCTGTTGTAAAACCTTTACTGCCTCAGGGAAGTGTTCTGCTTGGTAAAGTCTTAAGCCCTGTTGTAATAGTTGGAGAGCATTTGAGCCCAAGTTGCCTTCTGTGGTAATAGCTCTGTTGAGGGGGTGAGGGGGTGAGGG